>PUJZ01000027.1 GCA_003550345.1 Methanomassiliicoccaceae archaeon
AAGGCTCATCGAGGGCCTGCTCCAGGCGCGCTGACGTCTTCCCGGCCCCAGGGGGCCGGCCCCTTGCCGCTGTTACCCGCTGGACCGTCCGGCGTGATTGAAAGTATGGCCCTCCGGCGCCTGCATGCCCGGCCGGAGGCGCGGTTGGTGCGGGGGGTGGGATTCGAACCCACGTACCCCTGCGGGACGGGATTTCCTACAGGGGACTGTCTTAAGTCCCGCGCCTTTGTCCAGCTCGGCTACCCCCGCTCAACCATCGTATCCTTCCGCCATTGATTAAACTTCCCTTCAGCAAGTTAATTGTACCGCGACTGTAATCGTATGCATATGGGCTACGAGAGACTCCGCGACGAGGAGCTGGAGAGCCTGTTGCGCAAGGTCTTCCGCGACAACCCCCTCTTGCGCTCCCAAGCGGCGCTCTCCCGGGCGCTCGCCTCGGAGCTGGACGGCCGCAACGCCCGGGCCAGCGGCAGCAGGCTGCGGCGAATGGCCATGGAGAAGGGCCTGGCCCGTCTGGAGATAATCTACCGTCAGACGGAGAGGAGGATGGACGGGGATTGCCCGGTCTGCTCAGCCCCCATGGAGGAGATGGTCAACAGCACCCTGGAGGGAGGAGAGGCGGTCATCGGCCGCAGATGCCGGGGATGCGAGTTCAGGGTCGGCCTGGAGAGGCGGGAGCCAGGACGTTACGTTTTCCATGCCAGGAAAGGATGAGATATGGACGATGATGAGATAAGGAGAAGGGTTGCCGCCCTCCAGGAGGCGGCCGGGAAGCTGGACGAATGCATGGAGCTGGTGGAGTCTGCGACGCGGATGAGCCCGGTGAGCCGCCGTGCCCAGGAGAAGCTTCTGCCCCGGCTGCGGGAGTGCCGGGACTCGGTGGAGGCCGACTCCATAGCGAACATAATCAAGGACCTTGAGCACTTGGGGGAGGATCACCCGGTCTGGACCAGGCCCCTGACCTCGGTGAAGTACATCGACCGCCGCGACTGAATTAAGCTTAAGAACGACGATACCGATGGCGAGGGGATAAGATGAGACTCTGGGATTTCGCCAAGGTCAGGGGCGGCGCCATACCCATCAGCGACACCATATCCAACACCCTGGGGCTCATGGAGGGCAACCAGCTCTACAGCGTGCTCTTCAGGTACGAGCAGGAGGGGAGCAAGAGCTTCGAGCTCATAGTGTCGGCCTTCGGCCCCGACAGCTACCGTAACCTCTCCCATGTGACCATCCACATGCGCGATGTGCCAGGGGCGCTGGCTCAAGCGGCGAGGTTCCTCTCCGACCGCGGGGTCAACGTGCTCAACTCGGTGTCTTTGAGCGTGATCTCCGACCTGGGCATGGTATGGAAGATACTGGTCGACCTGGGCTTCGGCGGGGAGCTCGACCTGATAGAGGAGGACTTCTCCGCCCTGGTCAAGGGGGCGGACCCTTCGGTGGACAAACTGGACCATGTCGAGGTGCAGCGTTCCGACGTGGGGCGGATATTCACCCGCGGCAGCTCGTTCCCAGGCGGCCACGGGGGCAAGGTTGAGCAGAGGAGGGCGGGCCCCGACCCGCTGACCGACGGATGCTACCGCCTCCCCGAGGGCTTCCATGAGGTCATCGGTGATGTGGAGGGCAGCACGGTCATGATGGTCGCCGACCCCGACAACTGGATACTCACGGTCACATTCCTGAGGAAGGAGGCCAGGCTGGTGCGGATGTCGTTCTCGATACCGGACAGCCCCGGCTCCATACACCGGGTGGCGGACTGCATGGCCTCGATGGGGATCAACCTGCTGTCGGTGTTCACCAAGGTCCAGGTCTACCATCAGCGCATGGTCCTGGAGGCGGTGGCGGACATCAGCGGATGCGATGACCCCGGTTCCGTCACCGGGAGGATCTCCGCCTCCTTGGAAGGGATGGACGGCTCCTACGTGATGATGGAGAGCTCCAGCATTGAGCTCTGAACCCGGACACAATTAAATAATCCGAACTGTCTTGGAATAACATCTGGTCAAGGCCGGGACGAGGGTGATCTGCTGAAGTGCCTAAAGGATTCGTACACGGACCCCGGAGCGGTAGTGGAGTCGTTCGAAAGGTTGGGCTCCGACTCCCGTAAGCGTTTGGAGAGGGTCCTGGGTCCGAAAGAGGGAGAGAGCCTCATCGAGCTGCTGAAGAAAGAGGCGGGAGACGGTTCCAGGATGCTGCGGGGCATCGTCCCGGAGGACCGCCTTCAGACCTTGGAGGGGAACGGGCTGCTCGGCCCGATAGACGGGGAGGGGGCCCTCTTCGACGTCATGAGGGAGGCCGCAGCGGGGCTGCGCATGCTGAACACCGCTCTGATGCGCTCCTTCCTGGAGATGGACGGGGCGGGATGCAGCTACGGCGAAGCCGAGGAACTGCTGGCAGCTTTGGCCAGGGGGTCCCCTTTCAGCCACATCGCCGATTCCCTGGCGGAGGGAGAGGTCACAGGTCTTACGGCCGTGATCCTGGATGATGCCGGTTTCGGCGAGGCAGCAGCCCAAGTCCCGGACGGACATCTCGTCCTGGCGGCATGCGGCGAGGCCATCGACCCCTCCGGATCCGAGCTGGCGGGAATCCCTCAGCCCTGGAGGCTCTCTGGCCCGGGGGACGTGCTCAGGGCATTGCTCTCCATCGATAGCGAGATGGAGGGGCGTCCTCCCGTCCTGGTGCTGACGGACTCCCGGCCGATGGCCCTGGCTGCGGTCTGCCTCGGGCATGAGGTGCTCCTCCTCGGCGATGAGAGCGAGGGGGCGGAGAGGGCGCTGCTCTACCAGTGCGCCCCCGACATCATGGGAGGGAGGCTGGTGGGGCCTCATGCACCGGAGGCGGGGGAGGCGTCACTGGAGGATGTCATAGGGTCCGGCCTGATGGGGGCGAGGCTCATGCTGGAGCTGGCCGCCCTCCGGCTTTCCCTGGCCCCCGAGGATGCCCTCCTGGAATATCCGCACACGGCGTACGGCCTCCCCTGCTTCACCGCCTGGCAGGGATCGGGGGAGATGACTGTTTCACAAGCGCGGCGCAATGTGGCGGAGCTGGCCGTATCATTGCCGCGGCAGGGGGGGCTGCCGGAGGCCCTTCAGGCGGGGGAGGCCTCGATGTACGCCTGCGAGATCCTCGAGGCGCTTCGATATCTATGGGATGCGGAGCTGGCGGAGAGGGAGGACGAGGGATTCATACCCGACCGGGTCCTCAGAGAGCTGGGGCTGTCCTTCGTCGACGACACCATACCCGGCTGCGCGCTGATGATCGGTGAGGCGCCGTCCCCCGGGCACGCCCTGGCCATCGCCCGCGAGTGCCAGAGCAAGGGGCTGGTCCTCATAACCGCCGACGCCATAAGCGGCCAGCTCCGGGAGGCGGGCGCCAAGTCCGGATGGGGGCGCATGCTCTATCCCGTCGGGCCCCACAGCGCCATCGTGCATGCCATCAACTTCGCCCTCAGGGCGGCGCTGTCCTTCGGCAACGTCGCGCCAGGGGACCGGGAGATGCTGTCCTCTTACCTGGAGAGGAGGCCCAAGGTCATGGTGCTGCAGATGGGTCCCCTGGATCCTGCGCGGGCGTCCTTGGCCTTCGCGGCCCTTATGCACAAGGCGTCCATCGTGAGCGACCAGGACCTCCCTCAGGTCCCGGACCTGCTGGAGACCCGCAAGGAGGCCCATTCCATGTTCCAGAAGGGTCTGGAGATGAGGGGCATCGCCGTGCAGGCGAGCACGGTGGACGTCCCGGTGCCCTACGGCCCCGCCTTCGAGGGGGAGGTCATAAGGAGGGCGGAGGCGAGGATTGAGGCGGGGGGCGGCCGCTCCCTCTGCTTCGAGCTGCTCATAGCCCGCGAGGAGGGAGAGGTGGAGGACGGCAGGGTATCGCTCATCGGCGATGACATCGATGAGGCGCCTGCCGGGACGCCGATTCCCCTGGCGATCCTCGTCGAGGTCTACGGGAAGCACATGGAGCCGGATTTCGAGGCCGTGCTGGAGAGGAGGATCCACCAGTTCCTCAACTACGCCGAGGGCCTATGGCACTCCGGCCAACGGGACATGGACTGGATCCGCATCAGCGAGGACGCGTGGAAGGCGGGGCTCAGGCTCCGCCATATCGGCGAGATCCTGGTGGCCAAGCTGAAACAGGAGTTCGGGGGGATAGTGAGCCGGGTCCAGGTGACATTGGTCACCGATGAGCAGGAGGCGGAGGCCCGGCTCCAAGAGGCCCGCGAGGTCTACCGGCAGAGGGATGAGAGGATGTCCGGCCTCCGGGACGCCTCGGTGGAGGAGTTCTACACCTGCACCCTCTGCCAGTCCTTCGCCCCCGACCATGTCTGCATAATCTCCCCGGAGCGGCTCGGCCTCTGCGGGGCGATAAACTGGCTGGATGCCAAGGCCAGCAACCGCATCAGCTCCCACGGCCCCAACCAGCCCATAGGCCTCGGGGCCGCCCTCGATGAGGAGAAGGGGGAATGGGAGGAGGTCAACAGCACGGTGTGCGGCCTGTCCAACGGCAAGGTCTCCCGTGTCTGCATGTACAGCTTGATGGACGCGCCCATGACCTCCTGCGGCTGCTTCGAGGCGATCGTGGCGATGGGCAGCGACATGCAGAGCGTGGTGATAGTCGACAGGGAGTACGGGGGCATGTCCCCGGTGGGGATGAGGTTCTCCACGCTCGCCGGCTCCATAGGCGGGGGGCGGCAGACCCCGGGGTTCATGGGCGTGGGGAGAAAATATATAACGAGCGACAAGTTCTTGGCCGCCGAGGGGGGTTTGGCCCGTGTGGCCTGGATGCCCAGCGGCCTCAAGGAGCGCCTCGCTGAGGAACTCCGCGCCCGGGCGGAGGAGATCGGCGAGCCCGACCTCTTGGACAAGATAGCCGACGAGACCGTCTGCGACGACGCGGAAGGGCTCATGGAATGGATGCAACGCAAGGGGCACCCCGCGCTGGGGATGCCGCCGCTGCTGTGAGGGATGTGAGATGGCCAAGGTGCCTATGCCGAAAGAGAAATGGAGCGGAGCCATAACGAGCGCGGCGCTGGGGGACGGCAGCGTGCGGATAGGGGGGGCGAAGGGCATGCCCTTCCTGGCATTCGAGGACCCTGATATGCCGCGCCCCCTGCTGGCGGGAGAGGTCGTAGACGACCTGGAGGACTTCCCCCCCATCGTCCTGGACTTCTTCGGCGAGGATGCCGAGGACCCGGCGGCGTGGGCGCAGCGCTGGAAGGAGATGGGGGCGGACCTCGTCTGCCTGCGCCTGCTGAGCACCGACCCCGACCGCCGCGACCGCTCGCCGGAGGAGGCCGCCGCCGTCGCCAGGAGCGTCGCCGACGCCACCGGAATGCCTCTGATAGTGTACGGATGCGGGCTGCCGGAGAAGGACGCCGCCGTCATGGAGGCGGTGAGCGCCGCGCTCGCCGGTCACCGTTCCATCCTGGCCTACGTGGAGGAGGATTCCTACAAAAGGATATCGTCCGCGGCGATCGCTAACAAGCACGCGGTGCTGGCCTTCTCGAACCTCGACATCAACCTCGCAAAGCAGATGAACATCCTGCTCAGCGATTTCGGCGTCCAGCGCGAGGACATCGTGATGGACCCCCTCATGGCCCCCCTGGGAATGGGGCTGGAGTACTCCTACTCGGTCAACGAGAGGATCAGGCTGGCCGCCCTCAACGGGGACCGTATGCTGCAGGTGCCCATGGTATGCGATGCGAGCCAGGCCTGGCAGGTGCGCGACTGCGCCGAGGAGGAGGAAGGCCTCGGCGACCCGGTGGAGAGGTCGGCTTGGTGGGAGTTCGGCACCGCCCTGGCGGCGCTGCTCTCCGGGGCGGACATGCTCATCGTGCGCGGCCCCTACGCCATGCAGCTGATCAAGGAGGCCATCGATGACCTTGGAGGTGGCGCCTGATGCCCACCGCCATCGAGTACTTCAAATTCCTTCCCAAGACCAACTGCGGGGAGTGCGGGCACCCCACCTGCCTGGCGTTCGCGATGCAGCTTGCCAACCAGAAGGCCTCGGTGGAAGAGTGCCCCTATGTGGACGAGGAGGCCAAGCGGACGCTGCAGGAGTCCAGCGCCCCTCCCGTCCGGGGGGTGACCGTGGGGGCGGGCGAAGGCTCGTTCCGCATGGGGGAGGAGACCGTCCTCTATCGCCATGAGAGGCGCTTCGTCAACCCCACCGCCTACGCCGTGGCCATACCCGACGTTCTGCCCGCTGAGCAGCTGAAGGCCCTTGCGCAGAGCTATCTGGACATGTCCTTCGAGAGGGTGGGCATGACCTTCGACATTGACATGTTCGCCGTCTTCAACGCCTCTGGCGACGCGGAGAGGCTGCGCAGCGCCGCCGTGGCGCTGGACGGCATGTGCTCCAAGCCGCTCATGCTGATCGGCGCCGGGGCGGAGGACCTGCGGCCGGCGGCGGAGGCGCTGCAGGCCAGCAGGCCGCTACTTTACGGCGCCGACAAGGGCAGCATCTCCTCCATGGCCGCGTTGGCGGCCGAGCTGGGGCTTCCCCTGGCTTTGCGGGACGGCAGCCTGGAGGGGATGGCCGAGCTGGTGGAGGCCGCCCGCGGACAGGGCGCGGAGGACCTGGTGCTGGACCTGGGCTCCGACAGCATGAGGCATGTGCTGGAGCGCAACACCGTGGCCCGCAAGGCATCCCTGAAGCGCAGCTTCAAGGGCCTAGGGTATCCGTTGATGAACCTGGTCGGCTCGGGGGAGGAGGCCATGAAGCTGGCGATGCTCTCGACCATGAAGTACGGCAGCCTGGTCGTCTTCGACTCGTTGGAGCCGCAGCAGGCCCTACCCTTGATGACCCTGAGGCAGAACATCTACACCGACCCGCAGGTGCCCATACAGGTGAAGCAGGGCCTCTACCCCATAAACGGCCCGGGCGAGGATTCGCCGCTGCTCTTCACCACCAACTTCTCGCTCACGTACTTCACCGTCCGGGCGGACATCGAGAAGTCCCGCATCCCGGTCTGGCTACAGGTGGTGGACACCGAGGGGCTATCGGTCCTCACCGCCTACGCGGCCAACAAGTTCGGCCATGAGCACGTGGCGGCGGCTTTCGAGGCCAGCTCCGCGCTGGAGAGCACCTCGGGGCCGGTCGTCGCGCCGGGCATGGTCGCCAAGATGAGCGGGAAGCTGGAGGAGGCCGTGGGGCGCAAGGTCCTGGTGGGCCCGATGGAGTCCGGCTCGCTGCCCAAGTTCCTCAAGAACCTGGGAGTATGAGCCTCTCGCAGAACCTCTCCATCGCCGCATAGGCCTCGGAGCCTTCCAGACCCCGCAGGGGCCTGCCCTCCATGTTGAGGCCGTCCAGCTTCGGGTCGTAAGGTATGAACGAATAGCTCTGGAAGCCGGCTTCCTCCGCCCGGCGGCGGGCGGACCCCTCGTCCTCTGGCCGGCAAAGGTTGATGAGCAGAGTGACGCGCCGGGCGCCGATGCCCACCTCGTCGGCGATATCGCGGATGCGGGCGGCGCTGCGCATGGCCACCGGAGAGGGGTCCGACACCAGCGCCAGGAGGTCCACCCCCTCCACCGTGCGCCGCGACAGGTGCTCCATGCCCGCCTCGTTGTCCACCACAACGTGGCGGTATGATTCCGACATCTCTCCGATCGCCTCCTTCAGCACGGTGTTGGCGAAGCAGTAGCAGCCCTCCCCGTGAGGCCTGCCCATGGCCAGGAGGTCATGGCCCTCGCCCTCAGAGAGGGCCTGTCGGGCACGCTGGCGCAGCAGGTCCTGCTTGGGGACCCCCTCGGGGCCTCTGCGCAGTCCCTCCATCGCCGCTGCCATGTCCGTGCCCGAGGACAGCCCGAGCTTCTCCCCCAGATTGCTGTTGGCATCGGCGTCTATGGCCAGCACCGGGGGGCTCCGCTCCGACAATATCAGTGTCATGAGGCTGGCGAGGCTGGTCTTGCCCACCCCGCCCTTGCCGGCGACCGCGATCCTCATGGGAGGGAGTGCCTCTCCTTCAAAGCCCGGGACAGGCCGCTGAGCAGCTCCATCACCGCGGGCACAGCGTCCTCCTCCAGGCCGCCGAGGCCGCATTGAGGGGTGAGCAGGCAGCGGCGCAGGAGCAGGTCCATGTCCAGGCCTTTGTCCACCAACGCCGACATGTGCATCTCCAGCAGCCCCATCAGGCTCTCGGGGTCCTCGATGGCGGCCCCCTCGGCGGTGTTTGGCACCATGCCCCATGCGAGGGCCCCTCCCCTCTCCAGGAAGGCGGCGGTCTCCTCTGGATAGAGGGCGATGGTGTGCCCGTAGGCGTAGGCGTCGAAGGAGAGTATGTCCGCGGAGGTGGACATCACCATGGGCCAGTCGGTGTTCCCGCAGCAATGGATCGCCTTATGCGCCTCCACGTTCTCCATGGACTCGTTTATCCATGCCACCGCGTCATCGGCAGCAACGCTGGCGAACGGGGTGCCCAGCATGGTGAGGGTGGGCTCATCGAAGAACATAAGCGGATTGCTGTTGACCCTTCTCAGCTCCTGGACCTGCCAGCGCGCCATCATGTTGACGTTCTTACGCACTATCTCCCCGTAGGAGTCGTCATAGATGACCGCCCTCCCGTCCTGGTCGAATATCTGCAGCCCCTCGCTGATGGGGCCTGTTATCTGGCCCTTGACGGCCATGAACCCCTCCAGTTCCCGGTCCAGCAGCTCGTAGAGGCCGCCAAAGTACTCGGGGGGGTGGCGGTAGTACTCCAGGTCCTCGGAGAGGAGGGCGGTGTAGAACTCCATGGGGTCGTAATCGTCCAGGTCCACGGTGATGGCCTTCCTCTCAGCATCGATGTGCGCACCCGGCAGCGTCACCGCGGTCTGGGCGTACATGTTCTCCTCGTACCCCCGTGAAGGCAGCTGCGGCCAGGCGGGGACGTCTATGCCGCTGGACAGTATCAGGTCCAGCGCCGCGGCGGGGTCGCGGTGGGGCAGGGAGCCTATCAGTGTCGCTGAGCAGTTCCAATCCATCGGCGAGCAATCCCGCTGCCCCCTATTAAAGACTTCTAGTCCCGGCGGGGGGGGAAGAGGGCCTGGTCGGTGTGGGGGAGGAAGAGGGCAGACGAGTACTCATGGAAGAAGGAGGGGTCGCTGCCGAGGTCGAGGTAGGTCATGCGCTTGACCAGCGGCCCGAGCTCGTCCCTCGTGTCGCCATGCAGCAACGCCGACTTGGCCCCCCCGAGGGCGGCGTTGCCCAGGAATTGGAACCGCTCCCTGGCGATGTCGGGGAGCAGCCCGATGGCGATGGCGTTCTCCAGGTCTATGTGCCGGCCGAACCCGCCGGCTATGAGCACCCGCTCAAGGTCGGAGAACTCCATGCCCAGGTTGGACAGCAGGGACCTGGCTGCGGCGAATATCGCCGCCTTGGTCCGGATTATGCTCTGGATCTCCCCCTCGGAGATGGAGAGCTCCCTCCGCCCCGGGCCGAGATGCAGGCGCAGGTCCCCCTCATCGTCCTCCACCGCCTCCCGGCGGGTGAACCTCCCCTTCTTGTCCACCAGGCCGGAGATCAGCAGCTGGGCCAGCAGGTCGATGAGGCCCGAGCCGCAGAACCCGTGGGCCTCCTCCCCGCCGATGGTGGCCATGCGGAATCCCCCCCTTTCCGCCCGCACCGATTCCACCGCTCCGGGGCAGGCCCGGGTGCCGCAGCGGAGCTCCCCGCCCTCGAAGGCCGGCCCCGCCGAGGAGGAGCAGGCCACCATGAACTCGTCGTTGCCGAGCACCAGCTCCCCGTTGGTGCCCACGTCTATCAGCAGCGTCACCCGCCGGTCCCGGTGCATGCCTGAATGCAGTATGTCGGCGACCACGTCGCCGCCTACATATGACGAAAGGCAGGGCAGCATGAGCAGCTCCGCTCCTTCCTCCACTTCAAGGCCGCAGCCCCTGGCATCGTGCCGGCCCTCTTCAATCAGAGGTTTGAAGGGGGGGTTGCGGAGCGGCGAGGGGTCGACGCCGAGGAAGAGGTGGCCCATCACGGTGTTGGCCGCCACCGAGACCGCCCTCACCTCGATGTCTATGAGGTCTCCCATGCGGGCCAGGATGCCGTTGACGGAACGCAGAGCCAGGGCCCGCAGGCCCTCAGGGCCTTCATCCTCAGCGTGCTCCATGCGGCTGAGCACGTCCTCCCCCAGCAGAAGCTGGTGGTTGTAGTCGCTCAGGGACATCAGCTCTGCGCCGTCTCTGAGCTCGAGAAGGCTGGCGGCGACGGTGGTGGTCCCGATGTCCAGCGCCAGGCCGTGCCCCCTCCCTCCTGCCATGGGGGAGAGGGGCAGCTCGCGCAGAGGCGAGTGGTCGATCACGGCCTCGATGTCGTGGAACGTGGGCTGACCCACCATCACGGAGATGTCCTCCAGGACCTCCGCCTGGCATGCCAGCCTCACACCTGCGTCCCATTCCTCCTTCGACAGGGACTCCCTTCCCTTCTCGCCGGTGCGTCCGGTTACGGACACCTTGCAACGCCCGCAACGGCCCTGGCCGCCGCAGGGGGACTCCACCGTCACCCCGGCGCGCTCCGCGGACTGGGCGATGGTCTCGCCCTCCGCGGCGGATATGCGCACATCATGCGGTAGGAAGGTCACCCTGCGGCCCATGTGCTCTGGAACCTTCTGCGCGTTTTTAATTGTGTCCACGGAAAATCGATATAGGCGTTAGCACTTGGTAGCGGCATGAACGTCGCCGGCTTCATCAAGACATCCCTGCTCGATTGGGACGGCTGCATCGCCGCAACCGTCTACCTGTCCGGCTGCGACTTCCGCTGCCCCTTCTGCCACAACCCGGACCTGGTAATGCCTGGCCGAGCATTGGACGACATAGCCTGGGAGGATGTCGAGGCCTACCTGCGCGACAACAGCGACTTCCTCGACGGCGTTGTCTTCTCCGGAGGGGAGCCCACATTGAGCCCTTTCCTTCACGAGATGGTGAAGAGGGTGAGGTCATTGGGCCTCAAAGTGAAGCTGGACACCAACGGGTGCATGCCAGAGGTGCTCGACGACCTCATCGGCGCCGGGCTGGTGGACTTCGTGTCCATGGACGTGAAGGCGCCGTTGGACGAGCGCTACGACCAGCTCTGCGGCGTGCCGGGGCAGGCGGAGGCGGTCAGGCGATCGGCGGAGGTGCTGATATCCTCCGGCATCGACCACGAGTTCCGCACCACCGTGGTGCCCATCTACCTCAAGCAGAAGGACATCGAGGACATCGCACGCTCATTGCAGGGCGCTAAGCGCTTCGTGCTGCAGCAGTTCCGGCCCAAGATAACCCTCGACCAGAACCTGGGCGCATTGGACCCTCTGCCTGGCTCCGCCCTGCGGTCCATGGCCGAGGCGGCCCGGCGCCACGTGCCGAACGTCAAGGTCCGGGGGATCTAGGCAAGGAACTCGGCGATCATCGCCCTGGTGCCGGGGGCGATGCAGTTGCTGCTGCTGTTCACGTAGACGACGTCCGCCCTCACCTCGGTGAGGAACCTCTCCACGACCTCCTGCGAGGAGCTGAAGACCCCGGCGCTGACTCCGATCTCGCAGCCGTCTATCATGCCCAGCGCCTCGTCCATGTCCTTGGCGACCTGCACCGACAGGAACGGGAGCGAGTGGTCGATGCTGTTGAACTCGTGCCCTTCATCCAGGCCCATGATTATCGCCGGCTGCACGTACTGGCCCTCGTCGAGGAAGCCGTCGCGGAGCACCTTTCCGCCATGGACAACATTGTCCCCCAGCTCCCTCACCAGGGAGGTGAACTCATCCAGACGCTCCGGCGAGACCAGCGGCCCGGTGTCCACGGTGCTGTCGGCCGGGTCCCCAACCTTGAAGGCCTCAGCGGTCTTGAGAAGGGAGCTGACGAACTCCTCGGCATGATCCTCCAGGACCACCACCTTGGAGCAGGAGTCCATCCTCTGGCCGCTGTAGGAGAAGGCCGACTTGAGCACCATCACGGCGACCTCGTCCATGTTCTCGTTGCCAGCCACCAGGGCCGGGTTCATCCCCTTGATCTCCGCCACGAATCCCAGCTCATCGTCGACATGGGTGAACATCGCCTCGTCGACAAGCTCGCCCGAGCCGCACACCGCGACCCCCGCGATGTCTGGATGGTCCATGATGTTGCGGCGCATAGCCCCGTCGGGGTCGGTGGCGATGCTGAGGGCCTCCCCCAGCTTCCCCTTGGCGATGGCGTTGAAGGCCATGAAGCAGGGCGCGGGGCATTCGTGGGGGGGCACCAGGAAGACGGCGTTGCCCGCCATCAGGGCGGCCAGGGCATATGACATCGGGCCCGCCAGCGGCGAGTTGTAGCTGGCCAGCACCGCCCATGGGCCCTTGCCCGCGGGCAGCGGGGACTCCATCTCCTCCTGCAACGAATCGACCACGTCCAGCAGCCTCTCCATCTCGAACATGGACTCGGGCTCGGTCATGCCGGCGCTGATGGAGACGGCGGCGGCCAGCCTGTAGCGCTGGCGCTGCAGCGTCTCCCTCACCTGCCCGAGGACCTCTCGCCGCTCCGCCACGCTGGTCGAGGACCAGGACTCATGGGCCTTGAGGACCTTGGGCATGACCGATCGGGGCAGGTCCGCCTCGCTGCGCTGGAAGCGGCCGAACTGTATGCTGATGTCGATGGGGCTGGAGACCAGGTAGTCCTTGGAGGCGCCGTACTTCAGGCCCGCGATCCAATTGGGCTGGTCGAACTTCTCGTTGTTGAGTATGGAGTTGAATGCGGCATCGAACTTCGTCTTGCGCTCCACGGGTGTCTCTTCCTGGTTCATGGACGTCACGCTCCCCGCTAGAAGCGGTTGGGATGATAAGAGTTTTCCCTTCCGGGGGCCACCGTCATTAATTAATACAGGATTGCCTTTTTTCCCTTCACTGGGCTCGTGGTCTAGGGGTTATGACGTTGCCTTCACACGGCAGAGATCGCCGGTTCAAATCCGGCCGAGCCCACCATAATCCCGTCCCTGGAAACATCCATCGCGATGGCCGCTTATTTAGAATAAAAATGGGGTTTGGTAAGGGGTTTGCTGCCGAGCCTACTCCTCGAGCTCCACGCCGTGGGCGAGGAGCATGAAGTTCTCCACATCGCCGTAGTCGTCCGTCCTCAGACTGACTATCGTGCCGGCCAGAAGTGCGGCGGGCAGGCTGTACAGCGCGGGGTTGACCAGGACCGGTATGCCGGCGATGTCGTCCATCCCCATGAGCCTCGCAAGGACGAAGATGGCCGATATGGTTATACCGGTGACGATCGTCGCCAGGGCCCCCTGGCTGGTGAACTTGGTCCACCAGACCGAGAGGAACAGCACCGGGAAGAACACACTGGCCGCTATCCCGAATGCCAGCGTGACCAGGTAGCTGACGTTCTGGTCGGCGAGGCCGATGGCGGCGAGGACCGCTATGGTGCCCGCTCCGACGATGGCCGTCTTGGCGACCCTGACCTGGCGCCTCTCGTCTGCATCGGGGTTGATGATCTCCTTGTAGAAGTCATGGGTGACCGATGTGCCGATGGTGATCAGCAGCCCGGCGACGGTGGACAGTATGGCGCAGAAGGCGCCGCCTATGGCGATGCCCAGCAGCACGTTGCCTCCCACCAGCTGGCCGAGCAGCGGCACGGCCATGTTCTGGGCTATGGAGGCCTCCTCCGCGAGGAAGTATCCCATCAGGTCCGGGTAGAGCAGGTACATCGCGGCGAGGCCGACGAAGGTGGCCATCAGATAGAATGTGCCCACCAGGGCCAGGACCCCCAGGGTGCTGGTGCGGGCGTCGCGGGGCCTCTCGACGGTGAAGTAGCGGGTCAGGACGTGGGGAAGACCAGCGGTCCCGAAGACCAGACCGATCGCCAACGCCATTATGTTCATCCACCCGGGGGCGAAGACGCCTGGCGTGAGGGCGTTCGGCTGCGCGCCGGTGAGCCTCTCAGCCACGTGGGCGACCGCCGCCCCGGCGGTGAGCTCGCTCCATTCCGGTATGTCGGGGTCGCCGATGAGCTCCTTGGCGGCGTACTCAGGCGGTATGGTCTGGCTCGCCTCGCTGACGATGCCGAGGATGTTCCCATCGAACATGTTCACCACCGTCAGTATCAGTATCAGGGCCATGGCCATCCAAAGGATGACGCCCTGTATGATCTGGTTGTAGGTGGTGGCCCTCATTCCGCCGATGGCGACATAGGAGATGACGATGACTCCGATGACCAACAGCGAGAATAGGTACTCCCAACCGAGCAAGAGCTGCAGCAGCGCTCCGGCACCGACGAACTGCGGTATGATGTAGAACGTCGATATCAGGACCACGGAGAACATGGCGCTCATCCTGATCATCCGGTTGTTCTTGAACCGGGTGGTCAAGGTCTCAGGGGCGGTGAACTTGCCGATCTTGCGCAGCGGGACCGCCAGGAGCAGCAGCAGGACTATGTAGCCCCCGAAGAAGCCTATCCCGTCCCAGGCCCGGTCGATGCCCACGACCGCGATGCCCCCGGCGACGCCGAGGAAGCTCGCGGCCGACAGGTAATCGCCTGTGAGTGCCAATGAGTTCTGCAGCCAAGAGACCTTGCGGCCGGCGACGTAGTACTCGGCGGCGGTACGTGAGTAACGGCGCGAGTATATGGCCACCAGGAGAGAGACGGCGACGAGGCCGAGAACTATCGATAATGCAACATAGTTTGTCATCTCAGTTCACCTCAGTCATATGCCGCTGCCAAGCGGTGGAACCCGATGCCGGTAAGTATCCCCAGTGGGAAGAGCGCCAGGAGCCAGACCAAACCGACAGTCATGCTTCCGATGATCGCGGTCGTGGCGAAGTCCTCGAAGAACGAGTTCACCACCCCCAGGGCCAGGTACGGCGCGAGGAAGACCAGCAGCGCGCCGAACGACAGGCCGAGCCTCTTGCCGATGTTGAGGCTCTCCAGCGGGACCTTGGCCACCTTCGCTTCGCGGACATAGTCCATCGAAGGCCTGATGAGGCCCTTGGCTATCGCCAGGATGTCCGAGAGCTCCTCCTTGTTGTAGCCCTTGGTCATCGTGACCGGGTAGCGTGAGTGGCGCATGACGCCCTCGGCGACGCTGCCTAGCGTCAGCCGCTCCCAGCCGCTGCGCCCGGAGTTGCCGATCACTATCATGTCCGGCCTGACCTCGTCGGCCACCCTCAGTATCGAACCGACGATGGGGCCTGCCCGCATGGGCACCTCCTTCACGTCTATGCCCCTGAGGATGCCGTACTCACGGGCCACCTCCGGCCCGTCGGCTATCTCTCCGGTGTAACGGTATTCCTCCACATGCTCGCCCATCTGCTCCAGCACCGTCATCGGCGTACGCTCGGGGACGGTGGCCACATAGACGGTCGCGTCCATCATCTCAGCGATGTCCATGGCCTTCTTGGTGGCGGCGAGGGCGGGCATCGATCCGTCCGATGCGAGTAGGATCCGCCTTTCAGGCAGATCCCCCTGCTCTCGTTCAGTTGTCATATATCAGCTCCGTTCCGTTGTCACCCTGCCCTGGTTCCGCGGCGAGTGCATCCCCCCGGCGGACAGGGTGCTCCGAACGGAACCTACAAAAAGGATATTATTTAAACTTAGCGTGGTTTTAAATTATATTCTCTACGATATAGTGTAGAAAACAATAGTTTAACTCAGATATCTGAGCCTAAACCGGCATTTTATCCCGTTCTTATTACGTTATTCGTAGAAAATCATCATAAACGGTGATAGGCCCCCGTCCTCGGGCGCGCCCGCCCGGGGGGACGCGGCATCCAGCATGGGCCGTGTTGCAGTATGTTTTAATACCTCATCTCGATTTAAGCGCATCCCTCGGGGCTCGTGGTCTAGGGGTCATGACGACGCCCTTACAAGGCGTAGGTCGCCGGTTCAAATCCGGCCGAGCCCACCATAAAACACCTATCAGCGCTGGTTCCACCCACGCATCCCATTCGAACACTATTTATCCCGCCGAATTTCTTCTTATTAAACGATTGACATGTCATACAGCAAGTATTCGAAGACCTTGGTCGAGGCGTTGGGCCTATCTGGGGAGCCGGTGGGGGTGGGCCTGATCGAAAGCGGGGGCAAGATGCCCTCCTGGTGCGATGCCCCGGAGAAACCGGTCAGGCACTGCCAGTCCATTATGAGGGCCCGGCGCGGTGAGTCGATGGCCATTCCGGCGGAGAAGCATATGTGCGGCATCGGCGCCGCCGCCCTGGGGATGGCCGAGCTGGGGGATGAGGTAAGGTCGGGGGAGTTCCACACCAAGATGGGCCTATACGGCGCCAAAGAGGCCGCCGGGGTCACCATGGAGCTGAACCCCTCGCTTCCCCCCGGGAGCACGATGGGGACGGTGGTGGCCCCCCTCTCCCGCTACGAGGGGGAGCCGGACGTGGTCGTGGTGGTAGCCCAGCCGGAGCAGGTGTATTGGCTCCTTCCCGTGGCCCTCACCTACCGGGCGGGGGGCCGCAGCATGATGGACCTCGCATCCGTACAGGCCGCATGCGCGGACGCTACTGCGGTGCCGTATCTATGCCAGCATTGCAACCTCTCATTGGGCTGCTTCGGATGCCGCAAGTCCACGGACATGGAGCCGCAGGAGATGCTGCTGGGCATACCGGCGGCGCTCTTCCCGGAGATGGTGGAGGCGGTCGAGGAGCTGGCGGAGGGGCCGATACCGAAATCCCGCGTGAAGGGCTGAGGCCGTCAGGGTTGATGATCATGGAGGAAAAGAAGGACCAGAGGGATCAGTGGGAGAAGGCGTACCGCAACAACGAGGACTTCTTCGGGGAGGAGCCCAGCGAGCTCGCCCTATCTGTCATCGGCACATTGGAGGAGGAGGGTGCCAAGAGCATTCTGGAGATGGGCTGCGGCCAGGGCAGGGACACGTTCTTCTTCGCCCGGAAGGGATTCGACGTCCACGCCCTAGACTATTCCGCGGAGGGCATCGAGCGGATAAGGGCCAAGGCCGAGGAGGACGGTCTCGAACTTGGCCTGGCGGTGCATGACGTCCGTGACCCGCTGCCCTTCCCCGACGAGAGCTTCGATGCGGTCTACTCGCACATGCTCCTCACCATGGAGCTGACCGAGGAGGAGATCGGCTACGTCCTCCAGGAATGCCTCAGGGTGCTGAGGCCGGGAGGCCTGAACATCTATTCGGTGAGGAACGACCACGACCCCCACTACGGCCAGTTCCTCCATGTGGGCGAGGACATGTACCAGAACCCCATGGGCTTCGTGGTGCATTTCTTCCCCGAGGAGAAGGTGCGGCGCCTGTCCGAGGGCTACCTTCTCGAGGGCATCAAGGAGTTCGAGGACACTTCCCCTCCCTTCGTCAAGAAGCTCTACGAGGTCGTTCTGAGGAAGCCTGAGCGCTAGCGCCGATGCATCTCGACCGACGCCAGGAGAAGGACCTCTCCGCGGAGAACGGCGAGCCTAGGCGCTGGGCCATGGAGACGCTGTGCCGGTTGGGCGATGAGGCCGGCTCCTCCCGGATGCTGAGGGCCGCATCCGCCCATGTCCCCGCCTGGGACAACCCTGAGGGGCGGCCACTGCTGGAGCTAGCCAGCGGCGCCTTGGAGTCACGGTGCAGCCTCAACCCCGCCTGCGCCGCGACGGACGGGACGGAGCTGCCCCCCGGGTTCACAGGCATTCGCAGCTGCGCGCCCCACCTCTGCGGCCAGAGGGCGGCGCCCGGGGAGATCGTCGCCTGGGGCGGCAGGGCGGCATGCGCCTTCGTGAACTCGGCGGTCGGCGCCCGCAGCGAGCCGGAGGGCACCGCGTCGGCGCTGGCGGCGGCGATCTGCGGGCTCACCCCGGAGAGGGGCCTGCATCTGGATGAGAACCGGGAGCCCACGGTGGCGGTGGTGCTGGAGCGGGGCTGCGGGGACCTGGAGGGCATAGGTCATGCGCTGTCCAAGCTGCTGAAGGGGGAGGTGCCCGTCCTCTGCGGCGTCAGGCCCGACATGGGCGCCTTCAAGCGTTTGGCCCTGGCCATTAACAGAAAGGGCGACATGCCCCTGTTCCATGTAAGGAGCGGTGGGCCCCCCGGCGGCCTGGAGCGCATCGACGCCAACGGCCTGAGCTGCCAGGAGCCGGAGGAGCCGGACCTGCTGCTCATAGGATGCCCGCATCTCTCCGAGCAGGAGGTCAACCGCTGGGCCAGGGCGATCTGCGACCGCCCCCCGGGGGTGGAGGCATGGTTCTTCATGTCGCAGCTCTGCAGCGACAAGTCCCCCAAGACCGGCGAGGTGCTGCGGAGGGCGGGCAGGGTCATAAGCGACCTCTGCCCCCTCTCCCTCGCGGAGGAGATGAGGGGGCGGAGAGTGGGCTGCAGCAGCCCGGCGCTGGCAGAGATGCTCTCGGAGCTCGGCCTCTGCTCTTTCCATATGGGCGAGGAGGCGATGCTGCGGGCCTTGGCCCGCCTTTGACGGCCTAACGCCCGGAGCTCATATCCGCTGCATGGTCTTCACATCGCCCTGGCGGGTGAGCACGATGTGGGTGGCGGGGAACTTCCTCCGGGAAAGGTCGCGCGCCTGCTGCACCAGGCGCACAAGGCCCTGGCAGCAGGGGACCTCCATGGTCACCACCGTTACCCCTGTGGCCCCTCCGCCGTCGACCATCTCGGCGATCTTCTGCGCGTAGACGGGAACATCGCGGTCGAGCTTGGGGCAGGCGGTGACGAGGGCGGCGGCGTCGCCGTATATGTCCTTGAGGCCGGAGCGCACGAAGCCGGCGCAGTTCGCCGCCAGCAAAAGCTCCTTGCCTTTCAGGTAGGGGGCCCTGGCAGGGACCAGATGCAGCTGTATGGGCCATTGCGTCTCCGCGGAGGCGGCGGGGGGCGAGAGCGTCAGGCCGTCGCATTCGCCGGCGCACTCATCCCAGCCCTTCGGGAGGGGCTGCCCCTTCTCCTCCAGGTAATCCAGGGCCTCCTGCAGCCATTCATCGGCGCCATGCTCCTTCAGGTGCTGGAGGTGGAGCCTGACCATCTCCTCCCCCTGGGAGACGATGGTGTCCATGACCTTCCGCTCGTCGTAGGGCTCGCTCTCCCGCCGCTCCACGGAGATCGCCCCTTGCGGGCACTCGCCCACGCAGGCGCCGAGTCCGTCGCAGTAGTCGTCAGCGACCAGCCTCGCCTTGCCGTCCACCAGCTGTATCGCCCCCTCCGGGCAGGCGCGGACGCAGTCGCCGCAGCCGTCGCATAGCCCTTCGTCTATCTCGATTATGTCCCTGATCATGGCCCTTCCTCAGGCAGCAGGAGGCGCATGTCGCCCTCCACATCGCTGTTCTTGCGGATGTTGAACTTGTCGACCAGAACGTCCAGCACCCCCGGGGACACGAAAGCGGGCAGCCTCGGCCCCAGGGTGATGTCCTTGATGCCGAGGCTGAGCAGCGAGAGCAGGACCAGGACGGCCTTCTGCTCGTACCAGGCGATGTTGTAGGATATGGGCAGCTCGTTGACGTCGACCCCCAGCGCCTCCGCCAAGGCCAGCGCCGTGGCCGCCAGGGAGTAGGAGTCGTTGCACTGCCCGGCGTCGACAACCCGTGGTATCCCGTCTATGTCGCCCAGGGGGAGCTTGTTGTAGCGGTACTTGGCGCAGCCGGCGGTCAGGATCATCACGTCCTCGGGGAGGGCCTTTGCGAACTCGGTGTAATACTCCCGGTCCTTGCGGCGGCCGTCGCAGCCGGCCATGACCATGAAGCGCCTCAGCCTTCCTTGGGAGACCAGCTCCAGCAGCTTTCCGGCGCTCTCGGCGAGGGTCTTCCTCGCCAGGCCGATGGTGATCTCCCCCTCCTCCAGCGGCTGGGGGGGGTCGCAGCTCAGTGCCATCTCCACCAAGGGGGTGAAGTCCTTGCGGCCCTCAGCGTCGGCCTCGATCCTCTTCAGGCCGGGGAATCCCACCGCGCCGGTCATGAATATGCGGTCAGCGTAGGATTCGCTGGGGGGCACTAGGCAGTTGGTGGTGAGCAGTACGGGGCCGTTGAAGCTGTCGAACTCCTCCTTCTGGCGCCACCAAGAGCCGCCGTAGTTGCCGGCCAGGTGCTCGTACCCCTTCAGCACCGGATAGGCGTTGCAGGGCAGCATCTCGCCGTGCGTGTAGACGTCCACCCCGGTCCCCTCGGTCTGCTGCAGAAGCATCTCCAGGTCCTTGAGGTCGTGGCCGCTGACCAGGATACCGGGCCGGTCGCGCACTCCGATGCTCACCGCGCTGACCTCCGGGTCCCCGTAGGTGGAGGTGTTGGCCTTGTCCAGCAGCGCCATGGTGTCGACGCCCATGCGCCCGCAGTCCAATGCCCATCCGACCATCGTTTCGGCGTCGAGGTCCTCGAGGGTCGAGGCCAGGCCCCTGCGCATGAACTCCGTGATGGCCGGGTCCTCGAATCCCAGGGCCTGGGCGTGGCTGTAGTAGGCGGCCATCCCCTTCAGGCCGTAGACCAGCAGCTCGCGCAGCGAACGCACGTCCTCGTCCTCGGTGGCCAGGACCCCGGCCTCCTTGGCCTTGGCCCTCAGCTCCTCGTCGTCCGCGGGCCTCCAGACGGCGGCCTCGGGGGCGCCGTCAGGCAATGGCAATGAGTCCCTCAGGTCCAAGGCCTCCCAGATCCTGGCGGTGAAGTGGTCGGCATCGAAATTGACGTTGGTTATGGTGGAGAAGAGGGACTCGACGATGAAGTCCTCCACATCCCGGTCTCGCTCCGCGGACAGGCTGCGGAAGGACATCCCCTTGAGAACATGGATCAGCAGGTCCTGCAGCTCGGCGACCTCCGCCGGCTTGCCGCAGACCCCGCCCTTGGTGCAGCCTTTGCCGCCCGCGGTCTCTTCGCATTGGTAACAGAACATATATTGCGCCTCCTTTTGGTATCCTTTTGATACAAGATATCAAATGTATACCTAAATATAAATACCTTGGAGTTTCTAGCCGGTAACCGTGAAGCAGGGATGCACCGTCAACATGACGCTCGAGTATCTGGGCCGCAAATGGGCCATGCTCATACTGCTGGAGATATACAAGGGCGGCGGCAGGCGGCGCTTCGGCGAGCTCCGTGAAAGGCTGGAGGGGATCACCTCCAAGGTGCTCACCACCAGGCTGAAGGAGCTGGAGGAGCGGGGCCTGGTCACAAGGGAGGTGGACGCCTCCGCGGTGCCGCTGAAGGTCGAGTACGCGCTCACCGCCCCCGGCGAGGACGTCGTCCGCATCATCAAGGAGCTCAAGCAATGGGCGCTCACATGGATGCTGGAGAACCTGGACTGCCAGGGCCAGGACTGCTCCTCCTGCGAGCTGTGATCATTCAATGATGGCGATGTTGCCGCCCCGCACCACGTTGTCGTAGTTCCTGTAGCCGAGGATGGCCTCTATCCTGTTGCTGTGCGCCCCCATCACCTTGCGCAGCTCATCGTGGTCGTAGTCGGTGATGCCCTTGGCGAAGACCTCGCCGTCGCAGCGGATGTCGACCACGTCCCCCCTCCGGAACCCCCCATGGACTCCCTTCACGCCGCTGGGCAGCAGGCCCATGTGCCTTTCGATGAGCGCCCTACGGGCGCCATCGTCGACATCGATGGTGCCGTTGGAGTGGGCCAGCAGTATCCAGCGGGTGCGTATACGCCGAACCGAGCCGTCAGCGACGAAGAGGGTCCCTATGTCCTCGCCCTGCAGCACGCGGATGATGACGTCCTCCACCGCATGGTTGGCTATGACCATGTGGCAGCCGGCCATGTTGCATATCCGCGCCGCTTGGATCTTGGTCCTCATCCCGCCCACGCCGCGGGTGTTGCTGGGCTTGCCAGCGAAGGACTCGATGGTCTCGTCTATGGAGTGCACCTCCGATATGAGCTCGGCGTCGGCATGGACCTTGGGGTTGCGGTCGTAGAGGCCGTCCACGTCCGATAGGATTATGAGTATGTCGCTGTCCAGCTTGCTGGCCACCATAGCGGATAGGGTGTCGTTGTCCCCGAAGACCGCCTCTATCTCCTTTATGCAGACCGCGTCGTTCTCATTTATCACCGGGATCACGCCGTGCTCGAGCAGGGTGTTGAGGGTGTTCCTAACGTTGAGGTAGCGGACCCGGTCCGAGTAGAAGTCGTAGGTCAGCAGGACCTGCGCTATCTTGAGGTCGACCTTGGCGAAGCTCTCCGCCCATCTCTGCATCAGTATGCTCTGCCCCACCGAGGCCGCGGCCTGGCGTATGGGCACCTCCCGGGGCTTGGGGACCACGTTCATGGCGTCGAGGCCGATGCCTATCGCCCCCGAAGTGACGAGGATGGCCTGCATGCCGCGGGAGCGTATCCACTTGACCTGCCGGGCCACCGAGTCCATGAACTCGGCGTCCACCTGGAGGTCGTCCTTGGTTATGGAGGTGGTCCCCACCTTTATGACCACGCCCCTGACATCGCCCAGCTTCTCGCTACGCATCCTTCCTCACCTTATCTCCAGCTGCCTGGAGAGCGGCATGTGCTTGAAGGCCCTCGCCCCCTTGCCCGCATAGTCCTTGACGACGTGCCCCCCGCCCAAGAGCACGTACTTGTAGATCATGAGGCCTTCCATCCCCACCGGGCCGCGGGCATGTATCTTGTTGGTGCTGATGCCCACCTCCGCCCCTTTGCCGTAGCGGAACCCGTCGGCGAAGCGGGTGGAGGCGTTCACCATCACCGAGGACGAGTCCACCATGGCCACGAACCGCTCCGCCCGGGCGCGGTCCTCGGTTACGATGGCGTCGGTGTGCCCGGAGCCGTGGGCGTTGATGTGGCCCACCGCCTCCTCCATGCCCTCCACCACCTTTATCGAAAGGATGAGGTCGTTGTACTCGGTGTCCCAGTCCTCTTCCGTGGCGTCCAGGGCCTCAGTCCCCGAATCCAGCAGGATCCGTTTGGAGGCGGCGTCGCAGCGGAGCTCGACGCCCTTGGAGGCCAGCGCCTCCGCCAGCGGCGGGAGCAGGGAGGGGGCCGCCGCCGCATGCACCAGCAGGGTCTCGGCGGCGTTGCAGACCGCGGCGTACTGCACCTTGGAGTCCAGCGCCACCTCCAAGGCCTTCGCGGCTTCGGCATGCTCGTCCAGGTAGACATGGCATATGCCGTCGGCATGGCCGAGCACCGGTATGCGGGTGTTGTCCTGTATGTAGCGGACGAACTCGTTGGAGCCGCGGGGTATGATCAGGTCTATGTGCTCATCCAGGTCCAGCATGGCGGCGACATCGTCACGGGTCTCCATCAGCTGGAAGGCGTCCGAAGGCATTCCGTCCACCGATGCTATGGCCCCGGTGAGCAGGTCGAAGAGTGCGCGGTTGGACCGCCGCGCCTCGCTTCCGCCCTTGAATATGGTGGCGTTGCCGCTCTTGAGGCAGAGGGCCATTATCTGCGGCACCACGTCCGGTCGCGATTCGAATATCACTCCGATGAGGCCGATGGGCGTGCTCACCTGGTAGAGCTCCAGGCCGTCGTCGAGCTCCAGGGCGCTGAGCGTCCTGCCCACCGGGTCCGGCAGGCCGCTGACGTCCCTGATGCCGGCTATCATCTCGTCTATCTTCGCGTCATCGACCTTGAGCCTCTTCAGCAGGGCCGGCGTCAGCTTCCCGTCGGCGAGCAAGCCCTCCGCCGCCTCCATGTCCTGGGCGTTGGCCTCCATTATCTGCGCCCTGCCGGAGTCCAAGGCCGCCGCCATGGCCGCGAGGGCCTCGTTCTTGCGGGTGCTGCTCTCGGACATCAGGGCGATGTACGCCTCCTTGGCCTTCCTTACCCTCTCTCTCACGTCTGCGGACATCGGACTCACCTGAGACAGGGAATCCTTAGCGGGTTCATTACCTTTATCATTATCTCGCGCGTTGCTGGAGCATGGTTCGCTACCTCGAGAGCGAGGATGACGGCCTGGACTCCGTCAGCGGGCTGTGGGAGATGCTGAGAGGCCTGGTGGCCGAGAGGGCTCTGACCTTCCAGGAGCGCTACCGCGGCGTCAGCTTCGAGGACTACATCGCCAAGCTCAGGGAGCAGTCCGACGGCCGGCTGCATCTGGTCAAGGCGGTCGAGGGGGATGTGCCGCTGGGATTCTCCCTCAGCACCGTGCGCAAGGACGGCGCCGGCTGGGTGGAGGCGTTCTACGTCCTGCCGTCCCAGCGGGGAAGGGGGCTGGGCGCCGGCCTGCTGGAGCGCTCCGTGGCCTGGTTAAGGTCGCAGGGGGCGGAGGCGGTGCGCCTGACGGTCACCCCCGGGAACGAGGAGGTGATGGACTTCTACCGCTCCCAGGGCTTCCAGCTCTGGAAATACGTACTGGAGCTGGAGGGTGAATAATTCGAGTGAAAAATTTATTAATCCATCGCCCCGTGTCACCGCCATGGAAAGCTGCCGCATGGAGATCGTCTTCCTGGACCCCGTGACCTACACCTCCATATCCGACCATGGCATGAGGCAGGACATCCTGGTGGAGCTCTTCCGCTCGGCGTACCATTCGCCGGTGACCAAGCAGTCCATCGCGGACTCGCTGGGCATCAAGTACCCTCAGCTCGTCTACCAGCTGAACAACCACCTGCGCGAGTTCTGGGAGGTCAAGGGGGAGGAGAAGGTGCGCGGCACCCGCATGGAGTACATCGGGCCCAGGAACCGCAACGCCGTCTACCTGGCCATCGGCGCCGGCGGCAAGGCCTTCGTGGTGGACCCGTTGGCGAAGCTCTTCGGCCCGGTGGAGGAGGCGGGCCTGCGCTGCGACTCCTGCAGCCAGGACGAGGCGGCATCGTGCATGCTCTCCCTCGGCGAAGGGATGAGGGAGGAGGCGGACGAGGGTGAGGGTCAGACGCTGGAGAGGAACGCCCGCTCGCCGCCGTGGAGGCCGTTGGACATGGCGCTGATCGCCGCCATGCGCCAGATGGCGGCCGGAGGGGTATGCTCGTTGTCGATCCCCTGCGAAAGCTGCCATTTCCTGCGCCGCCGCCGCATCCTCGTCCCCGAGGGCACGGGAAAGGAATAATAGCACATTCCGCTCTCACCCTCCTCATGAGCGTCAACGGAGCAGCGACGCGCTTCCTGATCCTCGGCGGGTTCCTGGGAGCGGGGAAGACCACATTGGCCGTGAACCTGGCCAAGGCCATGAAGGAGGCCCACGGCAAGTCTGTCGCCATCATCACCAACGACCAGGGCGACGTGCTGGTGGACACCGAGTACACCAAGGACTCCGGCTTCGACGTGCAGGAGGTCCTGGGGGGCTGCTTCTGCGCCAACTTCGACGAGTTCGTGCACAACGCCCGCTCCCTGGTCTCCATGGGCAGGCCGGACGTGATCATCGCCGAGCCCATCGGGACCTCCACCAACATACTCGCCTCGGTGGTGGCTCCGCTTAAGACCCTCTACCCGGAAGAGTTCGACGTGGCGCCGCTCTGCGTGGTGGTCGACTGCCTTCGGGCGCTTCAGAACATCGAGGAGGGCGGCAGGGAGGGGATGATCCCCTCCCATCAGATGCGGGAGGCGGAGGTGGTCATCCTCTCCAAGGCCGACAGGGTGAGGGGCGACCAGCTGGAGCGGATCAAGGAGGAGCTTATGAGGCAGGTCCCGGAGGCGGAGCTCATCGACACCTCGTCGCTCGACCTGCGTAACCTGCCGTCGTTGATCGGCATGGTGCTCTCCGAGCGCCGCAGCGAGAAGCTGCCCGTCAACGACCCCAACCAGAACTTCGCCTTCGAGAAGGCCAGGCTGGGATGGTATTCCAGCACATATCTGGTCTCCAGCGAGGACAGGGTCGACATGTACGCCCTCATCACCGAGACCATAAGGGCGGTGGCCGCCGAGTACGACCCCCGTTCGATCGCCCACGTGAAGATGGTGCTGAGCTCAGAGGAGGCCGCCGCCAAGATGTCCCTTGTCCAGGACTCCATGCAGGTGGACGGCATACATGGGTCGCGCTACTTCCGCGGGCAGGGGAGGCTGGTGCTGAACGCGCGGGTGGAGTCGCCGCCGGTGCGCTTGGAGAGCGTTATGAGGAAGGTCGTGTCGGAGGCCGCGGGACGGCACTCGCTGCGCCTGGAGAGGGAGAGCGAGTCCTGCTTCTCCCCCCGCCCGGAGTCCCCCAGCCATTACCTGTTCGAATGATCGGGCGCACCGTCCTTTTGTCCAGTCAAACCCCTAATATCTGGGCAAATGTCGCCCCCCCTTATCTAAGCTAGCAAAAAAAAGCACTATTCTTAATATATGCTTTTTACAATCACCCATGCGATATTCGGAGGGCAGACATGTTTTGCATTGAGAATTCTAGATCGACCACCGGTACCAGCACCAGGGTCAAGGATATAGCGTCAATAAACGGGATGTGCCCCCTCTGCCTGGAGAGGTGCAACGTCCTCTGCGAGGTGGGCAAGTCCGCTTTCCGCGGCAGGGAGGTGCTCTATCCCAGCCCCGAGCACTTCGGCCGCAGCACGGCGGGCTCCAACAAGAACTACTACCTCGACTGGTCGCATTTCCAGATAATGGCAGAGCTGATGGAGGCCAAGGGCATCGAGTCCGACCCCGACCTGGCCTTCTTCGAGAACGCCGACGTGTCCACCGTGGTGGGGGGGCGCTCGAAGAGGCCCATCAAGATGAAGCTGCCGGTGCACATCGCCGGCATGGGCTCCACCGCTGTCGCCAAGCGGCACTGGGAGGGCATGGCCAAAGGCGCCGCCATCAGCGGCGTCATACACGTCATCGGCGAGAACATCTGCGGCATGGACAAGGACGCGGTCTACTCCAACGGAGATGTGCAGCGCTCCCCGGACCTCGAGTTCCGCGTCAACTCTTTCAACGAGCTTTGGGACGGCGAGCACGGACGGATCGTACTCCAGACCAACATCGAGGACGGACGCGCCAACGTGGAGGACTACGCCATGTCCAAGCTGGAGGTGGACGCTCTGGAGAGGAAATGGGGCCAGGGCGCCAAGGCCATCGGCGGCGAGGTGCGCATTAGCAGCCTGGAGAGGGCCTTGGAGCTCAAGGGCCGCGGCTACCTGGTGCTCCCCGACCCCGAGGACCCCAAGGTGCAGCAGGCCTTCAACGACGGCCTGTTCCGCAGCTTCGAGCGTCACAGCCGGGTGGGCTTCCCCACCATGGAGGGCTTCCTGGAGGAGTGCGACACCTTCCGCCAGAAGGGGGCCAAGAACATATTCCTCAAGACCGGGGCCTACCGCCCCGAGGTGGTGGCCTTCACCATGGCCGCCGCCTCCGAGGCCAAGATAGACCTGCTGACCTTCGACGGTGCCGGCGGCGGCACAGGCATGAGCCCGGTGCCGATGATGAACGAGATGGGCACCCCCACGATCCACCTGATCGCCGAGGTCATGAAGTGCGCCGAGATCCTGAAGGCGAAGGGGAGGTTCGTCCCCGACCTGTCGTTCGCGGGCGGCTTCCTCAACGAGGCGCAGATGTACAAGGCGATGGCCTGGAGCGATCTGGGCGACGGCCCGTTGGTAAAGTCGATAGCCATGGCGCGCAGCCCGCTGCTGGCGGTGATGAAGAGCCGTTTCTTCACCGAGCTGGCGGAGCAGAACAAGCTCCCCACCGGGTTCCAGGCGCTCTACGGCAGCGACCCCCATCAGTTCTTCATCGCCCAGGAGGAGCTTCAGGACCGCTTCCCCGACCACAAGGTGGGCGAGGACATCCCCTGGGGCGCGGTGGGACTCTACACCTACTTCAGCGAGCGCACCGTGGAGGGGCTCAAGCAGCTGATGGCGGGGACGCGCAAGTTCCGCCTGGACTGCATCGAGAGGGGAGACCTCAACACCCTGACCGAGTACGCGGCCAAGGTCAGCGGCATCGAGACCATCGACCAGCGCGCGGCGCGGGTGATGGAGAGCCTGCTTTAAGGGGCGCCGCCCCACCCTTACCTTTTATTTCCCTGGCAGCGCGCTCAGATGGTGGTGCTGTCGTAATGGCCGCGGAACGGCCGGCTGTCCAGGGGCATCACCTTGCGCAGCGGCACGGTGCGGTCGACGGTGGCGGCGAAGGCCGCCTCGTACTGGGAAATCAGGTCCTCCGCCGCGGCGGCGTCCCTTTCGTCCAGCTCGGCCAGGCAGGCGCCGGGCCCCAGCTGGTGCCCCTCCAGCCCCCCCCGCACGAAGATCCTCCCCCCGTGCATGCCGGCGCCCACGTTCAGCCCCACCGGGGATTCCGGGCAGTTAATCCCCATCACCAGTATGGTCCCTCCCGCCATGTACTCGCCCAGATAGTCGTTGACGAATCCGCCGATGACCAGTGACGGGCCGCTGCCCTCGAACTCCTTGATGTGTATGCCCACCCGGTAGCCGCTGTTGCCCTTCACCAGCAGGGTGCCGCCCCGCGCCGCCAGGCCGGTGATGTCCCCGGAGTTGCCGTGGACCACTATCCTGCCTTCGTTCATGGTGTTGGCGGTGACGTCCTGGGCGTTGCCGAAGACCTCCAAGGTGCCGCCGTTCAGGAAGGCCCCCAGGTCGTTGCCGGGGGTGCCGTGGATCTCGATGCGCATCCCCGGGCTCCCGGTGGCGGAGGCGATGTAGCGCTGGCCCATCACATTCATCAGCACGATGCGTTCCTGGCCCTCGCTCAGCGCCTTGCGTATCCGGCGGTTGAGCTCACGGTAGTCCAGCGGGTGGCCCAGCTGGTTGCGCTCGCCGGCGTCGATGACCACGGTGCTGTTGTCGTCCTTCATCCCCATCCCTCCCCGGAGTGCTTGACGTCGAGTATCTCGGCGATGCGGGGGTTGGGGCCGATGTAGCGCAGCCGGTCCCGGTTCCCCACCAGGCTCTCCACCGAGTCGATGCCCATGGCCCCCATTATCTCCTTCAGCTCCTCGTTCCAGGCGTGGAACATGTTGATCACCCGCTGGGCGGCAACCTCGGTGTCCAGACGGTTCGCCAGCTCCGGTATCTGGGTGGCTATCCCCCAGCTGCAGGCGCCGCGGTGGCACTGCTGGCAGACGGTGCATCCCATGGCGACCATCGCCGAGGTGCAGACCCCGACCACGTCCGCGCCGAGGGCGATGCACTTGATCATGTCGGCGGCGGTGCGTATGCTGCCGGAGGCGCAGAGGGTCACCTTGTCCCTCAGCCCCTCCTCCTGCAAGCGCTGGTCAACGGCGGACACCGCTATCTCTATCGGCATCCCCGCATGGTCCCTGATGACCCGCGGGGCGGATCCGGTGCCGCCGCGCAGCCCGTCGATGGTGAGGAAGTCCGCGCCGGCGCGGACGATGCCCGAGGCGATGGCGCCGACGTTGTGGACCGCGGCTATCTTCACGCCCACCGGCACTCGGTACTCGGTGGACTCCTTCAGCACCGATATCAGCTGCTGCAGGTCCTCGATGCTGTAGATGTCGTGATGGGGGTAGGGGGAGAGGGCGTCCGTCCCCAGGGGGATCATGCGCGTCTCCGATATCAGCTTCTGGACCTTCTCCCCGGGCAGGTGGCCGCCATGGCCGGGCTTGGCGCCCTGGCCTATCTTGATGTCCACGCAGGAGACCTCCTTCAGGTATTGGCTGGTGACGCCGAACCTGCCGCTGGCCACCTCGGCGCAGAGGTTCTTCGAATGGCAATAGAAATCGTTGTGGAGGCCGCCCTCGCCGGTGCCGGCGAGTATGTTGAGCTCGGTGGCGGCGCGGAACAGCGCCGCCTGGGCGTTGTAGCTAATCGAGCCCAGCGATATGTGCCCGATCATTATCGGCATGTCCATGACCACAATGGGCGTCTCGCTGGCATCGAGGTCTATCTTCCCGTCCTCATCGACCACCACCTTGCCGGGCCTCCGGCCCAGATAGGTCTTGGTCTCCACCGGCTCCCGCAGCGGATCGATGGAGGGGTTGGTGACCTGGGCCGCGTCGAGCAGTATGTCGTTGAATATGTCCATGTACTCGGCGTTGGCCCCGCAGGAGGAGAGCAGCACCCCGCCGGAGTTGGCCTGGGCCATGATGCTCCGCCGAATCTCGGGGCTGAATACCGCATGGGGGGCGTAGGAGCTGGGCCTCTCCACCACGGTGATGGCGGACGTGGGGCAGTCGATGACGCAGCGCAGGCAGGAGACGCAGCCATCCTTCACCCTCACCTTGTCGTCCTTGAACTCCAGCGCGTTGTACGAGCATGACTTGATGCAGCGCTTGCAGCGGATGCAGGCCTCCCGGTCTATCAGGGGGAGGTACTTCTCGGGCACCTTGATGACGGTCCTCATCAGATCGCCCCCAGGAACGGCGCTTCGGTGCCGCGTCTGACTATCCCCTCGCCCAACTTGACCACCGCCGGGTTGCCCGCTCGGGTGGCCCATATCTGCGCGTCGTACTGAACCGACTTGATGGCGCACTCCTCGCTGGCGGCGTAGACCGAGTTCCCGTCCTCCGACTCCCCCATCACCAGGGGGCGGAGCTTCTTGCGGTCCGCCAGCGCTATCATCGTGACCGGGTCGCTCCTTCCCACCAGTATGCTGAACGGGCCGTTGAGGAAGGCCTCCTTGTAGGTTATGCGCAGCTGGTTGGCCAGCCGGCGCTCGTCCTCGGGCAGCCTCTCGATGTCCCGGTAGTACCAGGGGGCCATGGCGAAGGCGGTGGCGGTCACAGGCAGCCGGTGGCGGCGCACCATGAGGTCCCAGAGGTAGGTGACCACCTCGGAGTCGGTGAGCAGGGTGCACTTGTAGCCGGCCATCTCCACCAGCTTGCGGTTGACGCCGTAGGAGGTTATCTCGCCATTGTGGCAGACGCTCCAGTCCAATATGCTGATGGGGTGCGAGCCCGCCCACCAGCCGGGGGAGTTGGTGGGGAAGCGGGAGTGGGACAGCCACATGCAGCCCTTGTAGCGCGAGATGTTGTAGAACTTGGCTATCTCGCGCGCATAGCCGGAGCCCTTGAACACCGCCATGTCCTTGCCGCTGGAGACGCAGTAAGAGCCGGGCACCGATTCGTTTATGGACATCACCAGGCGGACCATGTAGTCCTCCTCGCTCAGTCCGGTGCGCACATAGGCCTCGGTGCCGGTCTTGGGGCGCACGAAGTAACGCCAAACCAGAGGGAAAGGCGGGCTCATCCCCGACTGGGGGAAGGTGGGCACCTTCTCGTCCTTGATCATGTAGACCCATTCGGAGAGCGTCTCCTCGGTGAGGGCCTGGGACTCCTCGTTCTCGAAGAGGAACTGCATGCAGTACTCATCGGCGAAGTCGGGGAAGAGGCCGTATGCCACGAAGCCGGAGCCCAGGCCGTTCTCCCTCTCCGACATGGTGGTTATCATCTTCTCTATCTTGGACCCGGAGATCAGCGAGCCGTCGATGTTCATGCACCCGGCGATGCCGCAGCTCCCGTGACGGGGCTTGTGCCTTTCAGGTATGTCGACGAGGTAGCTGCGCTCGGAGAAGCTGCGGGGGGCCGCGGGTCCGCGTGGCGACGCCGTTCGCGTATCGTGTTGGTACATGTGATCGAGACCTCACTGCCGGGCGGGAACGTGTACACGTGCCGCTCGGTTCATGAGCACGAAACTTATGTCAGTATATCAAGTTTTTGTTTAAACATCTAATATTGATTCAATAATTAGACATATTGATAATTTATTGGAAAAAACAAGACATAGATTAGACATTCGTGAAAGGCGCGATGCCATCGGGGCCCCGCAACACCGATAAGCCTTGAATATATGGGGGAGCATGGTATTTCATGGTGACTGAGGCATGAGGCTGAGAGACCTGGAGATGGAGCTGCAGAGGGTCCCGCCGATAGCGGACCCCGACGCGGGGCTGGAGCAGTACTCCACCCCCGCCCCCATAGCGGCCGACATGCTCTACACCGCCCTGGGCCACGGGGCCATAGCCGGCAGGAGGGTCATAGACCTGGGCTGCGGCAGCGGCATACTCTCCATCGGCGCCTGGCTCCTGGGCGCGGAGAGCGTCCTCGGCATCGACTCGTCCCCGGCGGCGCTGTCGCAGGCGCAGAGGGCCTGCGAGAGTGCGGGGGCGGAGGTCGAGCTGCGCCTCGCGGACGTGGAGGAGGTCGACGCCGAGGGCGACACCGTGGTCATGAACCCGCCCTTCGGCTGTCAGAGCAGGAACGCCGACCGCGCCTTCCTCCGCAAGGCGATGGAGGTGGCGGACGTCTCCTACTCGCTGCACATGCAGAGCACCCTGCCGTTCCTGGAGGATTACGCGGCCAGCATGGGCCGGGAGCTGTGGTTCCACAAAGCATATAAATACGATATCCCTCACTTGTTCACGTTCCACAGCCGGTCCAAGAGGACCGTCGACATAGTCATGATATCCATAAGGTGATTTGTTATGAAGGAGAGCAGAATAGTGCTTCCGGGCGAAGAGGTCGCTGTCGAGGAGGAGTACCTCGCCGCCGAGGGCACGTACAACCAGGACGGTGTGATCTACGCTTCCCAGTATGGGGAGTTGGTGCTCAACCGTGAGGAGATGACCGCCAAGGTGGTCTCCCCCAACCCCCCCAACATACTGAGGCCGGGGGACACCGTGTTCGCGGTGATAGCCGACACCAAGCCCACCATGGCCACCTGCGACGTGGTCGCCAAGGAGGGCGTGAAGAGGAACGTGGGCGGGGAGACATACGGCACCATCCACGTCTCCAAGATATCGCCGGGATACACCGAGGATGTGAGCAAGGAGTTCCGCAAGGGCGACATAATCAGGGGCAAGGTCACACAGACCAAGCCCTCGCTGCAGATAGTGACCGTCGACCCTCATCTGGGCGTGATACTGGCCCGTTGCGGCAAGTGCCGCGGGCCGTTGCAGCCCAAGGGCAAGGGGCTCTACTGCGACAGCTGCGAGCTGAACGTCAGCAGGAAGACGGCCGACGATTACGGCAAGGTCGTCGTCTGAGGGCAGGCGCGGAATCGATATGACATCGAACGAAGAGCTGATCAAGCAATTGAACGATCTCAGAGCGGAGATGCAGCAGATGAAGGAGATGGTCAGCATGCTCCTCTCCATGGTGGTGGAGATGGACGAGGACGATGAGGAGTACTGCGGCCCCACCATCGGCGGCATAGACGTGAGCCGGTTCAACAACTGAGGTGCGATGATGAGGATGGTGGCCCTGCTTTCCGGCGGGATCGACTCCCCGGTGGCCGCCCATCTCATGGCACGCCGCGGCGCGGAGGTCCTCCTGCTGCACATGGACAACCGTCCCTACAGCGACGGTCGCAGCGTGGAGAAGGTGGAGCGGGTCGCCTCCCGGCTCCGTGAGCTCCACGGGGGGATGCCTCTGCATCTGGCCGACCACGGCTCCAACCAGGACGACATCGCCCGCGGCTGTGACCGCGCCTACCAGTGCGTACTGTGCAAGAGGCTCATGCTCGCCAGCGCCGAGGCCTTCGCCGAGAGCGTGGGCGCCGAGGCGCTGGTGATGGGGGACTCGTTGGGGCAGGTGGCCTCGCAGACTCTGCACAACATAAAGGCGTCCACGGCGGGCGTGAGCATGCCGGTGCTGAGGCCCCTCATCGGCCTGGACAAGCTGGAGATAGAGGCCGTCGCCAAAGAGATAGGCACCTACGGGCTCTCCATCGGCCCCGAGGCGTCCTGCCGCGCGGTGCCGCCCAAGCCGGTGACGGCCGCCGACCCTGAGAAGATGAGGGCCATGGAGTCCCGCCTCGACCTCGAGGCAATGGTGGCCAGGACGCTGGGCTCGATCAGGGTCAGTACTGCCTGATGGCCGGGCAGGCGTTCAGGTACTCGGGCTCGTAGAGCATGTCCATGGACACCCTGCTGATGTACATGGCCTGCACCCGGGATACGAAGAGGGTGTTGCCGCCGATCTCGATCCTTAGGTCGGAGCTCTTGGGCGGTTTCATCTCCACCGGCACCATCGCTGGCCCGTAGCAGGAGGTGCAGACACGGTAGTCCTTGCCGGCGGCCTCCATGTGGTCCTTCACCTCATCGTCCACGGCGATCTTCCTCAACATCGGCGTCGGATTCTGTTAATCATATATAATATGTTCACAAAAACTAATAATCCAAGGATGGATTCCTCCGCATGACCCTGGTGCTGGACAGTTCGGCCTTGTTCTCCATGCAGGACCTCCCCGGCGAGGACTGCGTCACCGTGCCGGGCGTCTGGGACGAGCTCCGCCGCCACAAGGACCCCCGCGCCGCCTATTGGGGGGGGCTTCTGCGCACCGCATCGCCCAGCGATGAGGCGCTGGCGGTGGTCCGCGGGGCGGCGGAGGACAGCGGCGACCAGGGGAGGATCTCCAGCACCGACTCCGAGCTTCTGGCCCTGGCCTGGGAGCTGAAGGCCCCGCTGCTCACCGATGACTACTCCATGCAGAACGTCGCGCGGGCCATAGGGGTGCGTTGCATCGCCGTCGGCGCCGAAGGCATCAGGAAGGTCTGGCGCTGGAGATATCGTTGCCAGGGCTGCGGACGCAGCGAGGAGAGCGACCTGGGGGACTGCCCGGTCTGCGGCTCGCGGATGAGGAGCGTCCGCAAGCGCTGATCAGGGGAAGGGGAAGCGGCAGCGGAGCATCTTCGCCATGCGGCGCCGTCCGAGGGAGAGCATGCACCATTCGGTGCGCAGGTCGGAGCCGAAGGCGAAGGTGTCCGCCAGCAGCTTGGTCCAGGCGGCGCTGCGCAGCCGGGGGAAGAGCACCCGCCGGCAGGCGTCCTCATAAAGGGAGAGGGGCTCCCCGCGATGCAGGTGCCCGGCGATGGCCTCGGCGGCGAGTCGGCCACCGATCATCGCCAGCGGCACCCCCCCGCCGTTGACCGCCATCACATGGCCGGCGGCATCGCCCACGGTCAGAACGCCCTCGCCGTGTATGGGGGACATCGGGCCCTGGGCGGGGACGTGCTTCCCCCCCAGCCCGCCCCGCAGGTTGAACCCTTGGTCCGCAGCGAAACGGCGGAAGTACTCCGAGGTGCTGCGCTCCGCCAGGCGGGGGTTGTGGCCCACGCCGACGTTGGCGCCGCCGTCCTTGGGTATTATCCACCCGTAGGCCCCCGGCGCTATCCCCCCGAAGAACATGGTCAGCACCGGCTCGAAATCCCCCTCCGCCTGGGCGGTGACGGCGGGATACGGGCTCTTGGGCAGGGGAAGCCCCATCTCCCTCGCCACCCGTGAGCCGGGGCCGTCGGCGCCCACGAGCACCTTGGCCTCGATGGGGCCCTCGGAGGTCTGGAAGAGGCCCCCCTCGCGCCTTTGGAAGGCGCAGGAGGTGATGAGCTCAGCGCCGGCGGAGACCGCCAGCGATGCCAGGTGCTGGTCGAAGCGGTCCCGGTCGGTGCTGTATCCTTGGAAGGGGATGTCGTAAGCCCGTCCCTTGGGAGTGACCAGGCGTATGGCCTCGATCTCCCGGCGCCGGAGGCCGGAGGGGGTGTCGAACAGCTCCTCCAGGTCCGCGGAGGCGGGGAACATGTCGCGGATCTCCTCGATGCTGGGCATGAACTCGCCGCAGCGCACGGGGACGCCCACCCGCGACCTCCTCTCTACCATGGTGACATCCAGCCCCTGCAGCGCCGCGTAGCGGGCCACGGTGCTGCCCGCGGGTCCGGCGCCGACGACGAGCACATCGGTCTTCAATGCCGACATGGTGCCACCTACAGCTTCCTCTCCAGAACGTAGTCCGCCAATGCCGTCAGGGAGTCCCGGAACCGGGAGGGCGGCACCCCCTCGAGGTACTCCTTGGCCTCGTGGACGAACTCGCGGGCGTGCTCGCGGCACAGCTCCAGCACGTCAGTGGAGCGGATGAGGTCCAGGGCCTCGGCCACATCAGCGTCGCTCTTATGCTTGAGCGCGAATATCTCCTGGACCCTCGGGCCCGCATCATCGTCCCGCATGGCCATTATTATGGGCAGCGTCGGCTTGCCCTCGTAGATGTCGATGCCGGAGACCTTGCCGGTCCTCGACTCGTCGCCCTCGATGTCGAGGATGTCGTCGGCTATCTGGAACGCGAGGCCGATGTTGAGGCCGTAGCCCCCCATGGCCTCGATCATCGGCGAGTCGGCTCCGGCCAGGTAGGCGCCCACCCTCGCCCCGGCGGCGATGGGCTTGGCGGTCTTGCCCTCGATTATCCGCCGGTAGACCTCCATCGAGGTCTCGGAGCGGCGCTCGTGGTCCGATTGGATGAACTCCCCCTCCGCCATGGCGTTGCATGCGTCGGCGATGGCGTTGACCACCTCCTCGTCCAACGTGCCGCCGAGACGGAAGCCCTGCACGAAGAGGAAGTCGCCGGCGATTATCGCCTTGGGGACGGTGAAGCGCCGGTGGGCGGTGAGCTGGCCGCGGCGCAGCTCGCTGTCGTCGTTGATGTCGTCGTGCAGGAGGGTGGCGCTGTGGATGAGCTCGAAGGCGGTTGCCGTCCTGATGATCTTGCTGGGGTCCTCGCCTCCGGAGGCGAGGAAGGCCAATATGCAAACCCCCGGGCGCAGCCTTTTGCCGCCGGAGTCCAATATGTGGCGGCATATCTCCGTCAGCTCCGGCTGGCTGGAGGCGATGCTCTCCTCCATCAGCTCGTCCACCCGGCGGAGCTGGTCCTTGATGGCCGCGTCCCAGGTCTGACCCATCATCGGCTGATAATGATACGGCCTACTTAAGGCTTGCTGGATGTACAATAAAATGGAAAGGGGTTGGGTTTGGTTAAGGTGTTTCCTCTCAGCCCATCAGGGCGGTGGCGGCATTCTCGCACAGGGTGATCACCGGCTCGGGGAACACGCCTATGGCGATGACGGCGACGAGGCATATCAGTATGGCCGCCATGAAGGGCATGGGGACCTTGATGGGCTCGATGCTCTCGCCCTCGTCGACGTACATGAACTTCACCACCCTCGCGTAGTAGTACAGCGAGATGGCGCTGTTTATGACCGCCACGAAGACCAGCCATATCCACTGCGTCTCCACCAGCTCGCCGGGGAAGCCCACCGCGCTGGAGAACAGCACGAACTTGCTGACGAAACCGGCCAGCGGCGGAACCCCCGCCAGGGCGAAGAGGAATATCAGCATGGCGAACGCCAGCACCGGAGCCCTCTTGGCCAGGCCCTTGTAGTCGCTGAGCTTCTCCCCCATGGAGAGGTAGCAGAGCGCGGCCACGATGATGAAGGCGCCCCCCTTCATGAACACATGGGTGATCATGTGGAACAGGCCTCCGGTCAGCGCGTAGGGCGTCATTATGGCCAGGACCATCATCAGATAGCCCCCCTGGGCGATGCTGGAGTAGGCCAGCAGCCTCTTCATGTTCGTCTGCGACAGGGCCACGACGTTGCCCACGGTCATGGTGATGGCCGCGAGTACGGCGAAGGCGTACTGCACGTCGCTGACCAGGGTTGCCTGGGCGGCGATGAAGCCGACGAGGAATATCTTGAAGAACGCCACGAAGCCCATCTTCTTGGAGCCCACCGCCAGGAAGGTGGTGACCGGAGCGGTCGCGCCTTCGTAGACGTCGGGGGCCCACATGTGGAAGGGGACGGTGGTTATCTTGAATCCCAGACCGGCTATGATCATCGCCACCGATATCAGCAGGCCGCCGGTGGGGGCGGCGCCGATGGCGAGGGCTATGGCCTCCAGGTTGGTGGTCTGCGTCACGCCGTAGAGCAGCGAGAAGCCGTAGAGGGTCAATGCGGTGGACAGGCCGCCGATGACCAGGTACTTCACCGCCGCCTCAGCGGCGCGGGGGTCGTTCTTGCGGAACGCCACCAGCGCGTACGAGGATATGCTCGTCAGCTCGACACCGACGAATATCCCGATGAGGTCCTCGGCGCAGGCCACGAACATCATACCGGCGGTGGCCGCCAGCAACAGCGCGTAGTACTCGCCGTGGTGGCGGTCGCGCTCCACGCTCTTCAGGGAGGCGAGCAGCACCAGCAGCGCCACCATTAGGAACATCCCGGTGAGCAGCAGCGAGAACTCGTCCACCGCGTAGACGTCGAGGAAGCTCCCTGTGACGCCCTCCATCATCATCCAGCCCAGGTAAAGGCCGGCCGCAAGCACCGAGACGATCGAGAACATCCCGACCAGCTTGTCGTTCCTGGTGAGGAAGTACAGTCCCGGTACCAGCAGCGCCGCCGCCAGCACTATCAGCTGCGGGGCTATCAGGGTGAAGTCAGGCATCGTCACAGGAACACCTCCAGAACGGCGGCCAGATCACTGGCGTAGGGGAATATGAAGTCCCATGCCAGGGCAGGGAATATCCCGAACAGCGCGATCAGCCCGCATAGCGCGGCGAGGGAGACCCCCTCGTAGACGCTGACGTCGTGCACCTTGCTGGTGTCGATCTTGTCCGTCAGGGGGCCGAATATGCTCCTCTGCATCGCCCACAGGTAGTAACCGGCGGTGAGAAGCAGGGATGCCAGCGCTATGATTATGGTCCAGACGACGCCCTCGCTGAGGCCCCAGTTGTAGAAGGCCACCAGGATGTTGAACTCCGCCACGAAGCCCACCAGGCTGGGGAGCCCGAGGGACGCCATGAAGCCTATCATCATGAAGGCTGCGTAGTTGGGCATCTTCTCGGCCAGGCCGCCCAGGAGCGGTATCTGCCGGGTGCCGACGTTGTGGCCCGCAATGCCGCAGACCATGAAGAGCACCGCGGTGATCAGACCGTGGGCGAACATCTGGAAGGCGCCGGCGGCGATCCCGATGTCGCTCAGGGTGGCGATGCCGAGGAGGACCATGCCCATGTGGCTGATGGACGAGAACGCCACCAGCTTCTTCAGGTCGCGCTGCGCGATGCACGCCAGCGCGCCGTAGACGATGGCCACCAAGGCTATCACGATCATCGGCACCTGCCAGGCCACGGCCCCTTCGGGGAGCACCTCCAGGCATATCCTGATTATGCCGTACGTACCCATCTTCAGCATCACACCGGCCAGCAGCACGCTGCCGGCGGTGGGCGCCTCGACGTGGGCGTCCGGCAACCAGGTGTGGAAGGGCACGATGGGCATCTTCACGGCGAAGCCGAAGAAGAGCATGCCGAACACCAGGACCTGGAAGCCCTGGGTGAACAGCGCCGCCGCCGCGCTGACGTCCGCGAACGCGAACGAGAGCTGGCCGGTGCCGGCCACCGCGGCCGACTCGATGACCAGCGCGAATATGCCGATCATCATGACCAGGCTCGACACGTGCGTGTAGATGAAGAACTTGATCGCCGCGTAGTGCCTCTTCGGACCTCCCCATATGTTGATGAGGAAGTACATGGGGACCAGCGCCACCTCCCAGAATATGAAGAAGAGGAAGTAGTCCATCGCCATGAAGACGCCCAGCAGGCCGACCTGCATCCCCAGCAGGAGTGCGAAGAAGAAGTTGGGCCTCTCCTTCTCCTCCCAGGAGAACAGCACGACCAGGAACATCAGCACATTGGTGAGCAGGACCATTATCAGGCTCAGGCCGTCGAGTCCCACTATGTACTGGATGCTCAGGAACGATGTCTCTATCCACGCGTACTGGTCCACGAACTGGTATCCTGACGACGCGTCGAAGGCGGTCACCAGGTACAGCGTCACCGCCAGCGGCAGGGCGGTGAACGCCAGTGCCACGTAGCGGGCGTACTTGGCCAGGTCGCCGGCCATCGCCAGCGCCAGCACCGCTCCCACCAGAGGGGTGAAGAGCACCAATGAAAGAATCATGTCGGTCATCTCAGGCCCCTCCTGTGATCCAGCCGATGATGTAGATCAGGGCGATCAGCACCACCACGCCTCCCACCACGAAGGCGGCGTAGGTCTGCAGGAAGCCGGTCTGTATCCGGCGCAGCATCTGCGAGCCTCCGGTGAGGGAGTTGGCTATGCCGTCGACGCTGCCGTCGACGGCCTTTCGGTCGACCTCCTCGACGGCCATGGCCGCCGGGTATGCCATCTTCAGCGCTATGCCGTCATAGAACTGCGGGAAGTAGTACCTCCTCTGCAGCAGCTGGTACAGGGCCGACTGCCCGTCGCGGTTGAAGCGGCCGGGGTCGAGGTCCCTGACGTAGTACATGCGGTACGCCGCATAGATGCCGAGCAGGGCTATGACGATCGCCAGATAGGCGTAGGGGCTGGTGAATATCTTCTCCAGCACATCGAGCATCGCGTAGCCTCCGCCTCCGACGACGAACTCCCCGGCGACGTATTGGAACGTCATCGTGGTGTTGAAGCCGAAGAGGATGGCGAAGCCCGAGAGGGCGGCGAAGACGGAGAGCGCTATCAGCGGATAGCTCATCACCGGCGGCGACTCGCCGTGGCAATGCTTGCTCGCCTCGCCCTCCTCGCCGCAGAAGGTCATGAACCAGAGACGGAACATGTAGAAGGCGGTCATGAACGCGGTGGCCAGCGCCAGCAGGTACAGCAGCAGGAATATCATCGCCGCTGGCTCGCTGCTCTCGGCGACGACGAGCACCGACTCAAGGACGAAGTCCTTGGACCAGAACCCGGCGAAGACCGGTATGCCGGCGATGGACAGCGTTCCTATCAGCATTGTGATGGAGGTGATGCCCATCCGCTTGCGCAGCCCGCCCATCTGCCGCATGTCCTCGGAGCCGACGGCGTGTATCACCGATCCAGCGCCGAGGAAGAGCAGGGCCTTGAAGAAGGCGTGGTTCATCATGTGGAAGACTCCAGCGGTGTAGCCGAACGCCTTGGCGCCGGAGACGTCCACGCCGCCGGCGACGCCGGTGGCGACCACGTAGCCCCCCGCCCCCAGCGCCAGGATCATGAATCCCAGCTGGGAAAGGGTGGAGTAGGCCAGTACCCTCTTTATGTTCATGTTGTTGAGAGCCATGGTGGCCGCGTAGAACGCGGTCACGCCGCCGATGATGGCCACGAAGAGCATCACGTCGGCGCTCTGGACGAAGAGCGGGAAGGAGCGGGCGGTGAGGTAGACACCGGCCTTGACCATCGTCGCCGCGTGTATAAGGGCGGAGACGGTGGTGGGCCCCTCCATCGCGTCCGGCAACCAGTCGTGCAGCGGGAACTGCGCGCTCTTGCCGATGACGCCGCCGAATATCAGCACCGAGCCCAAGGCCACGGCCGAGCTGTCAGCGGCTGCGAGCGTGGCGGCCGAGAACAGCTCCGCGTAGTTGAGGGTGCCGAACTCGTTGAGCAGGACGAAGAGACCTGCCAACAGGGCGACGTCGCCCATCCTGGTCACCAGGAAGGCCTTCTTGGCCGCCGAGGCGGCGGCCGCCGATGCCTTCTCCCCCTTGGGGTGCTTGAAGCCCCAGAAGCCGATGAGCAGGTAGGAGCAGAGACCGACGATCTCCCAGAAGATGAACATCTGCAGGAAGTTGCTGGCCATGACCAGGCCGAGCATCGCCGTCAGGAAGAGGGAGACCTTGGTGTAGTACCTCCTCTTCTTCTCGCCCTCATCGTGCATATAGCCGATGGAGTAGATGAATATCAGAGTGCTGATGAGGGACGCGAAGACCATCATCAGCACCGCAAGGTTGTCCAGGTAGAGGCCGAAGTCCAGGGTTATCCCCTGGGAGATCTGCAGCCACAGCACCTGGTCCACGTAGGGGGCGGTTACCCTCCCCGTAAGTACCTCATACGCCACCAGGGCGGAGAGCACGAAGGCCAGGCCGGCGGCGCCGACCGCGATGTACCCCCCTCCCTCCGGGGTCCGGTGTCCGAAGAAACCGATGACCAGGAAGGCCACCAGCGGTATGATGGGTATCAGCCATGCGTATTCAGTGAACATCATGTCTTTACCACCTCAGGATGTTGATTTCTTCGAGGTCGGTCGTCCCGCTGGTCTTGTAGAGGTTCAGCAGTATGGCTATGCCCACCGCGACCTCCGCCGCCGCCACCGATATCGCCATTATGACGAACACCTGCCCGGCGACGTCGTTGAAGAACGCCGCGAAGGCGATGAAGTTGATGTTGGCGGCGTTGAGCATCATCTCGATGCACATCAGCACGACAAGGCCGTTCTTCTTGGTCAGCACCCCGTAGGCGCCGACGGCGAAGAGGACCGCTGAGAGCCCCAGGAACATCTCTATGGGTATCATGGCGCATCCTCCTTGGCCAGATAGACGCCGCCCAGGATGGCGGCGAACATGAGCACCCCCATCACTATGACCACCGCGCCGTACTCCTCGAAGAGCGCGTGGTTGAGGTCGCCGGGCGACATCTCGCCCTCGGCGGGGTCGAACGGTATGCCGTGTATGGTCTCGCCAGCGTCCCAGTCGACGGTGGCGGCGGTACCGAGAAGCAGCGCCCCCAGGGCTATCGCCAGGATCAGCGCCGCGGCCGTCTTCCTACTCATTGAGGTCACCCCCGATTATGTTCCTCCTGGTCAGCATGATGCTGAAGGCGAAGAGGATGGTGATGGCGCCGACGTAGACCATGAGCTGAATGACGGCTATGTACTCCGCATTCAGGAAGAAGTAAACGGCGTCCACCCCCACGAAGGTCAGTGCCAGGTAGAACGCGCTGTGCACCACCTCCTTCGAGATTACCACGTATATCGCCGCGGCAACGGTTATGGCCGCCGCCACCAGGAAGAAGAAGGTGTCCAGGCCGATCCAGCTGAGGTCCATGCCCAGCAGGTCGCTTGTGTCAATTCCGAACATCAGAGCACCTCGTTGATTTCCAGGGCGTCCTTGGGGCAGATGATTATGCACTGCTCGCAGAAGACGCACTTCGATTCGTCTATCTTGGGATGCTTGATCGGCTTCCCCTTCTCGTTCTCGCCGACCACCACCATCTCGATCGCGTCCACCGGGCAGGTCTTGGCGCAGCGGTTGCAGCTTATGCATTTCTCGCCGATGAGCTTGGGCCGGTCCAGCTCATAGAAGGCCGAGGGCTGGTCGAGTATCCCCTTCTCCAGGTTGGAGATGAGGTGCTCCTCCATCTTGACCTCCATGCCCTTGGTGGTGTTCTCCCACTTCAGCCTATAGGGGTCGTAGATGAGCTCCTCGCGGGTGAAGGCCGCCAGCTCGTAATCGGGCGTGACCGTCATCGCATCCACCGGGCAGTACTCGGCGCAATAGCCGCACATCATGCACCTGCCCAGGTTCACCTGGGGCCGCTTGACGGCGCCCATCTTCTCATCCTCAATGTCCACCAGCTCGATGCAGGTGGTGGGGCATATGCGGGCGCATATGCCGCAGCCGATGCACTTCTCGAAAACGAGTCCGGGGCGCCCGCGGTAGTTGTCGGGGATCCACTCCTTCTCGTACGGGTAGAGTATGGTGACCGGCCGGCGGATCGTCGTCTTCACCAGGTTCTTGAACGTGGTGAAGAACGGCTTCAGTATCCATCCGCGCAGGGCGACGTTCTTCGGGTACTTGTCAAGGTATTTCAGCGCCATCAGTAGACACCTCCTATCTTGAGCAGCACCACGATGAACAGGTTTATCACCGCCAGCGGCAGCAGGACCTTCCATCCTATGTTGAGGATCTGGTCCGTCCTTATCCGGGCGAAGGTGCCCCGGGCCCAGACCATGATGAAGAACAGCAGCACGACCTTGAGCAGGAACACTATCTCCGGGAGCACCAAAGTGTCCATGAACGGTATCGCCCACCCGCCCAGGAACATTATCGCCCCCAGGGCGCAGGCCACATAGCCGCGGAAGTAGTCGGAGAGCATGATGAGCCCCCACTTCATCCCGCCGTACTCGGTCTGCCATCCCTCCACCAGCTCGGCCTCGGCCTCAGGCAGGTCGAAGGGTATCCTCTCGGCCTCCGCAGTGGCGGCGACCATGAAGACCACGAAGCCGATTATCTGCGGCACGATGAACCAGGTGTTGTCCATCTGGAACTGCACTATCTCGTTGATGTTGAGGCTTCCCGCCATCAGGACGACGGAGGCGAAGACCAGCAGCATCGGTATCTCGTAGCTGATCATCTGGGCCGCGGCCCTCATGCCGCCGATGAGCGAGTACTTGTTGTTCTGCGCCCAGCCGGCGACCAGGATCATGAACGGCGACACGGCGAATATGCCGAATATCAGCAGCAGGCCGGTGCCGTAGTCCGCCAGGAACCAGCGGGGGCTCAGCGGTATCATCCCCGCGATGAGGACGGCGCTGCCGATGACGATGCTCACCGCCCACATGTAGCCCTTCTTGTCCGCCTTCTCCGGCATTATGTGCTCCTTGAGGAATGTCTTCAGACCGTCGGCGAGGTTCTGCAGGTAGCCCAGCGGGCCTATCCTGGTGGCGCGGCGGTCCATTATCCTTCCGAGCGTCTTCCTCTCTATCCATATCATCGTCAGGTTGACGATGAATATCACTGCGAAGAAGACCACCACCATGATGAACAGGCCCATCATGTTGGTGACGAAGTCGCCGATCAGGAACGGCGAGAGCCGGTTCCCGGGCGCGATTATGTTTATCAGCCAGGCGATGACGCCGCCGATTATCTCCCACAGCCCGTGCCCGATGGCGTAGGGCAGGTTGTAGACCTCGTAGGGGGAGACCTTGTTGGCGGTGGAGTCGCTTATGCTTACCCAATCAGAGACGCTCATGCGATCACCTGTCCGTCTCCCCTAGACACATGTCTATGGTGCCCATCACCGCGGGCACATCGGCCATCCTCGCTCCCAGCACCAGCCTCTTGGAGGCGGACACGTTGACGAATATCGGGCTCCTCACCTTGAGGCGGTAGGGGCGGTCGGTGCCGTCCGATATCAGGTACATCAGCCCTTCGCCGCGGGGGTCCTCGAGGCGGGCGAAATGCTTGCCCGCGGGGACGTTGCGCGGCGCCTTGACCCTGACCGGCCCGTCGGGCATCCCCGCCATGGCCTGCCTGATTATCTCGCAGCTCTGGAACATCTCCTCGATGCGGACCGCGTAGCGCCCGTAGGCGTCCCCGTCCTGGGAGACCGGCACCTCGAAGTCGAACAGGTCGTAGACCTCGTAGGGGTCGTCGCGGCGGACGTCGAAGTCCACGCCGCAGCCCCTCATGGTCGGCCCGGTGAGGCCGAGGTTGGCCGCCTCCTTGCGGGTGACATGGCCGACGCCCTGCATCCTGGAGAGGAATATGGCGGAGTCGTCCATGAGCGCGATGATGTCCCACAGCTTCTTCTCGAAGCGCTCGACGGCGCGCATGCAGTCCCTCTCGAAGAGGTAGGGCATGTCGTTGCGCACGCCGCCGATGCGGGGGTAGTTGGTGGTGAGCCTCTGTCCGCAGAGCTTGACGAAGAGGTCGAGGAATATCTCCCTCTCACGGAGGGACCAGAGGAACACCGTCAGGTTGCCCAGGTCGGTGCCCATGGCCGCCAGCCACATCAGGTGGGACTGTATGCGGCATATCTCATCGGCGACGACCCTCAGGTACTGGGCCCTCTCGGGGACCTCCAGGTCCAGGCCCTCCTCGACCGCCATCACGTATAGATGGGACCAGGTCATGGACGCGGAGTAGCACAGGCGGTCCGCCATCGGAATGATCTGCGGATAGGTGCGGTGCTCGCACTCCTTCTCCCAGCCCCGGTGGAGGTAGCCTATTATCGGCGTTGCGTCGGTTATGACCTCCCCGTCCACTCTGACCTTCAGGGTCCACAGCCCGTGCGAGAACGGGTGCTGCGGGCCCATGGTAACCCACATTTTCGAGGTCATCAATCAGCCCTCCTTAGCTTGTACGATTTGCGGAAGGGGAAGAACTGGTAGTCGCAGGGCGTGAGCAGCCTCTCCAGATGGGGATGGTTGTTGAACACTATCCCGAAGAGCTCGTAGGTCTCCCTCTCATGCCAGTTGGCGCCCTCCCATATGGGCGTCACCGAGTCGACGCGGAGGTCATCCAGGGGGATGTCCGTCTCGATCTCGATCATCACGCCGTTGAAGTAGTTGGAGAGGTGGTAGACCACCTGCATGTGCGTCTCCCAGTCCACCCCGCCCACCGAGGAGGCCTGCTCGAAGTTCAACACGTCGTGGATGTACTCGCACAGCTCGTAGATCCTCTCCCTCTTGGCGCTGAGGTAGACGCGGCGGGCCTTGCTGCCGCGCAATTTCACGTCGTCGCCGAACTTGGCGCTCAGCAGCTCTATGACCTGCTCCACCGTGGGAGCCTCGTAAAAATCATCGTTGCCGGCCATGCTATCATCCCTCCAGGAACACGCCCCGCGCGAAGTACTTCTCTATCTTCTTCTGCAGGAGAAGGAAACCGTCTATCATCGCGTCAGGCTTGACCGGGCACCCCGGTATGTAGATGTCCACTGGAACAATCTGGTCGGTGCCCTGGATCACGTTGTATGAATCGTACCAGGGACCGCCGGAGATGGCGCACTCCCCCATGGCCACCACCCACTTGGGCGAGGGCATCTGCTCGTAGAGGCGCCTGATGTCCGGGCGGACCTTCTTGGATATCCAGCCGTTTATTATCAGCACATCGGTCTGACGGGGCGAGGATCGGTAGATCATGCCCAGCCTCTCCGCGTCGTACTTGGTGTTGGACGCGGCCGCCATCTCCAGGGCGCAGCATGCGAGCCCGAAGTGCAGGGGGTGGATGGAGTTCTTCATCGCCCATGCCCATATCGGGCCTGTCAGCCTGTCCACCTGCCTCTTCATGCCGCTGCTCAGCAGCCCGTCGATCATGGCCGTCGACCAGGACATGTATTCAGAGGCGCTCATAGCGATCGCGTGCGGGTACAGGCTCATATCCATACTGACTCCTCCTTCTTCAAAGCGTAAGTCACTCCCAAAAGAAGAATTCCGAGGAAGGCCACCGCCCAGATCTTACCCATGGCGGTGAGGTCGGCGAAGGCAACGGCCCAAAGCATCAAAAAGACGATAACAAGGTCGAAGACCACGAAGATAATGCCGAACATATAGTACTGGAATTTGAACTGGACCTGCGCCTCGCCGATTGGCACCGAGCCGCACTCATAGGTCGTGTTCCTCCACTCAGAAGGCTTCTCGGGACGGAAGAACCTGGAGGCCCACCAGGCCAAGGGGGCGAACCCCAGGGCCAATACAGCGAACAACGCTACTGGTAAGTATTCCTCCACGAGCATCATTGCGACACGGTAAAGAATATAATTATTTAAAGATTCTAGGGATTTTAATTTTATCTGACTGGCATATAGAAACCCCGCTGCAGGGCCTCCCGCAGTCATTAATAAGCAGCTCTCAGATACGCTGATAGGGATCGCGAATGCAAGGCAAGATCGGATTCATAGGCGCCGGCAACATGGCCGAGGCCCTCATGAGGGGCCTCTTGGACCAGGAGGTGTGCTGCAAGGAGGACGTCATCGCCGGCGAGGTCTTCGAGCCCCGCCGCGAGTACATCGCCAAGACCCTGGGCGTGTCCACGACCGCCAGCAACCAAGAGGTGGTGAGCTCCGCCCAGGTGGTCTTCCTGGCGGTCAAGCCGCAGCACCTGCGCCAGGTGCTGGGCGAGCTGGAGGGGTCCTTCAGCGAGGACCATCTGGTGGTGTCCATCGTCGCAGGCGTGACCCTCGCTTCGCTGGAGGGCATGGTCCCCGAGGCCCGGGTGGTGAGGGTCATGCCCAACCAGCCCTGCATGGTGATGGCCAGCGCCTCCGCGTATTCGCTGGGCAGCAAGGCCACATCTGAGGACGGCGAGACGGTCAGGTCCTTCCTCGAATCGGTGGGCGTCGCCTACCAGGTGGAGGAGCGCCTCATGGACGCGGTCACCGGCCTCAGCGGCAGCGGCCCCGCCTACGCTTACCTTATGATGGAGGCCCTCTCCGACGGAGGGGTGCTCATGGGCCTGCCGCGGGACGTGTCCACCATGCTGGCGGCGCAGACCCTGCTGGGGGCGGCCAAGACCGTCCTGGAGACGGGGGTGCACCCCGGCCAGATGAAGGACGTGGTGAGCTCCCCCGGGGGCACCACCATCGCCGCCCTGCAGGTCCTGGAGGATGCGGGCGTCAGGGGCGCCCTCATGGGCGCGGTGCAGGCCTCGGCGGAGAGGTCCAAGGAGCTGGGGCGGGACCCCTAGGCCCGACGGGCGAGCGCCGAGCGCAATGACGACTTGACCAGGCCGGAGGCCACGCGGGGGGCGTTGCGCCATATCGACCCGCTGTCCCAGTCCAGGTCCCTCTTGTCGCATATGGTGGAGGCCATTATGCGCTGGCCCTCGTCCTTGACCTCCCAGAGCAGGGACTCCCTCCGCTCGGGGTCGGGGATGGCCATGATCTCATCGATGCGGTGCATGAGGCCGCGGGCGGTCTCGGTGCGCAGGTCGCGGGACTCCTTCTCCTCCGCCGTTATCTGCCCGCAGTCGAGCATCGCCCGGTTCAGGCCGAGGGCCACATCGTACGATGTGTCGGCGATCTCGTCCCGGCTCATCCATTCCGTCTCGTAGGAGAGCACGTACTTCCACGAGGGGCTGTCCAGGAGCCGGCGGTGCTCCTCCAGGGTGCGGGCGAAGAACCGGTAGCCATGCTTCTCCGGCTCCTCGAAGCCCTTGCTGCCAGGGTCCACGAACGGCGCGAACGGCGCCGAGTAGACGAAGAGGCGCCGGTCGTTGTCGAGACGGGTCCACAGGCTGCGCGAGTAGTCGGCGGTGGCGAGGGCGGACTCGCGGGTCTGCTCCGGCAGGCCCACCATGAAGAAGAGGTCGAAGCGCTGGCATCCGTTCTCCAGCGCCTTCCTGATGGTGCCCTCCATCACCGAGTCGTCGAAATCCCCCAGAGGGCTGAGCTTGCTGCGCACCGACTGGTCGTGGGACTCGGGGGAGAACTCCAGGGTGTACTCGCCCAGGGCCGAGGCCGCCATGCGGTAGAACTCGCGGTCGGCGGGGCGGAACATCTCCATGGCGATGTGGTTGTCCACGCCGCGCTCCTTGATGCCGTTGAAGAGCCTCTCCGCGTAGTCCTTCCCCCCCTGCCGGACGTCCCCGATGATGAAGACCGGCGAGTCCAGGTAGTCCCCGATGCGCTCTATGTCCTCGGCCAGCCTCTCCGGGCTGCGGAAGGCGGGGCGGCGGCGGCAGAGGAAGCCCCTGCCGGCGTAGGCGGAGCCGCCGCACTCGGTGCAGCTGTGGCAGCAGCCGCGCACGGTGAAGACCGAGGTGAGCGGGAGCTTGTCCCAGCCCAGCCAAGGGAGCGCCCCCTTGATGTCGCGGTGCCTCATGGTGTTCTTGATCATGGTGCCGTAGTCGAACTCCACATAGTCCAATGACTCGGGCACGAAGCTCAGCGGGTTGACCCTCACCTTGCCGTCGGAGTCCTTCCAGCACAGGTTCTGCACCTTGGAGAAGTCCCCGTCCCCGGTGACGGCGTCCATGAACTCCACCTGCGGCAGCTCGGTGGAGTCCCCCCGCATGACGAAGTCCACCTCGTCCCGCTGCATCAGCTCCTGATGGTAGTAGGTGGCGGAGAAGCCCCCCAGCTGCACCTTGGCGTGGGGATGTATCGACTTCACCAGCTTGGCCACCTCCAGGGCGCCGTGGGCGTGCGGCAGCCAATGGAGGTCGATGGCGAAGACGTCCGCGTCAAGGGAGCGGATCCTCCGCTCCACGTCGAAGCGCTCGTCGGCGAGCATCTGCACCGCCAGGTTGACGATGCGGGTGCGGTAGCCGGCCTTCTCCAGATGGCTGGAGATGGTCATGAAGCCGATGGGGTACATCTCGAAGACCGGCGACGACGGCACAACGTCGCTCACCGGGCCGTAGAATATCGGCTTCTTGCGGAAGTCGTAAACGCTCGGTGCGTGCAGGAATACAATATCAGACCTGGGCACTGGGGTTCCCTCGCGCCGCTCTAAGCCGAGAGGGTACTTAAAGGTTCTTCGCTCACTTCCCGTAGCGCCTCTTGCGCTGCTGGTAGGCGCGCACGGCGCGCATGAAATCGATGCGCCTGAAACCCGGCCAGTACACGTCGGTGAAATAGAGCTCGGAGTACGCCATCTGCCAGAGCAGGAAGTTGGAGATCCTCACCTCGCCGCTGGTGCGGAGCACCAGGTCGGGGTCGGGCACGTGGGCGGTGTACATGTGCTGGGAGATCATGTCCTCGTCGATCTCCTCCGCCTTTATGCATCCCTCCTCCACCTTGGCGGCGATGCGGCGGAAGGCGTGCACCAGCTCCTCCCTGCCCCCGTAGGCGATGGCCACGTTGTAGAAGTAAGCGTCGTAGTCGGCGGTGGCCGCCTCCAGCTCCTCGATGGCGTCCTGGATGTTCTGGGGCAGCAGCTCGCGGTTGCCGAGGATCTTGATCCTTATGCGGTTCTGATGGATCCGCTCCTCCTCCATCAGGGAGCGGAGGCTCTCCTCGAAGAGCTCCATCAGCAGCTCCACCTCCTCGCTGTTGCGGTTGAAGTTCTCGGTCGAGAACGCGTACACGGTCAGAATCCTGATGCCCAGCTCATGGCACCATTCCATGACCTCCTCCAGCTTCTCCCTGCCGCGGAGGTGGCCGTCGCCGCCGCCCATCCCCATCTCCTTGGCGAAGCGGCGGTTGCCGTCCATTATTATCGCCACATGCTCCGGGGGCGGATGGCTGAGGACCTCCTTCTCCAGCTTGGCCTCGTAGGTGCTGTAGGCGGTGTTCGAGATTATCTTGGATATGCCTTTCTGCACTGTCATGTCCGCATCACTTGAAGTCCTGGGGCAGGCCGGCGGAGCGCAGGCCCATGTCGAAGCAGCCGATGGCGGCCACGGCGCCGATGGTCCCCTTGGGGCCGGTCACCTCGCGCACCTCCACCGAGTTGGCGGCAGCGGCGGCGAGGGCGTCATCGATGGTGAATATCTCGCTCTTGCAGCGCCAGCCGAAATCGGCCAGCGCCGGGGGCACCTTCAGCCCCGTGAATGATGTCATCACGGTGTCCTCGGAGTAGGTGTTCTCCTGCAGGTAGTCCTGGGCGAAGCGCAGCAGCTCCTCCAACTTCCTCTCCTCCACCGCGAAGGAGACCGCGGTGGAGCAGCAGTTGGTGGTCTTGTTCGGCACCAGCGGGTTCAATTGGATTATCTTGTGCTCCAGGAAGCGTCCCACCGGGCATTCCTGGGCGAGGTTCATCATCAGCGCCCATGAGGCGCCCTTGTCCTTGGTGTCGGTGTCATCGGCGCCGATGATCGCCCTCAGCATCTTGGGGCTGCGCACCTGGAGCTCGGCGCGGTGGGCCCCGCCGATGCGGAATCCCTCCGGATAGATGGCCTCGATGACCTCCGGGGCCTGCGGGATGCAGGCCCCCACGCCCACCGAGGCGCCGGCCAGGCCCACCCAGGTGGTGAGCACGGTGTCGCCGTCCAGCACCAGGGACTTGAGCCCCTGGCCTCCCAGATCCTCGCTGACGGGGCCGAAGGAGAGCTCCCCCTCGCCGATGAGGGTGTCCATGACCAGGCTGTGGCCGTCGACGCGGACGTCCTTGACCACCCCGCCGGCCCGTTTGCGGTTGACCGCGTCCCATTCCGGGGGCCCGCGGGCTATGCATTGCTCGATGACCTGGGCGATGCCGTTGCTCTCGTCCACGATGGTGAAGAATCCCTTGCAGAACAGCTTGCCGTATCTGTCCCGGACCTGGTCTGGCCTGAGTATCTCTGTCATTGGAGCACACCGGTTCCGTCCCTGGTTAATGCCCTCAACGTTTTTAATCCTTTTAGGGGACTCAGAACAGCGTGGACTGGGCGCAGGCCGACGGGGAGGTGCCGACGAAGCGCGCGACCAGGTCCTTCAGGTCTAGCGCCTTGAGCATTCCCAGCTCGTCGCGGTAGACGGCGAGCCTGCCCTTGGCGCCCAGCAGCTCCCCGCGGTGCTTGCCGGCGGTGGGCATCACCCGCGGCGCCGTGGCCAGGCCGCGGAGGGGATAGCCGTCAAGAACCTGCGGCCGCCCCGCGGCCGGGAACGAGGGGGACATGCCTTCCCAGATGCGGACCGCCTCTTCCAAGGAGCCGTCGACCGCGCTCTCCGCCAGCGACTGCAGGGACGTGGCCTGCGGCAGGCCCCTCTCCCGGGAGATCCTCTGCTCGGCCTCCCGGGCCTCGTAGCGGCTGCGCTGCCTCTCCAGCTCCACGATCAGGTCGGCGCCCTGTTCGATGCCCCTCTCCCGCAGCCGGGAGCTGCGGGTCATTCCCACCTTCGCCCGGGGGCCGAAGAGGGCCAGGTACACGGTGTGCTCCTCGCCGCAGACCGTGCCCTCGCAGAGCGTGCCGCGGCAGCGCGGCTGGAAGCGGCACTCCTGCACCGGGAAGCTGTCGCAGGCGCGGCATCGGCCCAGCCCGGGCGTCAACGTCTCCAGGCAGGGGGCGCCGTCCCGCTCTCCGGTGCAGAGGCGGGCCTCCGACACGAAGAGGTCCAACGGCTCGAGGGAGAGGGGGCGCAGCTCGCCGCTGTCGTTCATCCTCTCCCAGAGCTCGGGGGTGAAGCCCCTCCAGCGGAAGGCGACGACCTGGGAGCGGTGGCATCTCAGCGGGTCGGACCCCATGATCTCGGCGGCGTCGCGGAACATTTCAGCGCTGTCGGACGCTGAGGTACTGCGGCGGCACCTCTTTGCATAGGTAGACCGTGCGGGCGGCGCGGCCGATGGCCACGCCGTCGGCGGTGGCGGCGGCGGTGTCCACCGCCAGTATGACCGGCTCGTCCACCCTCACCGATCCGGCGGAGTGGGCGTCCTCATAGGTCTTGGACAGGTGCACCATGCGGCGGTCGGAGGGGATTATCCCCATCTCCAGGATTATCTCCGCCTCCTCGGGCGTGGCGGGGTAGAACAGCTCCGCGGGGATGTTGTCGCTGGGGTGCATTAGGTCGAGGTCCAAGGTGTGGCCGTAGGTCGCGCGCACCTTGTCGTTGCTCACCTGGTAGCGCCCCTTGGGGTCGCTCTCCACCAGGGCCACGATGTGGTGGCTTCGCAGCCAGTGCATGCGGCGGCTGCGGTCCCTCAGCGCGGATACCAGGTCGCGCAGGTCCACATAGCCCTGCTCGTCCATCTCCAGCTCGAAGCGCTCGGGGAAGGGGCGCAGCACGCCGGCCATGGTGCGGCCCACCTTGTCCATCTCCTCGGCGCTCATGAGGAACTTGCCCTCCTCTTCGCAGACTGGGCAGGTCTCGTCACGGAAATACCCATGGTCCTCGCATTCCCTCAGCATGTTCACCTCTGAAGGCTGTACAGTCAAGAAATACCTTTCGATGCGGCGGCGAGCTCGGCCGCCTTCACCGTGTTCTGCATCAGCATGGCGATGGTCATCGGGCCCACCCCCCCGGGCGAGGGCGATATCGCCGACGCCCTCTGCTTTACGTTCTCGAAGTCCACATCGCCCACCAGGCGGTAGCCCTTCTCGCTGCCGGGGTCCTCGACGCGGTTGGTGCCCACGTCCACCACCGCCGCCCCCTCCTTCACCATGTCGGCGGTCACGAAGAGGGGCTGGCCGATGGCGGCGATGAGCACGTCGGCCCGCCTCGTCACCTGGGCCAGCGCCGGGGTGCGGGAATGGGCCACGGTGACGGTGGCGTCCGCGCCCGCGCCCTTCTGCATGAGCATGGCGGCGATGGGCTTGCCCACGATGTTGCTGCGGCCGAGCACCACCACCTCCTTGCCCTCGATGGCCACCCCGCTGCGCAGCAGGAGCTGCTGTATGCCCGCCGGGGTGGCCGGGAGGAAGAGGGGGTCGCCGATGAGCATGCGGCCGACGTTCAGCGGATGGAAGGCGTCGACGTCCTTGAGCGGGTCTATGCGCTCGATGACCTTCCTCTCGTCCACATGCGGCGGAAGCGGCAGCTGGCAGAGCACCCCGTGCACGCCAGGGTCGCTGTTCAGGCCGTCGAGCACGGCCAGGAGCTCCTCCTCGGAGGCGTCGGCGGGCAGGGCGCGGGTCAAGGAGTCTATCCCCAGGCGCTCGCAGGCCTTGCCCTTCATGCGCACATAGACATGGGATGCGGGGTCGTCCCCCATGATGACCACCGCCAGGCAGGGGTTCGTACCCTTTCCGCGCAGCTCGGCGAGCCTCTGCTCCAGCCCCGCGGTGACCTGGGCGGCCACCTCCTTGCCGTTCATCAGACGGTAGCTCATCTTACCCTGCTCGACTATGCTAGGTCGCTATTTATGCTTTTCAGCCGGAGAAATCTAATTTAAAGGTAAGGGAATCACCCCCCGATGAACGGCCGCATCGGCAGCACGGAACCGGGCCTCCGCCCCATCGAGGAGGTGGCGGAGTCCCTCGGCCTCGACCGCGAGGATCTTGTACTCTACGGCCGGGAGACCGCCAAGGTCCCCCTGTCGTCCCTGGAGGGCCTGAGGGGTCGCCCCGACGGCAAGCTGGTGGTCACCACCGCCATAACCGCCACCCCGGCAGGGGAGGGGAAGACCGTCACCACCATCGGCCTGGTGCAGGGACTGGGAAGGCTGGGCGTCAAGGCCATGGGCACGCTGCGCGAGCCTTCGCTGGGGCCCACGTTCGGCATCAAGGGGGGCGCCACCGGCGGCGGCCGGGCGCAGGTGCACCCCATGGTGGACATCAACCTCCATTTCACCGGCGACATCCACGCGGTGGGCGCCGCCCACAACCTGCTCTCGGCGGTGCTGGAGAACCACATCGCCAAAGGCAACGAGCTCGACATCGATCCCGTGCGCATCATGCTGGGCAAGGCCATGGACATCGGCTCGCGGGAGCTGAGGCACATCGTCATCGGCCTGGGGGGCAAGGCCCGGGGCGGCGTCCCCCATGAGAGCTCGTTCATGATCACCCCCGCCTCGGAGATCAGCGCCATCCTCGCCCTCGCCAACGACCTGGGCGACCTGAGGCGCCGCCTGGAGGAGATGACGGTGGCCTACGACAACCAGGGCCGGCCGGTGCTGGCCCGGCAGCTGGGCTGCGTAGGGTCGCTGATGGCGCTGCTGAAGGACGCGGTGAACCCCAACCTGGTGCAGACCGTCGAGGGGCAGCCGGTCTTCGTGCACGGCTTCCCCTTCGCCAACATCGCCCACGGCACCAACTCGGTGATAGCCACGCGCTACGCCCTCAAGCTCGCCGACGTGGTGGTCACGGAGACCGGCTTCGCCGCCGACCTGGGGGCGGAGAAGTTCTTCAACATCGTCTGCCGGCAGTCGGGCCTCAGGCCCGACTGCGTGGTGATGGTGGCCTCGCTGCGGGCGCTTAAGATGCACGGCGGCAAGGCGGTGGAGGAATGCCACCTCCCTGACGCGGACGCCCTGGAGGAGGGGATGGGCAACCTCTACCGCCACCTCTCCAACGTCGGCCTCTTCGGCCTCCCGGCGGTGGTGGCCCTGAACCGTTTCCCCGGCGACGCGGACGATGAGCTGGAGATGGTGCTAGAGCGGCTGCGGGGCATGGGCGTGGAGGCGGCGGTCTCCACCGTCTTCGAGGACGGCGGGGCCGGGGGCGTGGAGCTCGCCCAGAAGGTCCAAGCGGTGCTCGAGAGGGGGGAGAGCGATTTCCGCAGCCTCTACGAATGCTCGCTGGACATCAGGGAGAAGGTGGAGACGGTGGCCAAGAAGGTCTACGGCGCGGGGCAGGTTATTTTCCTCAGCGCCGCCGAGAAGGCCATCGACGCCGCCGAGGGGCACGGCTACGGACGCCTGCCGGTGTGCATGGCCAAGACCCAGGCCTCGCTCAGCGATGACCCGCGCAAGCGCGGGGCCCCCGAGGGCTGGAAGCTCACCGTAAGGGAGGTCTTCATATCCAGCGGCGCGGGATTCGTGGTCCCGGTCTGCGGCCAGATGAACCTGATGCCAGGGCTGCCCAAGCGCCCCTCGGCGCTCGACATCGACCTGGACGAGAACGGCCAGGTCACCGGTCTGCGCTGAACCGGCGCTCCAGCTCCTCGAGGGTGAGGACCTCGAAGCCGAGGTCCTTGGCGCGGCCGAGCACCTGGGCCAGGGCCTCCGTCTGCGCCGCCGCCTCCGCCTTGCCGCGGCGCCCGTCGCGGACGCCCTCCGCCACATGCCAGCTGTGAGTCGCCATCACCAAGGCCCCCGCCCGGAAGCGCTCCAGCATGCCGAAGTAGTCCTCCACCGGCCGGCGGCCCTCGTGCATCGCCCACAGGTAGGAGTCCATGATTCGCCCCTCGGCGTCCCTGTCCCTCGCCAACGGGATCTCCAGCATGCCGTTGTCCAGCCTCCATGGCGTCACCGACCCCTCCTCCGCGGCCGCCGTCATCGACGAGTCGTAGGAGAAGCCCTCCTCCCCCAGATGGGAGAGGACGCGCGGGTCGATGTTCAGGTAGGGCGCGCGGAAGCCGCGGGGGACGATGCCGCAGCGGGAGGACAGCGCCTCCTTGGAGCGGCGTATTATGGCGCGCAGCTCCCCGTCGTCGGGGACGAGGCCGCTGCTCTCGCCGGTGAGGTCCTCATGGCCCATGCCGTGGCAGGCGAGCTCGTGCCCCCTCAGCACCGAGGCGTCGGGGAGGCTGAGCAGGGTCTCCCCCTCGGCGAAGACCGTGGCCGGCAGCGACAGGGAGCGAAGCATGTCGGCGATGGCCTCCATGCCCTCGGCCGAGGCGGAGTGGCGCGGCGGGACGCCCCGCCCCCGGTCGCGGGACGCCGCCGCCATCTCGCCTGGGACGGCGACGTTGCAGTCCCGGTCGAGGTCAACGGTGAACGCCAAGACCCTCATGCCCTGCGGAGCGCGTTGCGGCTGCATCAATGTGACAAGGCCGCCGGCGGACATAAAGGTTATATCCGCCCTGCCCTTGAATGAAGATGCGCCCCCCGGGGGCGGGCGGAGGTCAGGCAATGATAATCGGCGAGCAGAAAGCGTTGGATGAGATCGTCGCCATGGTGGAGAAGGAGGGCGGGGGCCGCATACTGGTGGCCGGCTGCCGGTCCTGCGTGGCGGTATGCCTCGCCGGCGGCGAGGACGAGGTCGAGCAGCTCGCCGGCTCCCTCCGCGAACACTCCGAGGAGCGCTCGTTGGGGTGGGAGCTGCGCACGGTGACCCTGCAGAGGCAGTGCGAGCGCTCCTTCGACGAGGCCATAGCCGATCTGGTGGAATGGTCCGACGTGCTGGTATCCCTGGGCTGCGGCGTCGGCGCCCAGGTCCTCAGCGAGGTCTACCCGGACAGGGTGGTGCTGCCCGGAATCGACACCTCGTCGATGGGCGCCCCGGACGGGAGGGGGAAATGGAAGGAGCGTTGCGCCGGATGCGGGGACTGCACCGTCCATCTCAGCGGCGGCATATGCCCCATCGCCCGCTGCTCGAAGATGCTGCAGAACGGCCCCTGCGGCGGGTCGCAGGGGGGCAAGTGCGAGACCTCCCCGGACCGGGACTGCGCCTGGCAGCTGATATACGACCATCTGCGCGCCAAGGGCAGGCTCGACCTCCTGGAGACCCCGCTGCCGCCCAAGGACTGGTCCAGGTCGCGCGACGGCGGCCCCCGCACGGTGGTCAAGGGCGGGGGGTCGGGGCGTTGAAGTCCGACGGTTCCCTGGAGCGCCTGCTCGCCGACGGGGAGTTCGTCGTCACCTCGGAGATAGGGCCGCCCAAGTCCGCCGACGGCGAGAGTGTGCGGCGCAAGGCCCGTCTCATGAAGGGGCATGCCGATGCTTTCAACGTCACCGACAACCAGACCGCCATCGTGAGGATGTCCTCGCTGGCGGCCAGCCTCTTCTGCATACAGGAGGGCGTGGAGCCCATCATGCAGATGACCTGCAGGGACCGCAACCGCCTCGCCATGCAGTCGGAGGTCCTCGGGGCCGCCGCGCTGGGCGTCAAGAACCTGCTGTGCATAACCGGCGACCACCAGAAGTTCGGGAACCAGCCCCAGTCGCGCAACGTCTTCGACCTCGACTCCTCCCAGCAGCTGATGGTCTTCAAACGGATGCGGGACGAGGGGGAGATGTGGTGCGGGGACCCCATCGAAACGCCCCCCCGCATGTTCCTGGGGGCGGCGGCCAACCCGTTCGCCGACCCCGTGGAGCTGGGAGTGGTGAGGCTGGCCAAGAAGGTGCAGGCGGGCGCGGACTTCATCCAGACCCAGGCCATCTTCGACCTGCAGCGTTTCGAGGAATGGATGGGCATGGTGCGCTCCCGCGGGGTCGACAAGGACGTGCACATCCTGGCGGGGATCATCCCCCTGCGTTCGGCCAAGGCGGCCAGGTTCATGGCCACCAAGGTCCCGGGGATGCGCGTCCCCGAAGAGGTGCTGGAGCGGATGGAGGGGGCCTCCGATGAGAGGGCCGAGGGAATGAGGATTTGCCTGGAGACCATCGAGGAGCTGCGCGGCCGCCCGGGCATCGCCGGCATCCATCTGATGCCGGTGAACTGGGAGAGCGCCCTTCCTGAGATAGTGGAGAGGGCGGGGCTGCTGCCCCGGCCTCAGGCGCGCAGGTAGTCCTCGCAGTAGAGCTTCTGGTCGAGGAGGACCTGCGCCGTCTTGACGGTGTCCATGGTCATCCTGTCCTCGGGGTCCAGTATGGCGGCGCTCAGGCCGGCCCCCATCAGCATCGCCAGGTAGGTGCTGTTGAGCAGGCTGCGGTCGCGGCATCCGTTGGACACGTTGCTCAGCCCAACCACCGTGCGGGGGGCGGGGTCGTTGAGCATGCGGAACGCCCGCAGCGCCTCTATGACCTTCCAGCCCTGGTCCTGGGCGGCGACCACCGGGAGGACCAGCGGGTCGAGGAGTATGCGTTCGGGCATCACATCGTGCTCCATGGCGGTGGTCATCATGAGCATGGCCATCTCCGCGCGGCTGTCCGCGTCGTTGGGGACCCCGCGCTCGTCCATGGTCAGGCAGATTATGTCAGCGTCGTGCTCCCTCGCCAGAGGGAAGAGGGCCAGCATCTTCTCCGCCTCGGCGGTGCTGGAGTTGATTATCGCCGGGTTCTCGCAGGCCTCCAGGCCGGCGGCCATCGTCTTCAGCCCGGGGGTGTCGATGCACAGGGGCAGATCGCTCGCCTCCTGCACCGTCCTCACCAGCCAGCGCATTGCCTCCGGGCCCTCGGCGCCCCGGCCCGGCCCGATGTTCACGTCCAGCGCCCCCGCGCCCGCCTGCACCTGACGGAGGGTCAGCTCCTGGATGAAGTCCGAGTCCCTCTCGTCGATGGCCTTGCCCACGGAGCGGAAAAGGCCGTTTATCCTCTCGCTGATGACCATCATGTCCTTCATTGGTTGATATCGCATCATTATAAAAAAGATGACCCGCAGGGGGAATCCATTACATTTATGATTGACCTAGCGATATAGGCATGGCATACCCCGGTATGCCCGCATCGGGAGGAATCTCACTGGTAAGAATCGAGAGGGCGCTTCTGAGTGTTTCTGACAAGGAGGGAGTGGTCGAGTTCGCGCGGGAGCTGGACTCCATGGGGGTGGAGCTGGTGTCCACCGGAGGCACGGCCAAGCTGCTGGCGGAGGCCGGTCTGGATGTGATCGAGGTATCCGAGATAACCGGATTCCCGGAGATGCTCGACGGCAGGGTCAAGACCCTGCACCCCCGCATACATGCCGGCATACTCGCCCGCCGCGACTCCCCGGAGCACATGGAGGCCATCGAGGCGATGGGGATAGGCCCCATAGACATGGTCGTCATCGACCTCTACCCCTTCAAGAGGACGGTGGCGGAGGCCCCGGACGACATGGAGGCCATCATCGAGAACATAGACATCGGCGGGCCCAGCATGCTGAGGGCGGCCGCCAAGAACCACCGCTCGGTGGCGGTGGTCAGCTCGCCGCAGCAGTACCCCATGGTTCTTGAAGAGATGCGGGGCGGCGGGACCGTGAGCGAGGAGACCCGGAGCTGGCTCATGGCGGATGCCTTCATAAGGAGCGCCAACTACGATGCGATGGTCGCGGACGTCATGAGGAGGCGGCACCAGCCTGATGTCTTCCCCGCCTCCCTGCCCTTCCCCAACGAGAAGGTGATGGGCCTGCGCTACGGCGAGAACCCCGACCAGAAGGCGGCCTTCTACGCCGACCCCTTCACCGAGGGACCGACCGTGGCCAAGGCGGAGCAGCTGCACGGCAAGCAGCTGTCGTTCAACAACATACTCGACCTCGACAAGGCGCTGGACATAGCCATGGACTTCGAGCGCCCCACCGCGGTCATCATGAAGCACACCAACCCCTGCGGCCTCGCCAGCGCCGATGACGTGCACCGGGCCTTCGTGGACGCCTATGCGGTGGACCCGAAGTCGGCCTTCGGCTGCGTCATATGCCTGAACCGCGTCTGCCCCGCGTCGGTGGCGGAGGAGATACGCGACAACAAGTACTTCGTGGAGGCCATCATCGCCCCCGATTTCGAGCAGGGCGCCTTGGACATACTCCTGCAGAGGAAGAACGTCCGCCTGCTGAGGACCGGCTGCCCCATCGGGCCCTCCGTCCGCAGCCGCGAGCTGAAGATGAAGAAGGTGCAGGGCGGCATCCTGGTGCAGACCGATGAGGAGCTGAGGATCTCCCCCGAGGACCTCAAGGTGGTCACCAAACGGGCGCCCAGCGAGGAGGAGATGCGGGCGCTGCTCTTCGCCTGGAAGCTGGTTAAGCACGTCTGGTCCAATTCGGTGGTCTATGTGAAGGGGGAGAGGGCCGTGGGCATCGGCGCGGGGCAGATGAGCCGGGTGGACTCAGCGATGATTGCCAGTGTTAAAGGTGGGGATGACACCGAGGGCAGCGTGATGGCCTCGGACGCGTTCTTCCCCTTCCGCGACGGCGTGGACGAGGCCGCCAAGGCGGGGGTGACCGCCATCATCCAGCCGGGCGGCTCGATAAGGGACCAGGAGTCGATAGACGCCGCCGACGAGCACGGCATGGCCATGGTCTTCACCGGCTGCCGCGTCTTCCGCCACTGATCACTCCTCATCGTCGAAGATTATCATCGGCCTGCCCTCGGCCTTCCTCTTCATATGGCCCCCGGGCCCGCCCCTCTCCTTGCGCGCCGCGTCGATGCATTCCTCCGACTCGCAGGTGAAGGCGGCGAAGACGAAGTTCTTCGCGGTCCTGCCGCAGAACTGGCATACGTAGTCCTCGATGTTCATGCCCGGGAATCGCCCCCTACGGATATGCTTTTTGCGGGGGAAAATTCCTTAACCGGAATCCCGATAAAGCAGGGGATGGATGATTTCGACCTCGATGACATCTCCGACCAGCGTCTCACGGAGATGTTCTCCCTCGCCGGCTGCCAGGACTGCGGCGCCTGCGCCCGGGCCTGCCCCAGCGCCAGGCACGGGGGCATCGACCCCCACGAACTGGTCCAGGGGATGCTCGGCGGGGGGAGCGAGGAGAACGTGTGGGACTGCCTCCTCTGCTACATCTGCGATGACGTCTGCCCGGCGGACATCGGGATCGCCCTGCTGATAACCCATCTCCGCTACCGCTCCGCCCTGGAGGGTGATGCCCCTGGGCGCTTCAAAAGGGGCGCGGCCTCCTTCCTCAAGGAGGGCCGCGGCTTCCCCAAGGGGCCGCGGACGGCCCGGTCCCGCGAGGACCTCGGCCTGCCCGAGATGGGGAACGGGGACCGGGCCATGCGGGAGCTGGGCAAGATAGTCTCGCGAACGAGGTTCTCCCATGAATGATCCCTACCTCTATCCTGGCTGCGCTATACCCGCGAAGCTCCCCTTCGTTGAGGCCGCCGCCCGCTTCCTGCTCGACGCCCTTGGGATCGCCCATGAGGACTTCCCGGACTTCACCTGCTGCGTCGAGCCGGTGGGCCTGAGGTCGCTGGGGCTGGAGACCTGGCTCGTCAGCGGGGCCCGGCTGCATGCCATCGCCGGCCGCGGCGGGCGCTCGGTCCTGACGCTCTGCGACGGCTGCACCCTGTCATTGAAGGAATCGGGAGAGCTGCTGGACGCCAGCGGCAAGGGGATCGCCGCCCCCGTGCTGAGGGAGCTGGGGATGGAGTACCGCGGCCAGGCCGAGGTGCTGGGCCTGATGGAGCTCCTGCACTCCCGCCTCGAGGACCTCAAGGGATTGAGGAGCGGCGACTGCAAGCTCCGCCTGGGCATACACCCGGGCTGCCATGCCGAGCACCTCTCGGAGAACTCCGGCGGCGCCAGCGCCATGCTCGCGGAGATCGTCGAGGCCCTGGGCTGCGAGGCGGTGCGGGCGAGGGAGCGGGTATGCTGCGGAGGCTCGCTGACATCGGTCAACGACGAGGTCTCGAGGAAAGTGAGCGAGGAGGCCGTCTCCTCCTACCCGGGCGTGGACGCGCTGGTAACATCATGCCCGTTCTGCTTCCTGCAGTTCGACACGGTCACCAGAAGAATCCCGGTCATCCACGTGGCGGAGCTGGCGGCCGGCTGCCTCGGCTGGGAGCTGGACTGCCTCTCCCATCATCGCACCCGCCTCTAGAGCAGGTGCAGGGAGAACTGCAGCGACGGGGCGGAGTGGGTGAGGAAGCCCATCGACACCCGGTCGGCGGCCGCGGCGTACAGGGGGGCCTCCGCGGGGCCGATGCCGCCGGACGCCTCGACCATCACGCCGGGGTGCTCCTCCTTTATCCTGAGGTAGCAGCGGCGGGCCTCCGCGGGGCTCATGTTGTCGAGAAGCACCACGTCCGCCCCCCAGGAGGCGGCGGCGAGGGCGGCGGCCAAATCCTCGGCCTCAACGACCACCGTGCCTGGCCCCCTGCCCTCGAGGAGCGCGAGGGCCTTGTCCATCCCCCCGGCGGCGTCGATGTGGTTGTCCTTGACCATGATATGGTCCGAGAGGCTCATGCGGTGGGGCTCGCCCCCGCCCAGCTCCACCGCCTTCTTCTGCAATGCGCGGAGCCCCGGCAGGGTCTTGCGGGTGGCGGCCACGGTGACCGCCGGGTTCACGGCGCGGCAGCCCTCCAGGACCTCCCGCGTGACGGTGGCGACCCCGGACATCATCATCATGATGTTGAGGCAGGTCCTCTCCCGCAGCAGTATCTGGCGCAGGTCCCCCTCCACCCTCATCACCTCGTCGCCGGCGGCGAGGTGGGAGCCGTCCTTCATGACAGCGATGACCTCCAGGCCGCCGTCGCGGAACAGCCATGCCGCCTCCTCCGCCCCGGCGAGCACCCCGGGGGCGCCGCTGCTCACCGTGGCGCGCGCCTCGGCGCCCGCGGGCACGAGCAGCTCGCTGGTGACGTCGCCCGCGGGGGCGTCCTCCTCCAGGAAGAGCCTCAGTCGCTCCATATGCCTACTCCAGCTCGTAAGTCTTCTCCAGCTCCGGGAGTATCACGTTGTACCTGCCGTTCAGCTCCTCGTAGAGGGGCTCGCGGCTCTCGGAATGCATTATCACTATGTTCTGCGGGTCGCAGCCCTTCACGAATGAGACCAGCTGGTCATGGTCGGCGTGGGCGGAGAAGTCGTACCTCTGCACCTCGCAGTTGATCTTCTCCATGCTGCCGTCGATGTTCACATAGCCCTTCTCCAGCAGCATCCTGCCGTTGGTGTCCTCGGCCTGGAAGCCGGTGATGAGGATCGCCGACAGGGGGTCGTCCTTGACGCTCTTCATGTAATTGAGCACCGGGCCGCCGTCGAGCATCCCGCCGGTGGTCACGATTACCTCGCCCTTGCGCGCCTTCCCGCGCATCTGGGCGTTCTTCACCTCCTTGAAGGCCCTCCGGGACGCCCGCAGGGCCTTGGGGTTGATCAGGTACTCGGGGTACTGCATGTACATCCTGGCGATGGAGCGGCCCATGCCGTCCAGCCACTTGTCGTAATGCGTGCCGTTGAGCAGCATCATGACCTCTTGGGTCCTGCCCACCGCGAAACAGGGAATCAGGACCTTGCCGCCGCGGTTGACGACCTCCTCTATCTTGTCGAGGAAGGCCTTCTCGCTCTGCTTGCGGTCGGGGTGCAGCCTTCCGCCGTATGTCCCCTCGATTATGAGGTTGTCGCACTTCACCGGCTCGGCCGCCTCGACCAGCCTGGTGTTGATGGTGTGGATGTCGCCGGTGTAGAGGGTGCTGCTCCCGTTGAATACCTGGAACATCATCGCCCCCGGCACGTGGCCGGCGCGGTGCATCTCCACCTCCAGGTCGCCCACCTCGATGACGTCGCCGAACTCCAGCGGTATGACGTTCCTCATCGTCCTCTCTATGTCGTCCTCGTTGTAGGGCTCGGGGTACCCCTCGGCCTTGGCTATCTTCAGCGAGTCGTACATCATCATCTCCGCTATCTCCGCGGTGAGCGGGGCGGTGAAGATGTCGTTGTCGTACCTGCTGGTGAGCCAGGGTATCATGCCGCAGTGGTCGAGGTGGCAGTGGGTAAGGAAGGCGTGGTCCACCTTCGGCGCGGGCAGGGGGTAGCTCGGCGGCTTCGTCGGGCTCATTCCGTACTCGAACATCATGCTACGGCCGCCGGCCTCCATGAGCATGCCCATGCGGCCCACCATGTCCGCCCCTCCCAGGAATTTAATCTTCGTTGTCATTGGGTCATTCACCTACTATCTGTATGATGAGTTCGCGGCGGCGGTCCCTGACGTCGTTCTCCACCAGGGCGACCTGCTGCCATCGGCCCAGGTCCATCTCGCCGTCCGTGAACGGGATCGTGATCGTTCCGCCCAGCACGCTGGCGCGGATATGCGAATGGCCGTTGCCGTCTCCCCAGACGCGGTCGTGCCGGTACTCGGCGTTCCGCGGGGCCATCCGCTCCAGGGCGTCCGACAGGTCCGGCTCGAGCCCGGCGTCCCTCTCCATGAACACCAGCGAGGCGGTCGAGCCCTTGGCGAAGATGCAGAGCAGGCCCTCCTTCAGGCCGCTCTCCTTCAACGCGTCGCGGGCGTCGCCGCAGACGTAGAGCGCATCGCCGCTCCTGGTGTCGTAGCTCAGGACCTTCCTGTAGACCCCCATCGCTGAAGCCTAACAACAACACCTTTATTTAATTTCCCCCGGAACGCCGATGCCATGGAATGCTGTCCAGCCACGCTCCGCCGGCCTTCGCGGCCGCTCCGAGCTTATAAAGAACGCCCTGATAGGCGAGTGATAAACATTAAATAATCATGGCAATAATACAAAGAATGTCGGACTCATGTCTGACAAGGGATGCACATGAAGACAGGGTTTGGGATGACCAGCCGTGGCTATCGTAACCGGGGCTCGGACGGCAGGGGCGACGGCGCCCCTGGCCGTGGACCGAGGCCGGGAAGGTCCGCCGACAGGCCATACAGCTTCCTGGCCGCCGTCAAGTACACCTTCGTCCTGTCCCTTCTCCTGTGGTGGCTCCCCATATTCGGCCAGATGATCTCCGGCTACGTCGGCGGCAGGAAGGCGGGCTCGCCCAACATGGGCATGCTCGCCGCCCTCATACCGGTGGGGGCCTTCACCGCCCTGATCTACGCCATCGAGACGGGGACCATCGCCCCCATCGATTTCATAAACGGCAGCAACGCCGCCCTCCTGGACGCCTTCAGCGCCGAGCTGCCCGCCCTGGGGGCGATGATGGGCGCCACGGTCGCTTACATGGACTCGTTCATGGCGGCGGTCGGCTCCACCACCTCCCTCAACATCAACAGCTACATCATCACCATCGTCTTCGCCTACGTGGGCGGCATCCTCTCCGAGCAGGGGCGCCGCGAGATGGACTACGTGCGTCAGCACGCCCCTCCCGCTTCCAAGGCCCAGGGCAGGCCCTCCTTCGAAAGCTTCGACGAGTGCACACCGGTCAAGGGGAAGGCGGTGCGCCAGACCCCCAAGGCGGAGCCGCGGCGAAGACCGGCCCCCGTCGTGGCCGCCAACGCGTTCAACGGCCTCCTCCACCGCGCCGAGGTCAACGACCCCAACCGGGACAGGGGGCAGGGCCGCAAGGGCCGCGAGGATTTCGAGTACGTTTGAGCCCGGCAAGGCTAACAATTTTTATACGTCGATTTGTTGGGGTAGAAGGAGGATTGACGCATGTTCTGCCCTGACTGTGGTTCCCTTATGTTCCGCAGCGGAACGACGTTCCGCTGCAGCCGCTGCGACCTGGAGACGAGCCAAGGAGACGGGTCACAGAGTTTCGTGACCAGCTCCAGGGACAAGGAGACCACCGTGATAGAGGAGGCCTCGGCCACGCTCCCCAAGACCCGGGCCCCCTGCCCGGACTGCGGGCACAGCGAGGCCTTCTTCGTGATAAGGCAGCCCCGGGCCGCGGACGAGCCGGAGACGCGCATCTACCGCTGCTGCAAGTGCAGCCACTCCTGGCGCGAGTACTGAAAGGTCAACCTTTATTATCTAAAACGACTGTGTCAGCAAAGGAAGGGGAAACATGTTTCAGGCAAAGATCAGGTCGGACACACTCAAGGGCATAGTGAACATAATCTCCACCCTCGTGGACGAGGCCAAGTTCAACATCGGGCCGGAGGGCCTGAACCTCAAGGCGGTGGACCCCGCCCATGTGGCGATGATCGACCTCGACCTCAAGAAGGAGGCCTTCGAGGAGTACGCCGCCGACGAGACCAAGATCGGCGTGGACCTCGACAAGGTCAAGGACGTTCTGAAGCTGGCCTCGTCCGGCGACATCGTGGAGATGGAGCAGGACGAGGAGAAGAGCCGCCTGGTCATGAAGGTGGGCAACATCGTCAGGCGCATGAACCTGGTGGACACCTCGAGCATGAGCGACCCCCGCGTCCCCGAGCTCAACCTGCCCGCCCTGGTCGAGCTCTCCGTCAGTGAGATACAGAAGGGCATCAAGGCCGCGGAGAGCGTCTCCGACCACATAGCCCTGACCGCGGAGCCGGACTACTTCGAGCTCTACTCCGAGGGCGACACCGACTCCGTGAACCTGAGGCTGGAGAAGTCCCAGCTCATCTCGGTGAGCGCTGATGAGAAGGCGCGGTCCCTGTTCCCGTTGGACTACTTCTCCAACCTGGTGAAGGCGGTGCCTTCCGACACCAGCGTGCGGATCAATCTGGGCAACAACTTCCCGGTGAGGATCATGTTCAGCCTCGCCGACGGCAACGGCAGCGTTGGATACCTCTTGGCGCCCCGCATCGAGAGCGACTGAGGCGCATATGAAATCATACGCGAGCAAACCCCTTCCCTCCCCCATAACTAAGGACAAATGTTTTTTACGGCGTCCCCATACTTCCGGTCTCCCGGTTCCGAAGAGGTGTGTCCCAATTGCCCCGTGAAGACAGTTCCATCGAATCAATGAAGGAGAAGGCCCGCCTGGTGCGTAGGCACATCGTCGAGATGACCTGCGCGGCGGGATCCGGCCACCCTGGAGGGTCGCTATCGTCCGCCGAGATCCTCACCGCCCTCTACTTCCGCGTGTTGAAGCACGACCCCAAGCGCCCGGACTGGGAGGGGCGGGACCGCTTCGTGCTCTCCAAGGGCCACGTGGCCCCGGCGCTCTACGCCGTTCTGGCCGAGGCGGGCTATTTCCCCACCGAGGAGCTGCTCACCCTCCGTGAGCTGGGCAGCCGGCTGCAGGGCCACCCTTCCAAGGGGAAGCTGCCGGGCATAGAGATGTCCACCGGCTCCCTGGGCCAGGGGATAAGCGTCAGCAACGGGATGGCGCTCGCCGCCCGCCTCGATTCCTCCGACCACCGCATATACTGCCTCTGCGGGGACGGGGAGCTGCAGAGCGGCCAGAACTGGGAGGCGGCGATGTTCGCCTCCCATTACGGCCTGGACAACATCACCGTCTTCGTGGACCGCAACCGCCTGCAGATCATGGGCGACACCGAGGACGTCCTCTCCCTGGAGCCTTTGGAGGAGAAGTGGACGGGCTTCGGATGGAACGTCATCGTCATCGACGGCCATGACCTGGAGCGCATAATCGAGGCCTGCGAGGAGGCGCGGCGCTGCAAGGGCCGCCCCACCGTCATCATCGCCAACACCGTCAAGGGCCGGGGGGTCTCCTTCATGGAGAACAACCCCGACTTCCATGGTAAGTGCTGCAGCGAGGAGCAGAAGGACCTGGCCATGAGCGACCTGGAGGGATGCCTGTGAAGAAGGCCAGCCAGCGCTCGTTCTTCGGCAAGGCCCTCGCGGAGCTGGGCGAGGCCGACGAGAGCATCGTCGCCCTCGACGCCGACCTGGGCAGCAGCACCAAGACCAGCGATTTCGCCAAGGTGTTCCCGGACCGTTTCTTCCAGTGCGGCATCGCCGAGCAGAACATGATGGGCACCGCCGCCGGCCTCGCCGCCGCCGGTAAGACGGTCTTCGCCTCCACCTTCGCGGTCTTCGCCACCGGACGCTGCTGGGACCAGATCAGGCAGTCCATAGCGTACCCGCAGCTGAATGTGAAGATCGCCGCCACCCATTGCGGCATCAGCGTAGGCGGCGACGGGGCATCCCATCAGGCCCTGGAGGACGTGGCCCTGATGAGGGCGATGCCCAACATGACCGTCATTTGCCCGGCGGACGCCAACGAGGCCTACAAGGCCACCATCGCCGTGGCATCGATGCCCGGCCCCTGCTACATCAGGATGGGCCGGGCCGACTTCCCCCTGATAACCGATGAGGACGCCCCCTTCGAGGTCGGCAAGGCCAGCATACTGAGGAAGGGCAAGGACGTCACCCTGGTGGGCAGCGGCCAGATGGTATCGCTGTGCCTGGAGGCGGCCGAGATGCTGAAGGAGGAGGGGGTCGCCGCCGAGGTGCTGAACATGGCCACCGTCAAGCCCTTGGACGCCGAGGCCCTCATCGAATCGGTGGAGCGCACCCGCTGCGTGGTGACCGCCGAGGAGCACAGCGTCATCGGCGGCCTCGGCTCGGCGGTGGCGGAGTTCCTGGGCGAGAACGGCAACCAGCCCATGGTCCGCGTCGGCGTCCGGGACAGCTTCGGGGAGTCCGGGGACCCCGAGGAGCTGATGGTGAAGTACGGCCTCACCAAGGAGGACATAGTCCACGCGGCCCGCAAGGCCATCGCCCGCAAGCAGAAGAAGAAGGGATTCCTATGGAGGAAATGACATGAGGATTTTCATAGACACCGCCAACATCGAACAGATCAAGGAGATCCACAGCTGGGGGATACTCGACGGAGTCACCACCAACCCCAGCCTCATAGCGAAGGAGGGCAAGGACCTCAGGACGGTTGTGGAGGAGATCGCCGAGCTGGTCGACGGCCCGATATCGGCGGAGGCGGTGAGCCTCGACGCCGAGGCGATGTTCGAGGAGGGCATGGAGCTCTCCTCCATACACCACAACGTGAACATCAAGCTGCCGATGTCCATCGAAGGGCTGAAGGCTACCAAGGCCCTCTACAACGAGGGCGTGGACGTCAACATGACCCTGGTGTTCTCGCCGCAGCAGGCGCTGCTCGCCGCCAAGGCGGGCGCCCGCTACGTCTCGCCGTTCGTTGGCCGCCTCGACGACATCGGCCACACCGGGATGGACGTGGTGGCGGAGATACTGGACATCTTCGACAACTACGACTTCGACACCGAGGTCATCGCCGCCAGCATCAGGCACCCCCTGCATGTGTCCCAGGCGGCCTCCGTCGGCGCCCACATCGCCACCATACCGCATTCGATACTGCGGAAGATGGTCTCCCACCCCAAGACCGACGAGGGCATAGAGGCCTTCCTCGCCGACTGGGAGAAAGTGAAGAACCTCTGAGCGCATGGCACGAGACGTGGCTGTGGTCGGGGGCGGGCCCGCCGGAAGCAGGGCGGCCGCCCTGCTCGCCAAGGACTGGGACGTGGCGGTGCTGGAGGAGCACCAGGAGAGCGGGCGTCCGGTCCAGTGCACCGGACTGGTCTCGCCGAGGGTCCTGGAGATGGCCGGGGTGAGGCAGACGCCCCTCAACGTCCTGCACGGGGCGGAGATAGAGTTCCCCGGCGGCAGGAGGATCGCCGTCAGCTCGCCCGAGCCGAAGGCGGTGGTCATCGACCGCGCCGACTTCGACCGCCAGCTGGCGGAGCGGGCCATGGACGCGGGGGCGGAGTTCTTCTACGGCCGCCGCTACCTGTCCCGGCGCTGGGAGGGCCGCAGCCGCATCCATTACCGGGAGGACGGCCAGGTGGGCGAGGAATGCGCCCGCCTCCTGGTGGGCGCCGACGGCCACGGCTCGAAGGTGGCGATGGAGGCCGGAGACCCCCGGCCCCGGGAATGGGTGCGGGGGCTGCAGGTGGACCTGCCCATCGCCGACGGCTCCGACACGGTGGAGATACATGTGGGCAGCGAGACCGCGCCTGGCTTCTTCGCTTGGCGTCTTCCCTGCGGCGATTTCACCCGCGTCGGCCTCTGTGTCGGATGGGACCATGGGCCGCCGGCGGACTACCTGAGGGCGTTCCTCAAGAAGCTCTCCCTGGAGGACGTCAAGCCGCTGGACAAGCATTGCGGCAAGATACCTCTGGGAGGTAGGGGGAGGACCTACGGGGACGGCGTCCTGCTGGTGGGGGACGCCGCCGGCCAGGTCAAGCCCGTGTCCGGGGGCGGCCTTTTCCCCGGGCTGACATCGGCCCGATGCCTCGCCGCGGTGGCCGGCGAGGCCCTGCGCGAGGACCGCTGCGACGCCGCCTCCCTCAAGGCCTACGAGAGGATGTGGAGGAAGGAGCTGGGCAAGGAGCTCGCCCGCGGCTACCGGCTCCGCCGCGTGTTCCTCCGGATGTCCGACGAGGACATGGCCAAAGCGTCGGCGATGGTGGACCGGCCCGATGTGCAGCGCCTGTTGAACTCGGGCGACATAGACCGGCCCAGCGACCTCGCCGCGCCCTTGCTGCGGAAGGTGCCCGGGCTGCTGCGCTTCTCACCCCGGCTGGTCTCGGCCATGGTGATGAGGTGAGGATGCGCCTGGCGGTGGTCCCCCGGGAGCGGGCGGGCGTCACTGTGTCCGAGCTGTTGGAGCGGGACATGGTGGTGCGCTCGGCGAAGATATCCAAGCGCGACGGCGATGTCCTGGTGCCGGTCAACGCCGCCGGCGAGGAGCATGCCGCAAACCTCGGCCTCACAGTGGTCGAGGGCGAGGTGCACGGCCGCAAGGATGAAAGCCCCCAGCGCATCGTGGCCCGCCTGCTGTCGCTGCCGGAGGACCGGATGCGCCTGCTGCCTATGAGATGGGAGTTCGTGGGCGACGTGGCCGTGCTGCGCCTCGATGAGGGCCTTCGGCCCTACGAGGCGGAGATCGGCGAGGCCTACGCCAAGGCCCTGGGGGTCTCATCGGTATGCGTGGACCGCGGCGGCGTCAGCGGCGAGCTGCGCCGGCCGCGCATAGACCTCATCCATGGGGAGAGCTCGGAGTCGATTCGTCTGGAGAACGGAGTACTCTACAAGCTGGACGTCCGCGAGCTGATGTTCGCCTCCGGCAACAACGACGAGAGGGCGCGCATGGGCTCCCTCGATTGCGGAGGCGAGACGGTGGTGGACATGTTCGCCGGCATCGGGTATTTCAGCATCCCCATCGCCAAGCACGCCGGCGCGGAGAGGGTCTACGCCTGCGAGAAGAACCCGGTGTCGTTCCGGTACCTGAAGGAGAATCTGGCGCTCAACGGCGTGGAGGGATCGGTCACCCCGGTGCTGGGGGACAACCGCGACCTCCCCATTGCAGGGCTCGCCGACCGCGTGGTCATGGGCTATGTGGGGGGCACCCGGGACTTCCTGTGGAAGGGCTTCGAGCTGCTCGCCCCCGAGGGCACCATACATTTCCATGACACCTACCGGGTGAATGAGATGCCCCGCGCCCTGGAACGGGACGTCGCCCTCGCCGCTGGCGGCCGGGAGCACGAGGTGGCCTCCGTCCGCGAGGTGAAGTCCTACGCCCCCTCGGTGTCCCATTACGTGGCCGACATCAGGGTCTACGGCTGAGGGGGCTCCTCGCCGGAGCCGGAGGCCACGATCATGTTGGCCAACGCGTCGCGGTAATCGTCGCCCTTGGCCTCCATCATCTGGAGGGCGAACTGCTCCAGGAAGCTGGCGAAATCGACCTCCTCGTGGTTGAACTGCCAGGCACCCGACTGCTCGCCGCAGGCGCGCAGGAAGGCCAGGCCGACTGAGCGGTTGCGGTAGCCGCGCGACTCGGACTCCACCGCCTTGCGCACCGAGGGGCCGCCGCCCACCTTGTAGGCCCGCGCCAGGCGGTCGGCGTAAGCGCCGACCTCCCCGAGGTTGGTGAAGACCGGGATGTCCGCCAGTATGCCTTTCGCCTGCTGGCGCAGCAGGGCCTCCGCCACCGCCTTGTTGGGGTTCATCCTCGAGACGTCGCCCATCTCCTCCAGCACCTCCTCCGAGGCCGCCGCCACCACCAGTCGGTCATGGTGCTCCGGCCAGATCTGGTTGATGGCTTCGCTGCTGCGGTCCCCCTTGACCATGACGGTGACGACCTCCTCCTCGAGGAAGCGGCGCAGCACGTCCTTCTCCTCGTCGGAGCCGCGCAGGTCCTGCAGGAACGAGTCTATGTCGCGTCCGTAGTTGCGGTCGCCGATCATCAGCACCGCCGCCCCGGAGCGCTTCATCTCCTGGGAACGCCTCTTCACCACCTCATCGATGAGCTTGCGGTCGCTCAGCTTCCCTTTGGTGTACGACTCCAGAAGGTCCTCGTCCACCCTGAAGTCCTGGAGCGCGGGCTCCTCCATCTCGTGGAAGTTGTGCACCACGTGCACGTCCAGCTCCTTGAGGGGCTGGGGCGAGGTCATGCGGGCGATGATATGGTGGAAGAGGTTGATGTCGCCAGCGCAGTGGCGGCAGACGGTGATGCGCCCCTCGCCGCGGTTGTACGAGAGCACCAGTTTGCCCCGCGACTGCTCATGGCCGCAGGAGCTTCCGTCCAGCTCATAGGGCGATGCCTCCAGCCTCTCCTCGATGTAGGCATCGGGCATGCCGGGGAGCTCGCTGCAGAGGACCTCGTCCTCCAGGGAGTACATCCTCAGCTTCTTCCTCTTGCTCACGTCGGTGTAGGCCAGAAGCCGGAGGTCGGGGTCGTCGTGGTGCTGCACCCCGATGAGCTTGTCGTGCCCCACCTTCCCCCGGGCGGCGTAGGATATGTCCCCCGAGGGCAGCCTGGCGGTGGCCAGGTAAGGAACCTTGCCCGCCGCCGCCAGCGAGACCGTGCCCGCATAGGCCTTCACCAGGGGGTCCGACCCGCGGGCGGCGGCCTTGTTCAGCCTCTCGACGTCATCGATTATGCCCGCCATCGAGGCCATCTTGCGCAGGGGCTTGTCGAAGTGGCAGCGCCGGCATGAGCCGATGCAGACCGGGCGTAGAAGCTCGGGGTCCTTGGCCAGGTCCACCGCCCGTTGCATGAGCTCCTTCTCCTGGCGCTTGGAGGTGTGCTTGGCGCCCCTTATCCTGACCCCTTTCCTGCCCATGGCGGATGGATATCCGGTCGCCACCTAATACTTTGCGATGGTAAATGATAACTAGCGCCGCGGCGATTCGCCGCCATGTCCTTCCCGCAGAGAAGGGACCGGCTGAGAAGGGCGTTGGCCGCCTGGCCCTTCCTCATTGCCGAGCCCTCGGAAGAGCTCGTCCGCCTCTGCGATGTCGCCCTGAGGCACGACAGCTACGTCAACGAGAGGATGGCCGCCGACCCGGATGGGGACATGGAGGACAACGAGAGGCTGGAGTTCCTGGGGGATGCTGTTCTGGAGCTGATCGTCAGGGAGCGGCTCTACCGGTGCGACGGGCTCGACGAGGGGGGCATGACCCGGGCGCTTCAGAGCCTGATATCGAACCAGGCCCTTGCTGCCAGGCTCCGTGAGGGGCGTCTCGGCCTGGAGGGCGTGCTGCTCACCGGCGGGGGGCAGAAGGGGCTGAGCGACAGGATGGTGGCCGGGGCCTTCGAGGCGATGCTGGGGGCGTTGTACCTCACGGCGGGGTTGGACCCCGCGCGCGAGGTCTGCCGCCGCCTCCTGCTTGAGCCCGAGGGCTAGGCCTCGGGCTCCGGGCCGAATAGTACTATCTCTATCGAGGAGACGTTGGTCCGCTCGTCGTCGCTGACGCTGACCTCCTCGGTCATCAGGCGGATGTCCTCAATCTCCACCTGGGGGAGGAACCTCCGCTGGGCGATCAGGGCCACGTCCACCGCCCGGCTTATCGCCCGGCCGCGGGCCTTCACGTTCACCCTCTGGTTGCCGTTGTTGAACTGCGTGACCACGGCCAGGACGTAGTTCATGGTGGGCTTCTTGCCGATGAAGACGGTGTTGTCGGGGGGCATTGCAGCTCGCTGCTATGATTGTCAGGGTTTTTATTTATTGATTTTCCGGAGAACGGGGCTAGAGGGCGTCCAGGATGGCGTACAGTATCCCCAGGGAGAAAACCCAGAGCAGGGGGACGACAACGTAGTACATGCCCTTGACGATGCGGAGCTCGGTCTGCCCGTAGGCGCGGTAGAGCTCCAACGATATCAGCACCAGGATGAGGAACAGGGCGATGGTGCCTCCGGCGAACCCGTCCGCCGCCTCGGTGACGGCGCCCAAGTCGTCGGAGTGGACGTTGGGTACCCCTATCATGCGGCCCGTGTAGCATGTGTGAGTGCTTATAAATTGCGTTCATCGCCGCCGCCGCCCTGAAAAATCCTTTTGTATGCCGCAACCCGATAGGTGGGCGTTGCTTATGGGCGTGCAGGAGACGGCAGAGGCCATCAGGTCGATGGAGATACGCGGCGCCGGTAGGATCGCCCGCGCCGGAGTGAGGGCGCTGTGCGAGGTGGCCGAGGGCCACCAGGGCGGCAGGGACGAGCTCCTCCGGGACCTGGAGGAGGCCAAGGAGCATATACTCTCCTCCCGCCCCACCGCCATATCGCTGTGGAACGGGGTGCAGGCCGCCATGCACGGCGTGGACCGTCTCGAGGACGCCGAGGCGGTCAGGGCGCGGGTGGTGGATAACTCCCGGGCGTTCATCGAGAGGTCGGAGCGGGCCTTGGAGTCCATAGGGAGGATAGGCGCGAAGCGCATATCCGACGGCGACGTGGTCCTGACGCACTGCAACAGCCACGCCGCCCTCAGCGTCATAAAGGAGGCCCACCGCCAAGGGAAGAGGCTCGAGGTCATCGCCACCGAGTCCCGGCCCTGGAGGCAGGGCATAATCACCGTCAACGAGCTCGCCGCCGAGGGGATACCGGTCACGATGATAGTGGACAACGCCGTGCGCAGCATGATGCGCTCGGTGGACCTGGTCCTGGTGGGCGCCGACACCATCACCTCCAGCGGGGTGCTCATCAACAAGATAGGCACGTCCCAGATAGCCCTCATTGCCAACGAGGCGAGGGTGCCGTTCCTGGTCTGCAGCGAGACCTACAAGTTCTCCCCCATAACCCTGTTCGGCGAGCTGGTGGAGATAGAGGAGAGGGGCCGGGCGGAGATCATCGGCGATGCCGACGTGCCCGACAGCGTGACGGTGCGCAACCCGGTCTTCGATGCCACCCCGCCGGAGTACATCGACTCTATCGTCACGGAGATCGGCATGATACCGCCGTTCGCCGCCTACGAGGTCATAGTCAAGATATTGGGCCACGATTACATATTCGAGAACAAGGAGTGATGAAGATGCAGTATTCGGAGCGCTACCTCCACCTGGGGGAGCGGATCGACCCGGACTCGCATGTGATATGCAAGTACCGCGTGAAGACCAGCGCCATGTCCATGATGGAGGCGGCCTCGGCCATAGCCACCGAGCAGTCCACCGGCACCTGGACGGACCTGGTGACCCTCGACGAGGATGTGTTCGAGAAGTACGGCGCCAAGGTCATGGAGATAGACGGGGACGTGGCCACCGTGGCCTTCCCCGAGGATGATTTCAGCATCGAGGTGGGGGGCGTGCCGCAGATACTCAGCGTCATCGCGGGCAACCTCTTCGGCCTCGGCGACATCGAAGGGGTGAGGCTGGAGGACGTCTCCTTCCCCAAAGGCATAATCGAGCAGTTCAAAGGGCCGAAGTACGGCATCGAAGGCCTGAGGCGGAGGCTGAAGCGTCCGGATAAGCCCTTGGTGGGGACCATCGTCAAACCGAAGATAGGCCTCTCGCCCCAGGCCACCGCCGAATACATACTGGAGTGCGGCCGCGGGGGCCTGAGCAACAGCAAGGACGACGAGACCCTTGTCGACCAGGTCTTCTGCCCCATCGAGGACCGGACGGTGGCGATAGCCGAGGCGATAGACACCCTGGAGGAGGAGGGGCGGCACATGGTGCACGCCATAAACGTCACCACCTCCGGCCATCGCATCCTCGAGCTCGCCGAGCGGGTGCAGGAGCTGGGCGCGTCGCAGATAATGGTGGACGTGCTCACCGCCGGCTTCGCCGCCGTGCAGGCGCTGGCGGAGGACCCGTCCATCAAGCTGCCGGTGCATGTGCACCGGACCATGCACGGGGCCATCACCCGGAACCCGCAGCACGGCATCGCCATGCTGCCCCTGGCCAAGCTCTCCCGCATGTGCGGGGGCGATGCGCTGCACATAGGCACCCTGGGGGTGGGCAAGATGAGGGGGACGTGCCAGGAGGACCTGGAGAACCGCGACGCCTGCCTGGACGCCTCGCTGCCCTACCGGCCGGTGATGCCGGTCTGCTCGGGGGGCCTGCACCCCGGAATGGTGAAGAAGCTGGTGGACATCGCCGGCTTCGACTCCCAGATACAGGCCGGCGGCGGGGTGGCCGGCCATCCGGGAGGGGTCATGAAAGGGGCCATGGCCATGGCCCAGGCGGTCGACGCAGCCTATATGGGCGTCGAGCTGGAGGATCACGCCCGGGACCATCCCGAGCTGGCCGCAGCATTGGAAAAATGGGGATCCCTATGAAGCTAAAGGTGAAATTCTTCGACGTCGACACCCTGGAGAACGAGGTCATACTCCACGAGGACGACTGCATAGAGCTGGGCGTGCAGGAGATGGACAGGGTGAAGATCATGGCGCCCAGCGAGACCATGGTCGCCCTGGTGGAGAGGAGCGACAGCGTCCTCGAGCGCGGCGAGATCGGCCTGATGAAGGACGCCTACCACGGCCTCAAGGTCAAGCCGGGGGAGGAGGTCGTCGTCACCTTCGCGCCCAAGCCCGAGTCGGTGCGCTTCGTGCGCAAGAAGATGGACGGGCAGAAGCTCAGCAAGGAGGAGATCCACGCCATCGTCTACGACATAGTCGAGTACCGCCTCTCCAACATCGAGGTCTCCGCCTGGTTGACCTCCCTCTACATAAACAGCATGGACCTGGAGGAGATCGCCCACCTCACCGACGCCATGGTGAAGACCGGCGACGTGCTCCAGTTCGAGCGGGGGCCGGTCTTCGATTTCCACAGCGTCGGCGGCGTCCCCGGCAACAAGATAACCCCCATCGTGGTGTCGATCGTCGCCGAGGCCGGCCAGCTCATACCCAAGACCTCGTCGCGGGCGATCAGCAGCGCCGCCGGGACCTCGGACTTCGTCGAGGTCTTCTGCAACGTGGACATCGACGCCATGAGCCTGAAGGAGATCGCCGAGACCCATGGCGGCGCCTTCACCTGGGGGGGATCGATAAACCTCGCCCCCGTGGACGACATCGTCATCAAGGTGGAGTACCCCCTGGCCATCAACCCGCGGGCGCAGATGCTCGCCTCCATCATGAGCAAGAAGAAGGCCATCGGGGCCGACTTCCTGCTCATCGACCTGCCCACCGGGGAGGGCACCAAGATATCCAACGTGGAGGAGGCCAGGGCCTACGCCCGGGACTTCATGACCCTGGGGGACATGCTGGGGATGCGCGTGGAGTGCGCCATCACCTACGGGGACCAGCCGGTGGGCGCCAGCATCGGCCCCGCCCTGGAGGCGCGCGAATGCGTGCGCATCCTCGAGGGCGAGGAGCATCCGTCCAGCGTGGTGGAGAAGGCCTGCGAGCTGGCGGGCATGATACTGGAGATGGGCGGGCATCACAACGGCCCCAAGCTGGCGAGGGAGATACTCTCGTCAGGGAGGGCGCTGAAGAAGTTCCGTGAAATCGTCGCCGCCCAAGGAGGGGACCCGGGGCTCAAGTCCGAGGACATCGTCCCCGGCGAGTTCACCCATCCCGTGACGGCTCCGCGCTTCGGCTATGTGAACGCCATCCGCAACAAGGACCTGGTCGCCGTGGCCCGCGCCGCGGGCTCCCCCCACGACAAGGGCGCCGGGATCCTGCTGCACAGCAAGAAGGGGCACCGCGTGGAGACCGGCACGCCGCTGTTCACCATTTACGCCGACAACGAGGCCAAGCTCAAGCGGGCGGTGGACACGGCCAAGAAGCTGCAGCCCATGACCATCGAGGGGATGCTCATAACGAAGGTCCCGGGCGGCGTGCCCCAGCTCTGAGGCGCTGCCTCTCGATGGCCTCGTCCATGCTGAGGCCGCCGAGGGCGACCTCCTCCGCCAGCGCCGCCGAGATGGTGATGTCGCCGCTGACCCGCCGGCTCTCGCGCTGCAGGTCGCGCAGCCCGCCGCGAGTCGAGCTGGGGCGGGGCATGTCCGCCAGGCGGCGGCCTTCGCCGCGGGCGATGGACTCGGCCGCCTGCAGGTGGTCCAACGGGCTCTTGCCGCTGGTGCGGGCCTCATCGACCACCTGGACCTCGTCCACCAATGGCCAGGCGGCGCGGATGCAGCGGTCCCGGTTGACCGGGTCGCCGTGGCCGATGCGCAGCAGGACCCCGGGCGGGGACACCCCCTGCCGGGCGCTGAGCAGCACGGCGGCGATGCCCTCCGGCCCATCGAGGGACCCTTTGGCCAGCGTCCTGCCCTTCATCATGAGCGCGTAACCGGGCCGCATCCCCGGGTCCACGCCGGCCACCAATATGGCGTCCTCGCAGTCCTCCCTGAGGCTCAGGGCCTTCAGCAGCGCGGTCTCCGGATCGGGGTCCTCCACCACGGGCGCGAAGCCGATGAGCCCGCCCTCGCCGGCCGAGCAGACCACCACCGCCACGTTGCTGGGGACCGGGTCCCCCGGCCGCAGCGATACGAATGGCTCGCCCCTCTCCCGCAGAAGACCGACCAGGTCATGGAAGAGGGAGAAGTCCTCGGTGGCTATGGCGATAAGGCCGTCCATGCTGATGAAGAGGAAAATGGCGCTTAAAGGGTTTCCCCGCTCACTTGCGGAACAGGTTCTCGAAGATGCCGCCCTTGTGGCCTTCCTCGCCGGAGAGCTTGCGCAGCAGGTCCTTCTCCTTGGCGGAGAGCTTCTTGGGGACCTTGATCTTCACCCGCACGAGCTGGTCGCCGCGCGGGCCGCCGCCCATGCGGGGCAGGCCGTGGCCCTTCATGCGCAGCACGGTGTCCACCTGGGTGCCGGGCGGGATCTTCAGCTCGGCGGTGCCGCCCTCTATGGTGGGCACCTGCTCCTCCGAGCCCAGGGCCAGCTTGGGATAGCTGGTGACCAGGTCGAGCCAGAGGTTGGGGCCGTCGCGGCGGAAGACCTCGTGGGGGCGCACGTGGACGATCACGAAGAGGTCGCCCGGGGGCCCGCCGTGCATGCCGGCGTCCCCGGCCCCGGGCACCCGCAGGCGGGTGCCGTCCTCGACGCCCGGAGGTATGTCCACCGTCACCTTGGAGCTGCGCTTCTGCCGGCCCACGCCGTCGCAGGAGGGGCAGCGCTCCTTGAAGGTGCGGCCCTCGCCCTGGCACTTGGGGCAGGCGGAGATGGAGACGAAGCGGCCGAAGCCGGAGTCCCGAATGGACTGCACCTGTCCGGCTCCGCCGCACTCGCCGCAGGTCTGCACGTCGCCCCCTTTGCCGCCGGTGCCGCGGCAGTCGTCGCACTGCACGGTGTGGGGCACGTTGATCTCCTTGCTGAGGCCGCTGAGGGCCTGCTCCAGGGTGACCTCCACGTCATAGCGCAGCGAGTCGCCCTGGCGGGCGCGGCTGCCCATGCCGCCGCGGCGCTGCTGGGCGCCGCCGAAGAACATGTCGAAGATGCTTCCCCCGAATCCCCCCATTCCTCCGAATATGTCCCGGAGGTCCTCGAAGTGGGAGAAGTCGTCCCAGGTGAACGAGCCGCCGCTGAACTGGCCCGACAGCCCGGCGTGGCCGTACTGGTCGTAGACCCGCCGCTTCTCGTCGTCCGCCAGGACCTCGTAGGCCTCGGAGATGTTCTTGAACCTCTCCTCGGCCACGTCCTTGTCCTCGGTGGTCACGTCAGGGTGGTACTGGCGGGCGAGCCTGCGGTAGGCCTTCTTGATGTCCTCCTTGGAGGCGTCCCGGTCCAGCCCGAGCACCTGGTAGTAGTCCTCGGCCATGTTAACTACTCTTCTTCATCGTCCACGATCTTGTAGTCGGCGTCCACGAAATCGTCCCCTTCGGGGGTCTTGCCCTCGTCGGGGGCGGCGGCCTGCTCCTGGGCCATCTCGCTGTAGATGCGCTGGGAGATGGGGGCCATGGCGCTGAAGACCGCCTCGGTCTTCTGCTTGATCTTGTCCAGGTCCTCCTCCTCCTTGGCCTTCTCCAGCTCGTCGATGGCCTGCTCGACCGCCTTGCGCTCGTCGTCGCCGACCTTGTCCCCCAGCTCCTCCAGGGACTTGCGGGTGGTGTAGACGGTGCTGTCCGCCTGGTTGATGGTCTCTATGCGCTCCTTGCGGGCGCGGTCCTCCTCGGCGTAGGCCTCGGCCTGCTTCACCGCCTCGTCGATCTCCTCCTGGGAGAGCTTGTTGGAGGTGGTGATGGTTATCTTCTGCTCCTTGCCGGTGCCCTTGTCCTTGGCGGAGACGTTGATGATGCCGTTGGCGTCGATGTCGAAGGTGACCTCGATCTGCGGCACGCCCCGGGGCGCCGGCGGTATGCCGTCGAGCATGAACCTGCCCAGGGATATGTTGTCGGCGGCCATCTCCCTCTCTCCCTGCACCACATGGATCTCCACCGAGCTCTGGTTGTCGGCGGCGGTGGAGAAGACCTGCGTCTTGCGGGTGGGGATGGTGGTGTTCCTCTCGATCAGCTTGGTGGCGATGCCCCCCAGGGTCTCGATGCCCAGGGAGAGCGGGGTCACGTCGAGGAGGAGGACGTCCTTCACCTCGCCGGATATGACCGCCGCCTGCACCGCCGCGCCCATGGAGACGCACTCCATGGGGTCGATGCCGCGCTGTATCTTGGGGCCGACTATGCCCTCCACGAACTTCTGCACGATGGGCATGCGCGTCGGTCCGCCCACGAGGATTATCCTCTTGATGTCGTCGTACTTCAGCCCGGAGTCCTTGATGGCGGTCTCCATGGAGCTGCGGCACTTCTCCACTATGGGGTGCACCAGCTCCTCCAGCTTGGCGCGGGATATCTTCTGCGTCAGGTGCTTGGGGCCGCTGGCGTCCGCGGTGATGAAGGGCAGGTTGAGCTCGGTCTCCTGGGTGGTGGAGAGCTCGATCTTCGCCTTCTCGCAGGCCTCGCGGACCCTCCACAGCGCCATCTTGTCGGTGCTGAGGTCGATGCCGGTCTCCTGCTTGAACTTGTCCAGCACGTGGTTCATCAGCGCCTCGTCCATGTCCGAGCCGCCGAGGTTGGTGTCGCCGCTGGTGCTGATGACCTCGAAGACGCCCTCGCTGAACTCCATTATGGTGACGTCCAGCGTCCCTCCGCCGAAGTCGAAGACCATTATCTTCTGCTCCTCGGAGCTCTTGTCGAGCCCGAAGGCCAGGGCGGCGGCGGTGGGCTCGTTGATTATGCGCACGACCTCCAGGCCGGCGATGGCGCCGGCGTCCTTGGTGGCCTGCCTCTGATTGTCGTTGAAGTAGGCGGGGACGGTGATGACCGCCTTCTCCACCTTCTCCCCCAGGTAGGCCTCGGCGTCGGCCTTTATCTTCTGCAGTATGAAGGCCGAGATCTGCTGGGGGCTGTACTGCTTGCCGCGGACCTCGACCTTGTGGTCGGTCCCCATCTTGCGCTTGATGTTGGCGATGGTGCCCTCGGGGTTGGTGACCGCCTGACGGCGGGCCGGCTCCCCCACCAGCAGCTGACCGTCCTCCGTGAAGGCCACGTAGGAGGGGAAGGCCTTGCCGCCCACGCTCGTCCCTTCGGCGCTGGGTATCATGCTTGGCCTGCCGCCCTCCATTATCGCGGCGGCGGAGTTGCTTGTTCCTAGGTCTATTCCTATTATGCGTGACATTTCACTCACCTTCTCCTTCCTTATCCTGGGGCGCCGAGGTCACTTTGACCTTGGCGCACCTTAGAACCCTCGGTCCGAGGTAATATCCTTTCTGGTAGACCTCCGCTATCATGCCGTCCTCCTCGCCCTCGCAGGTGAGGAGGCAGTCATGCAGCCGGGGGTCGAAAGCGCCGTTGGCGGGTATCTCCTTCAACCCTTCGGATTCCAACAGCTTCTTGAGATTGTTGTGTATCTTGCGGACCCCTTCCACGAACGGGCCCTCCTCCTCTTCCGCGTCCAGGGCCCTCTCCAGGTCATCGAGGACCTCCAGAAGCTTGAGGACTATGCCCTCGTGGGCGAACTTGCGGTACTCCTCCATCTCCTTCTGGGCCCTTTTGCGGTAATTGTCGTACTCGGCCTGTATGCGCTTGGCCAGGTCCAGGTACTCGGCGGCCTTGGCCTCGGCCTCCGCCAGCCTGTCCTCGATGCTGTCGCCGTTGCCGGCTTCGTTCACCGTGTCGTTGTTTCGAGACTCGTCAGTCACAGCTATCGCCCCGGGTCAAAAGAGATTTAAAGGGGGGTTGGCCCCCTGTTTGTTCACTCGTCGAAGTCATCCATGCCGCCCATTCCGCCGCCGGGCGGCCCGGAGGGCATGGGCATGCCGCGGGAAGCGATGACGTCGTCGATCCTCAGGATCATCACCGCCGCGTCGGTGGCGGAGTTGATGGCCTGCTTGCCTATGCGGTAGGGCTCGATGACGTTCAGCTTCAGCATGTCCTCCACCTCGCCCGAGAAGGGGTTGAGGCCGTGGTGGACCTTGCCGCCCTTGTGCTCGGCCCTCATCCTTATCAGTATGTCGATGGGGTCCAGGCCGGCGTTCTCGGCGAGGGTGGTGGGTATGATCTCCATGGCGGAGGCGAAGGCGTCGATGGCTATCTGCTCGCGTCCGCCCACCGAGGAGGCGTACTCCCTCAGGCGCAGGGCGAGCTCGGTGGCGGTGGAGCCGCCTCCGGTCACCATCATGCCGTCCTCGATGGTCACCCTGACGACGCTCATGGCGTCGATGAGGGAGCGCTCGATCTCGTCCAGCACATGGCTGGTGCCGCCCCTGATGAGCAGGGAGACGGTCTTGGGCTCGGTGAGGCCGGTGATGAAGGTCATCTCCTCGTCCTGCACCTTCCTCATCTCCACCATGTCGGCGCTGCCGAGGTCGCCGGCCTCGAGCTCGTCGAACTTGTTGACGATGTTGCCGCCGGTGGAGCGGGCCAGCTTCTCCATGTCGGTCTTCTTGACCCGGCGGGCCGCGAAGATGCCCTCCTTGGCGAGGAAGTGCTGGGCCAGGTCGTCGATGCCCTTCTGGCAGAAGACCACGTTGGCGCCGGTCTCCTTGACGGACTTGACCATCTTCCTGATCATGTTCTCCTCCTCCTGGAGGAAGGCGCTCAGCTGGCTGGGGTCGGTGATCTCTATCTTGGCGTCGATCTCGGTCTTCTTGACCTCGAAGGGCGCGTCGAGGAGCGCGATCTTGGCGTTCTCGATCTTCTTGGGCATGGACGTGTGGACGGGCTCCTTGTCGATGATCAGTCCCTTCACCAGGGTGGTGTCCTCCATCCATCCGCCGGTCTTCTTGACCATCTGCACGTTGTCGAGGTCGGCGGTCAGAACACCGTCGTCGTCCTCCACCACGGTCTTGATGGCGTCGACCACCAGCTCGGCGAAGAAGTCCCTGGAGCCGGCGACCTGCTTGCTTATCATCGAGGTCACGGCGATGTTCTTCAGGAGCTCCACGTCATCGATGTCCACCTTGATGGACACGTCCTGCAGTATCTCCTGGGCCTTGGTGTTGGCCAGGCGGTACCCGCCGGCGATGATGGTGGGGTGCACGTTGGAGTCGATCAGGTCGACCGCCTTCTTGAGCAGCTCGCCGGCGATGATCACGGAGGTGGTCGTCCCGTCGCCTACCTCGGCGTCCTGGGTCTTGGCCACCTCCACCAGCATCTTGGCGGCGGGGTGCTGCACGTCGATCTCCTTGAGGATGGTCACACCGTCGTTGGTGATGATCACGTCGCCCATGGAGTCCACCAGCATCTTGTCCATTCCGCGGGGTCCGAGACTGCTCCTCACCGAGTCGGCGATGGCTCTCGCCGCGGTGATGTTGTTGTACTGCGCGTCCTTACCCCTGTCCCTCTTCGTTCCTTCCTTCAATATAAATATCGGGGCGTTGCCCATACCCATTTTTCTTTCCTCCTCGGTTAATAGATTAGCGAATGCTAATCGTTGCTAAAGTTTGTTCTTCTATATAAGGATTACCAATGTGTCCAGACGCCCGCCGTGAGCAACTTTTATCTATCCGCGCCCGCTCTCGGCTGATGATGAGCGAGGACCTTGAGAGGTGCGTGACCGTCCTCTTCCGGCGCAAGGGCCGCGACGCCCTGAGCGAGAAGGAGTTCGTCTTCAGCGCGTCCATGGACCTGCATTGGTTCCCCCCCAATGAGGCCCAGCGGCTGCTGGACGTCTGCCGTGAGAAGGGGCTCCTGCGCCTGGAGAGCGGCTACCTGCGCCCCAGCTTCGACATGGCCTCGGTGGACGTGCCGGTGGCGTTCAAGCCCGGCAGGGAGCTGCTGCGGCGGCCGCACCCCAAGGGCGACGACGGGCTCTTCCCCCGCCTGATGGGGATGGCCGTCGACGCGGGCATGGAGAGGCGGGACTTCATCGCCGAGTGCAACCGCGTCCAGGACCGATTGGACGTGGAGATAGAGGTGGCGGGGCTGCTGGTCCTGCGCGAGAGGGGCGTCGACGTGTCCCCCCTGGCGGAGGAGGCCCGCCAGCTCGCCGCCTCCCGCTGAGCTCATTCCTTCTTGATGAAATCGCCCAGGGTCAGGCCTCTGCCGCCCGGGCCCTTCAGCTCCCCGCCGGAGAGCACCTTCTCCTTCAGGCTTATGCCCAAGGCCTTCTCCAGCTTCTTCACCAGGCTCTCAGGGGGGGTGATGTCCCCCGCCTCCACCTTGGCGATGATGCTCTTCTTCTCCTTGGTCTCCGCCGCCAGCCTCTCCTGGTCCCAGCCCAGCCGGCCCCTCGCGTCGCGGATCCTCGCCTGGTAGTCCAGTACGAGCTCCTCGCTGTCGCCGGAGAAGACGTCCCTGCTGCTCATCCGCCTCTTCCTCTTCTCCAGCCTCTCCTCGATCACCGACCTGCTGGAGGCCGGTGTGGAGCTGCCGCCGCTGAACTTGTCGCCGAAGCGCGTGCAGGCGGGGCAGACGTTGAGCTTGGTGCCCTCCACGAAAACTGGCTTGTGGGCTCCGGTCTCCTTTCCGCATAGCTCGCAACGCATGATCGATCGTGTCAGAATAACTCCTTTCTTTTATAATTGATGTCGGCGGGGAACAGCTTTTCCGTTTTTTCGAAAACATCATATATTTCAATCTGATAGACTAGAACACAGAGTGAAGCTCATGGACGGCAACCAACAGGATGAGTTCGTTACTGAGCTCCGGGACAAGGTAAGGGTCCTGGAGGACAGGAACACCAGACTCATGGAAGAGGTCCGGATGGCCGAGGGAGAGAAGCGCTACGTAGAGAGCGAGCTCTTCCGGCTGCAGAAGGACGTCAAGCGTCTAAGGGCGGAGATGGAGAGGCTCAAGAGCCCTCCTCTGATAATCGGCACCCTCAAGGACCTTCTGCCCGACGGCAGGGTCGTTGTCAAGAGCTCGACCGGTCCCGACTTCATCGTCTCCATATCGGAGTACGTCCCTTCCGACGACCTCGTCCCGGGGGCGAGGGTGTCGTTGAACAAGCAGACCCTGGCGGTCATGGGCGTTCTGCCCAGCCCCTTGGACCCCATCGTCACCGGGGCGGAGATAATCGAGAAGCCGGACGTCACCTACGACGACATCGGCGGCCTCGAGGAGCAGATCCGCGACGTCAAGGAGGCGGTGGAGGACCCGCTGCTCAGGCCGGAGCTCTACAAGAAGGTGGGCATCAACCCGCCCAAGGGCGTCCTCCTGGTGGGCCCCCCCGGCACCGGCAAGACATTGCTGGCCAAGGCGGTGGCCCACGCCACCGAGGCGAGCTTCATCAGGCTCGTCGGCTCGGAGCTGGTGCAGAAGTACATCGGCGAGGGGGCCCGGCTGGTGCGCGAGCTCTTCGAGCTGGCCAACGAGAAGGCCCCCAGCATCGTCTTCATCGATGAGCTGGACTCGGTGGGCGCCAAGCGCCTGGACGTGGCCACCTCCGGCGACCGCGAGGTGCAGCGCACGCTCATGCAGCTGCTCGCCGAGCTGGACGGCTTCAAGCCCACCGGCGATGTGAAGATCATCGGCGCCACCAACCGGCCCGACATCCTCGACGACGCGCTGCTGCGCCCCGGCCGGTTCGACCGCATCATCGAGATCGGCCTGCCCAACTACGAGGGCCGCCTGCAGATATTCAAGATCCACACCTCGGGCATGAACATCGACGAGACCATCGACCTCAAGGACCTGGCGGTGCGTTCCGACGGCGCCTCCGGAGCGGAGCTGCGCTCGGTCTGCACCGAGGCGGGGATGTTCGCCATCCGCGCCGGCAGGGACACCGTCACCATGGCGGACTTCGACCAGGCCATGCACAAGGTCCTGGACAGCGATGAGACGTCGGTGATGAGCTCGGGCCTGATGTTCGCCTAGTCGGCATCGACGGTGTCAGCGTCGTCGCCGCCGAGGAAGCACTGCTGCAGCTGGTTGTAGAGGTCCTCGAGTCCGCTCATCTCCATCGCCGACACCGGTATGAGCTCGCGGTACACGCCGACGTTCTCCATCGCCTTGAAAAGCTCCAGGCCCATCACGGTCTGGGTGTCGATGTCGTCGTCCAGCAGGGCGCCGTAGAGCGCATAGGGGTCCTGGGACCACAGGAGCATCGACTCCAGCTCCCCCTCGCCCAGGGTGTCCGCTTTTGACAGCAGGTTCATCACCGGCAGGGAGAAGCGGAACTGGGTGAGCGCGCACAGCATCATGTTGGAGACGAAGCCGTTGGGCGTCCGCGACAGCCCGGGGTCGCTGAGGAAGGCCAGTATCGACCTGTCGCGGCCGAGGGCATCCACGATGACGTTCGACGACTGGCGGAAGGTGAAGAGCTCCATCTGCCCGGGGGTGTCGATGATGGTGAACTGCCCGCGGTAGGGCTCCAGCGCCTCGACCAGCTTGTCGATGTTCAGCGCCATGAGGTCGGCGCAGACGATCTGGGCCCCGTTGGGGCCCAGGGAGTACTCGTCCATGACCTCGTTGAGGTGCACCCACTCGCGGATGTCCACGTCGGCGTCGTAGGGCACCGAGTCGGCGCCGGGGTCCAGGTTCACGACGGCGCATTCTAGGCCCAGGTTCTCCATCCAATCCTTGAGGGCGCTTACCAGCGTGCTCTTGCCGCTGCCGGCGGTGCCGATGAGATAGACGTTGTACATTGGACTCCGTTCCTAATCCGTGAGCCGGTTAAAATACCGTTGGTGCTTTGCGGCGGGCGATGGCCTTTTTTACCCTTCCCCGCATAGCGATGCCCATGGAGATCGCTTTCCTGGAGTCGCGGCGCAACCTGGCCGCGCTGGGTATCGGCGGGGCGGCGGCCTTCTCGCTGCTCTGGACCGCCGCGGCGCTGCTGGACGGGGCATGGGT
>PUJZ01000094.1 GCA_003550345.1 Methanomassiliicoccaceae archaeon
GTGTCGATGCAGCTCCTGGTGGCGGCAGCGGAGAGCCCTCCGGGAGAGTCGCGCTCGGAGCTGGTCGAGGAGGCCAATCGCGTCTCGATAGACGGGATGCGATCCTCCCTGGACCGTTACGCGGCCTCCTTGGGCGTACCGGCGATGACGGTGTTCGCCGCCGGAATAATCCTTCCGCTGATCTGCGTATCGCTGCTCCCCCTCATGGCGGCAGGCCAAGGCCTTGGCGGGGGCCAGGCCCCTCTGGCTCTGGCAGGGGTGCTTGTTCTGCCCTTTGTGGTGGCGGTCTACATGCGGCGGGTGCTGTCGCGGAGCCCGGCCCTCACCCCGCAGCGCACGGGCCTCCTGCCCTCGCTGCCGTTCGTTGGCGTCATCGTTCTGGCGATAGGCCTGTTCATCTTGGACGCCTCTCCGACGGCCGCGCTGCTGGTAGCTGCGCTTCCCGTATGCGCGGCCGTATTCATCATGACCAGAGGAGGCGTCGTCTCCGAGAGGAGGAGATGGCTCATAGAGAAATGGTTGAGCGGCAACCTCCTGAGATTGGGGAACAGCCTCCGCTCGGGCCGGGGGTTGGAGGACTCGCTGCGGCTTTCCTCCGCCGACGGCGAGGGCTCGTCGGCGGTGCGGGGCTTGCTCCACTCATTGGCGGCGGGAAGGACGTCCCCATCGGAAGCAGTGGATTCGGCACTGGATGGGATGTCGCCATCGATCGTCGCCACCTACCAGGCGCTGTTCCGCGCCGCCAGGAAGGACATCGTCCAGGCGGGGGAGCTCTGCATCAGGATGGGGAGGCACCTCCACCACCGCCGCTCCTCGCGCGATGATGTGATGAACCGGATGCGCAGCCTCACCGAGATGATGTCGGGGACGAGCCTGGTCTTCGCCCCCATGGTCCTGGGCATAGGGCTCTCCCTGGCCTCCCCGCTGGCCCTTGACGGCGGACCGGGAGGATGGACGGTGCTGCTCACCGGACTGTACCTGGTGGAGCTGGCGGTGCTCACATCCTGGATCGGGGCCAGGCTCAACGGGGAGGAGGGGATGATCACGGTGCTGCACAGCGCCGCCCTGCGCACCCCGATGGCGCTCCTGGTCTTCCTGATCTCCTGGCAGGCCCTGTCCGGAGGCCTCAGCCTATGAGGAAGAGCTCCTCGTCGGACATCTCGGAGAGCTCGATGGCCGCCTCCTCCTCATCGCGGACGCCCATCTCCTCGTCTATCCGCTGCCGCAGCTCCGGCCTAAGTTCGATGGAGACCGATGCTCCGCCCCTCTCACGGAACAGCGCCTTGGCCTCGGATTCGCCCGCCACGGCGATGTTCCCTTTGCCCATGGTGCATCCTGAGGAGAACTGTATGCCATCGATGAGGCAGGAGAGCGGCGGCCTGCTGCCGCAGTGAACTTCGCAATACAGGCGGCCCTGCAGGGCCTCCCTCGCCGCCAGCCCCATGCGGTGGCCCGCCACCACATAAGGCCCCAGATGCCCATGGAAGTCCTTCAATCTGCTCAGAAGAGGCGTCAGTTCGCTCATGGCTGCGCATCCCGCCGCAGGGATATCTTGTTTTCGCAACAACGGTTATACGTCACGGCGCCGATGACCCTGCGATGGAGAGCTCGGAGCCGAGGCCGGAGCGCACCCTGCTGCTGATCTTCGCAGCGTTGGCCCTTCTGGTGTTCTTGACGCCCTTCCTCAGCCCCCCCGGGACCATCACCGGCCTGGGAGGGGGCACCGGGACCATCGATGATGGAGACACCTGGGAGGGCCTGGACCCGCTGAGCTCGTTGGTCTACCAGGCGGGCGACCTGCTCTGCCACCAGAAGGAGGAGCGCTCCCTCTTCCTCAACGGCAACCAGATGCCGGTCTGCGCCCGCGACGCCGGCCTGTTCCTGGGGGTGCCGCTGGGTTTCCTGGCGCTCCTGCTGGTCCCCTACCGCGCCCCCCTGTGGGCGATCGTTGCCCTCGGCGCCCCCACCGTCATCGACGGCGGGGTCCAGCTCTTAACCGACTACGAGTCCACCAACCTCATCAGGCTGGTGACCGGCACCGCCGCCGGGGCGGGCCTGGCATTGCTGATGATGTACTTCTACGACAGCATGGCCCTGAGGATGGACAGAAGAGGTGGGGCGGGCAGGAACAGGAGGTCCTGACGCGAAGCCTTCCGTATTTCGATTTTGGAGCACAGTCATCTCCAGTGCGTCATCAGGAGAGGACTTACACGCTACCCGCCCCGAATCAGTATCGTCGGGAGGCATATTAATCTGATGGGTCCAGCTCCCGAAGGGAGCGCTGGTCATGGAAGGTCATTCAAAAAGGTTTAAATATACTGGCAATAATCAACGGAACGGATTTCTCAATTCACCTTTTACGAAATCTTTTGGATGGTGCAATAATGGACGATAAGATAATGAAGACCGGGACCACGACCATCGGCATCGTTACCACGGAGGGGGTCGTACTGGCCTCCGAGAAGAGGGCCACCATGGGCCACCTCATAGCCCACAAGGACGTGCAGAAGGTCTTCAAGATAGACGACAACCTAGGCCTCACCACCGCCGGAGTGGTCGGGCACGCCCAGTTGATAACACGTTTCATAAAGGCCGAGGTTCAGCTGTACCGCCTGAAGAGGGGCGGCGGCATGAGCGTCCGGGCCGCTTCCACCCTCGTGGCGAACATCGTGCGCAACGGCTTCTACGTGGGCCTGATAATCGGCGGATGGGACAGCGAGGGGGGCCATGTGTTCAGCATAGACGGCGCCGGAGGATGCATCGAGGACTCCTACGTGTCGGTAGGGTCGGGATCGATACTCTCGCTCGGCGTGCTGGAGCAGGGCTACCGCGACGACCTCTCCCTGCAGGAGGGGGTCGACCTGGCGATCGGCTGCCTGAACGCCTCCATGAGGCGCGACGCCGGCAGCGGCAACGGGATGGCCGTCGTCACCATAAACGAAAAGGGTTTCCAGGAAGTCCCGGAAGATGAGCTGAAGTCCCGGGCGGAGGAGCTGGGCTACAGATATCCCAACTAGGGATGTCCCCCGGCTCTCACCCCTTCCCTTTTCTTTACCTATCCGAGAGCGGGTTTTCCCCATGAATGCAGAGAGGATTTTTGAAAGGCAGCGGGAACAGGTCCGAAGGATCGTTCCTGAGGACATAAACATAACGGGCATAGAGTTCGAGGGCTCGGTGGTGGTCATATACACCACCGACCTGGAGAAGTTCGCCGCCAACAACAACGTGGTCAAGAAGCTCGCCCAAGGCCTCCGACGCCGTGTCGCCATCAGGCCCGACCCCTCCATGCTCGCCGACCCTGAGAAGGTGGAGGCCAAGATACGTGAGATGGCGCCTCCGGAGGCGGAGATCACCGACATATATTTCGAGCATGACACCGGCGAGGTCACCGTCGAGGCGGTAGCCCCCGGCATGGTCATCGGCAAGCAGGGGACGCTGCTCAACGAGATCAAGAGGGAGGTGGGCTGGGCGCCCAAGGTGGTACGCTCCCCTCCCATACCCTCCAAGACGGTCTCCGACGTGCGCAGCTATCTGCGCCACCATCATGACGACCGCAAGGAGTTCCTCAAGAAGGTGGGACGCCGCATCGCCCGCCCCACCCTGGACGGCGAGCAGTGGATTCGCGTCACCGCCCTGGGCGGCTTCCGGCAGGTGGGCCGCAGCGCCAGCCTGCTGCAGACGAAGGAGAGCCGCATCCTCATAGACTGCGGCCTCGACCCCTCCAAGAGCGACTCCGTGCCCTATTTCAGCGTCCCGGAGATGCAGCCGCTGGACGCCATCGATGCCGTGGTCATAACCCATGCCCACCTGGACCACTGCGGCCTGCTCCCGGTGCTGTTCAAGTACGGCTACGACGGCCCGGTCTACTGCACCCCGCCCACCCGCGACCTGATGTCCATGCTGCAGATAGACAACATCAAGGTCTCCTACGGCGAGGGCAAGAAGAGCGCCTACGAGTCGTCGCACATCCGCGATGTGGTGCTGCACACCATACCCTTGAAGTACGGGGAGACCACCGACATCTCCCCCGACATCCGCCTCACATTCCAGAACGCGGGCCACATCCTCGGCTCGGCCATCGCCCACTTCCACGTAGGCGACGGGCTGTACAATGTGGGATTCACCGGCGACACCAAGTTCGAGAGGTCCTGGCTCTTCAACGCCGCCATGAACCGCTTCCCCCGCCTGGAGACCCTGGTCATCGAGTCCACCTACGGCGGGAACGGCGACATCCAGCCCTCGCGGGCGGAGGCCACCGAGAGGCTGCACGAGATACTGAAGACCGCCACCAGCAAGGGAGGCAAGGTGCTGATACCGGTGTTCGCCGTGGGCAGGTCGCAGGAGGTCATGCTGGTGATCGAGGAGATGATGCGCAGCGGCAAGATACCCCAATGCCCCGTCTACCTGGACGGGATGATTTGGGAGGCCACCGCCATCCACACCGCCTACCCCGAGTACCTGAACAGCCAGCTGCGCACCCAGATTTTCCAGCACGGTGAGAACCCCTTCCTGTCGGAGGTCTTCAAGCGGGTCGACAGCCGCGAGATGCGGGAGAACATCTGCCACTCGCCCGACCCCTGCATCGTGCTCGCCACCAGCGGCATGATGAACGGCGGCCCGGTCATGGAGTACTTCCGCGCATGGGCCGACAACCCGCTGCACTGGCTGCTCTTCGTCGGCTACCAGGCCGAGGGAACGGTGGGCAGGATGATCCAGCGCGGCCGCAAGGAGGTCACCATCGGCGACCGCGGCGGCTCGCTCACTCTGAACGTCAAGATAAACTCCGAGACGGTGGACGGCTTCTCCGGCCACTCCGACCGCCGGCAGCTGATGAACTACATCGGCTCGTTGGAGAACAAGCCGGAGAGGGTGATCATCGGCCACGGCGAGGACCGCAAGTGCACCGAGCTCGCCTCGGCCATCTACAAGAAGTACAAGATCGAGACCCGGGCGCCGCTCAACCTCGAGACCATCCGGCTCAAGTGACTATCCTCGGCTCCACCCCTTCCTTAGCCAGCAGGGCCACCCTGCTGTCTGGCTTCTCGCGCACGATGTCCATGCCCAGCAGCGGCGCCATCTCCGCCGCGAAGTCCATTATCTCCTCATGGGAGGGCATGTTGGAGAGCGAGAGCCGCTGACGGGACCCGCCCACGAAGACGTAGCCCTTGGGCTCCACCATCTCCGCCTCCGAGCGGAGGTCGAGCCGGGCGTAGTCCTCCGGGCGGCAGAGGTTGAGCCCTTTGGCCAATGTGTGCCTTATCACCTTGCGGGTGTCCAGCGACGGCAGGAGGTCGAGGGGGCGCATCAGCCTCTGCCAGCCGTCCGCTATCTTGGGGCGGCAGACCTTCTTGTAGACCTCCTCGTCGGGGGCGGCCACGGTCACATAGAGCTGCTTGGGGAGGGTGTCCATGGCCTCCAGGGCATCGGGGTTCACCCCGTTCGTGACCAGGAAGGTGGTCATGCCCCGGCGGTGGCACTCCTCCAGCAGCTCCGAGATCATCGGGTAGAGCACCGGCTCGCCCGCCAGCGACAGGGCGACCATGTCGGGGTCGCGGGCCTCCTCGTACCTCTCTGGAGAGCAGCGCTCGTCGCCCTTGAATCCGGTGATGAGCTTGCGCTGATGGGCTATGAGCGAGTCCAGCATCTCCTTGGGGTCCGCCCATCGCTCCACGTCGAAATCGTGCCCCTGGACGCGCCAGCAGAAAACGCACATGTGCTCGCACTGGTTGATGGCGGGGGATATCTGCAGGCAGCGGTGGCTGCTTATCCCGTAGAAGTCCTGCTTGTAGCAGTTCCTGCCGTGCAGAAGGCTCTGCCGCATCCAGTGGCAGAGCTTGACCGCCGCGTGGTCGTTGTGCAATCGGTATTGCTGCTTCAGCAGCAGCCGGCGGTATTCCTCGTCCATGCGATCACCTAGAATTCGAACAGGCTCCTCTGCGGCCGCGCCTCTTCCTGGCCTTTGTCAGGGGAAGCTGCCGATGCCGGCCCCGAAGAGGCCCCGGAGAGGGCCTCGGTGACCATCTCGGAGTCCACCGCGGAGTCCAGCAGGAAGGACAGCTCCTCGGCGTCCAGCTCCAGGGACTTCGCCAGCGAGGACCGTAGCGGAGCGGAGTGGCGCATCATCAGCGACAGGGACGGCAGTATGTCCTGCCGGGCCTGCGAGGCGGAGGCGTGGCAATGCTGGCCGACCTTGGCGGCGAGGGCGTTCTTCATCGTCCTCGCCGACTTGCTGCGGGACATGCTCATCAGGTAGGAGGGGAATCGGAAGCGGTCGCGGCCGGCGGCCCGTCCATGCCTGGCCTCGTTGAGTCCGAAGGACATCATGGCGCTCGCATAGGCCCAGAAGCCGTAGTACTGCCTGCGCCTCACCCTGCCCAGGTAGATGTCGGCCCGCGAGAGCCTCTCATATCCCCTCATCAGGTCGCCGGGGTCGCGGTATTCGTAAGGCATGTTCTCATCCAGCCACAGAAGGGCGGTCTCCGGCGTCTCGTCCACCTCGGACATCGCCCGCCGGGCCTTCATGGGGTCGCTTCCGCGCAGCACCGCCGCCATCAGGCCGAACATGTCGGAGCGGGAGCTGCGCTCGGAGAGATGCTGCACGTCGGCGAAGGTCAGGCGCTCCCGCCCTGAGGCCAGTGATTGGAGGTCGCGGACGGCGGCGCGGATGTCGCCCTCGGACTTCTCGGCTATGGCGTTGAGCGCCTTCTCCTCGAAGCCGATGCCCTGGTCGCGGGCTATGGCGGCCAGCAGTGACACGGTCTGGGACGGTCGCGGCCGGTAGAACCTCACCTGCTTCGTCTGGGACTTGATGCTGCTGCTCTTCCGGCTCAGGGCGTAGAAGTCGTTGACGATGAGGATCACCGGCTGCATGGTCTTCTTCACCAGTTCGACTATGGCCGGCACCGCCCCCTTGTCCTCGCGGCCGAACAGGCTGTCCGCCTCGTCGAGCACGATGACCTTGCGCCCGCCGCTTTCGGCGGAGAGGTACTCGCCGCTGTCGGAGAAGGTGTTGGAATAGGAGCCGCGCAGGGCGACCTCGCGGATGATGTCCCCCGTCCGCTGGTCGGAGGAGTTCATCTCCACCACGCCCCAGCCCTTCTCCTCGGCCAGCGCCAACGCCGCCGATGTCTTGCCGGTGCCCGGCGGGCCCATCAGCACCAGCGCCCGCTTCGAGGGGGCCCCCGCCTGCCAGGATTCCGCCCAGCCCCTCATCTCCTCCACCGCCTTGGGGTTGCCCAAGACCTTGGAGAGGCTGCGCGGCCGGTATAGCTCGGTCCAGTCGGCGGACATCGCCTCTCCATCGACCAAGGGCATAAAATTGTTTTCCTGCGGCTCGCCGAAGCTTCAGCGCCCCAGCAGCTCGCGGTCGGTTATCCGGTACACATCGAATATCTGGTAGATGAACACCAGGAGCGATATGGCCAGCCAGGCTATGTCGGCGTTGGCTATGTCCCCTGGCGACACCCACGCCTCTGAAGCGTACCTCAGCGCCAAGGATATGGAGAAGAACGCGAAGGCCTTGAGGTACTTGCCGAGGAACAGGTGCCCGAGGCCGAACACGTTGAATATCCCAGGCACCACGGCGAGGATCTTCGCTATCAGGGATATGCGGTGGGCGGCAGTGCGGTCCATGGCGCCGGCGGGACGGGCGCCGCAGTTGTGGCAGCCGCCTGACCCGGAGGCCATCTCCTCTCCGCATCCCTCGCAGAGCCGGGCGGGCTCGCTGGCCTGGGCCCTGTCCTCGTCGCTGAAGCGACGGCCGCAGCGAAGGCAGAACTCAGCCCACCCCGGCGACTCCGCCTGGCATTCCCGGCAACGTATCGTCATCCGTCAACCCAATCTCCCTGCTGGTATAATTGGTTTCATCGCTACACCGATGCGTGGTAGCCGCCGCCGGAGCGGAGCACCTTGACCGGGACGCCGAACAGAGAGGACATGGTCCCTTCCTCCAGGAGCTCCTCCTTGGGGCCGTCGCGGAACACCCGGCCCTCCTTGAGCATCACCACCCGGTCGATCTCAGGCACGATGCCCTCCATGTCATGGGTGGCGATCAGCAGCCCCTTCCCCTGCGCGGCCAGCGATGACATCGTGTCCCGGAAGGCCTTCCTCGCGATGATGTCCATGCCGGTCATGGGCTCGTCGAGCACCAGCATGCGGGGGCCGTTCACCAGCGCCCGGGCGATGAGGAAGCGCCTCATCTCCCCGCTGGAGAGGCTGCCTATCCTGCGGCGGCCGAGGCCTTCCAGGCCCAATGACGCGATGGTCGAGTCGGTGGCTGACCGCTCCTCCTCGCCTAAGCGGTGGTTGCGGTAGACGTCATAGCTCTGGAAGAGGCCAGAGGCCACCAGGTTCCAGGCTGTCGTGCTGGGCGAGAATGACCTCTCCAGCTCCGGCGAGACCGCCACCATGAGGGAGCGGATCTCGAAGAGGTTCCAGCGCCTCTTGCCGAAGAGGGTGCACTCGCCGCTGCCGCTGTGGGCGCGCGCCTCCCCCCTGACCAGGCGGAGCAGGGAGGATTTGCCCGAGCCGTTGGGCCCGAGCAGCGCCACCCTCTCGTCGTCCCCGATCTCCAGGTCTATCGACCGCAGCAAGGGCTGGCCTTGGATCCGGTAGTCCACATCGCGGAAGCTGATGGCCGGGGCGCTAATGCCGCCATCTAGCTATTGAGCGGTTATTAAGATTGCGAGGCCGGGACTTGCGACGCGGTAGGCCATAACGGCCTCCGCGCCTGAGGCCCATCCGGCGGGGAACAGATGAAATACTTAAAGATGCGATTTCTCCGCATGGACTTCCCCATAGAGGTTGTGGAGGTGGAGGAGAAGGAGGCCATGGCCGTCAGGACCGTGGTCTCCAACGACAGGATAGGGGAGGCCATGGGCTCCATATTCTACCGGGTGATGGATTTCGTGGCGGAGCGGGGGGCGGTGTTCGACGGTCCGCCGTTCGCCTTCTATCATTCATACAACGATGAGAGGACGGACATGACCTGCGGGTTCCCGGTGAAGCAGGCCATTGACGACGACGAGGACATCAGGCCGTTCAAGATCCCCGGAGGGAGGGCGGTGACCGCCGTCCATGTCGGCCCTTACGACAAGGTGATCGACACCTACCACAAGGTGCAGGAGTTCATCGAGGCCGAGGGGCTGCGCCCCAGCGCCATGTGGGAGTACTACCTGAACGACCCGGAAGAGAACCCGCCGGAGAAGCTGCTTACACAGCTGTATTGGAAGGTGGACTGATAACACGGCCGCTGACAGCCCATCCGGACAGAGGGCGTCAGGCATGAGCGGTGAGGCGATGGACCTCAGAGGGAGGAAGGTGCTGGTCGCCGGCGGGGGGGTCTTCGGCAGCCGCGCCGCCGCCCATGCCAAGTCCCAAGGGGCGAGGGTGCTGGTGGTGGACGTGGACGAGATATGCAAGGCGCGCGGGCTCTGCGTCCGTGATGTTACGGAGGCCTCCTTCGACGGTGTGGGCGAGGGAGAGGCCTGTTTCGTGGCCGGCGAAGCCCTCGATTCTGTCACGCGATGCCTTGACATCGGGGCTGCAGACCTGATAGCGCCCTGCATACCAGGGCACCTGGCGGCGATGGCCGCGTTGAGGTGGCTGGAGGAACGCGGCCTTTCCCTGAAACCTGACCCCGACCTGGCCATGGACATGCTGGGCCGCATGGACCCCGACCTGGTGCTCCGCTTCGATAAGAACGAGGGGAGGATTATTGCCAGCCATATGCCCGAGGGCTCCACCTGCATATCGGTTTGCCCTCAGCCCGAGGACCGCTGCCGAGTTACCGGCGCGAGGAAGGAGGCGCCCATGGACGAGCTTCTGCGCCGGGCGGCGGAAGGGGCCGACAGGTCGCTGGTGATAAGCACTGAGCTGGTGGGGGAAGGGGTGGGCTGCTTCGAGAAGGATGTGCTCTCCGGTTTCCTGCAGGAGCTCGAGAAGGAGGAGGGGGGAATCAGCGTGGCCCTGGGCACCTCCTGCTGCTGCCACGGCATAATGCACGCCTACCGGCTCTCCCGTCCCTGAACCCTCCCCATGGCGGCCTGGGCGACGGGCGCCCCCCGTTCATAGGGGCAGAGGATCAGCGGTCATAACGGCAGTAGTACTGCTCCTGTTTGCCGAGCTCCTGGCCCACCGGGCAATCGCCGCAGATGCAGCCCTTCTCGTTCTTGATGCAGTCGCTGGGGGACTTTCCGGCTATGCAGAAGGCCCGTTGCGACCTGAACTGGGCGCATTTGTTGTAGGACGGGCATCGGGGGCATATGCAGTTGGGTCCGTGCTTCATCATCAGGTCCGATTTGCTCTCCGCCATCATTTCACCGTAGTTGGAATCGTACATGATGGTACTTGTCTGTTTCCACGCGTACAGTGGGAAATGCGATGTTTCCACCTTCGGGCGGAGGGGTGCTCTCTATCCCAGGACCCTGAGGGGGCGGGACCTTGCACCGGATGCGCGTGGCACGGATAGGATTATGTAAGCTTCAGAGGAATCGCAACATTAACGTTGATGTCGAGGTGAGATGAGGAATGACCGCATTGAAGAAAGGTGACATGGCGCCGGAGTTCTGCCTGCCGGACGTCCAAGGCAAGGAGACCTGTCTGGAGGACCTCAAGGGGAGGCACAGCGTTGTTTACTTCTACCCTCGCGACGGCACCCCCGGGTGCACCAAGCAGGCCAAGGACTTCTCCAAGGCGATGCCGGAGTTCGAGCGCCTGGGGGTGAGCGTGGTAGGAATAAACCCTGAATCGCTGGAGAGCCACCGCAGGTTCGTCGAGAAGAACGGCCTGACCGTCCCGCTGCTCTCGGACACAGAGCTCGTTGCGCTGAAGGGCTTCGGCGTATGGGACAAGAGGACCGTGTCCGGAAA
>PUJZ01000083.1 GCA_003550345.1 Methanomassiliicoccaceae archaeon
ACTCGATGCTGTTCATCCAGGGGCCGCCGGGGACGGGCAAGACCTACGCCAGCGCACACGTGATCGTCGCGCTGATGCGGGCCGGGAAGCGCGTCGGCGTCTCGTCGAACAGCCACAAGGCAATCAACAACCTGCTGGCGAAGGTCGAGGACATCGCTGCCGAGCAGGGCCTGCGCTTTTCCGGTGCGAAGAAGGCCGTGCCCGCCGATCCCGACAGCTACCTGAACGGTGCCGTGATCGAGGACGTCACGAACAACGACGACATCGAGAACGGCAGCTTCGACCTGGTCGGCGGAACCGCGTGGCTTTTTGCCCGCGAGACGCTCGACCAGCGCTTCGACTACCTGTTCATCGACGAGGCGGGTCAGGTCTCGCTCGGCCACATCGTGGCGATGGGTTCCGCGGCGCGGAACCTCGTGCTGGTCGGCGACCAGATGCAACTCGGCCAGCCGATCCAGGGCGCGCATCCCGGCGAGAGCGGACTATCGGTGCTCGACTACCTGCTCGAGGGCGAAGCGACCATCGCGCCCGATCACGGCATCCTGCTGGACGTGAGCTGGCGGATGAACCCGGACATCCAGCAGTTCATCTCCGCCGCCGTCTACGACGGCCGACTGAAGGCGCACCCGGACTGTGCGCGCCAGAAGCTCGTGCTCCCCCCGGGCAGTCATCCCGCGCTCAGGCCGCACGGGATCCGGTTGCTCCCGATGGCGCACGAAGGCTGCCGTCAGGCCAGCGACGAGGAGGCCGAAATGGCCGCGGAACTGATCGATGGTCTGATGGGCAAACGATTCATCGATCGAGACGGCCGCGAGGGCACGATCGGGCTCGACAACATCCTCATCGTGGCGCCCTACAACCTACAGGTGAACCGGCTCAAGGCCCGACTGCCCCAAGGCGCGCGGGTGGGGACGGTCGACAAGTTCCAGGGACAGGAGGCCGAGGTGGTGATCGTCAGCATGACCACGTCTACGCCTGAAGACCTGCCGCGCCACGTGGATTTCTTTTACTCGAAGAACCGCCTGAACGTCGCGATCAGCCGGGCGCGTACGCTCGCGATGGTGATGTGCAACCCGAGGCTGCTGGAGCTTGACGCGACGACAGTCGAGCATCTGCGCCTGGTCAACACGCTGGCATGGCTGCATGCCGAAACCAAGGGGGAGTAGATGGGTACCAAGCAAATCGAGATTTATCTCAAGGTCTTCACGGAGAAGGCGCGTCTGGCAGGGTTGGACATGGCCGGACCGGGGCAGAACTGGGCGCCGATGAAGCCGCTGGCGCATGGCTCTCACGTCAGCCTCAGCGTCCGCCGCGACCGGATACAGGTGAACCTGAACAACGACAAGGACGAGGATCGCCACCGTTTCCACGCCCTGTCCGCGGATCGCCAGGCGACAGAGCAGGCAGTGGGTCTGCCCCTCGAATGGGAGAGCAAGGATGGGGTCAAGAAGACTGCCATTCGCGCGACCCTCGACGCCGGTTACGAATCACCGGACTGGGATGCGCAGCATGAATGGGCGATCGAGACCATGAAGGCCTTCGAGCGGGAGTTCGGGAAGCGGTTGAAGCGCGTCCTGTGAGCCGTGCGAAGGCATGGTCCATCAACGTGGGAATCCCCTTCTACCGACTTATGAGAAGTAGGCCATGATGTTCAACAACGATCCCGAAAGAAGCGAGCGTAACTATCGCCCGATGGCTGGCAACCGATAGGAACGCGCCGGTGTACCGAGCAACGCTATGCTGTGAAGCACCGATCGGCCCGTGGCATCGATTGACGACCCCTCGATGTAAATCGACGGCCGAGCAGTGTGCATGTGGCTCACGGTTGACAAAGGACGGGTATGGGGATCGCTCTTCAGATAGGAAATGGAGGCAGAAGATCGCCGACGTCGCTGCGTCTTCTGAACGCGTCTCGAAAACGATATCCCCATCCTCCGAATCATTGCAGATCCACTCTCCATTCTGCGGTCCAGATGAAAGCTAGTGGTTTTATCCAAGTCGAGCTAGTTGCGTATTGTCGAATGAAGGAGGGACTTCAACCTAGTTTTCGAAATGCTCCTTTTGGCGCGAAAAGGCTGTCTGGTCAGCCGAACCCAGGTAGTACTAAATGATGTATTCGTGAAGGGACGAGTTCAGAAATGACAATCGGCGTATCACTTCCGATCGAGCACTCGACCACGAGGAAATGTCGGCCATCTGTTTCGGACCAGGTTTTCAGATAGATAGGCACGATATTAATATAGTCTGGTACCGTTTGGCGCAGCGCAGCCAACGGGTAGCACAATTTATGTTTTGCCAGGCTTTCTCGTGGTAATCCGGTCTTGGCTTCGATCAGAAATAGCGTTTCGTTTCCATTTCTTTGGCCTACGAAGAGAGCGTCAATCTCAACCTGGCCATTGGCATGTTCCCAGGGTTCGTGCGCCGCTTGATGCGGGAATATGGCAAATGAGAAGGTGCTCTGGCCCGTCGCTGGAATGATCTGGTCATCGGCGTCGTTTAGACCGAGGGCAGCTTGAAGAAGGCCTGACCCAAGGGCTAAGTTAACAAGCGATGTTTCGGTTAGTTTTGGGAGAAGTTGAAACGCAAACATGCGGCGATTTGGTACACGCGGCAAAAAGACCTGCGGACGCGATCGAAACGCGAGGTCCTCATCCATGAGGAAGAAATCGGACCATCCATTGATGTACTTGGCTAGGGCAAAGTGAGTCCCGGATGCACCCGCGCGGCTTCCTAGCCGGAAGACCATCGTACCGGCAAGTCGCAGCTCCGGTGCAAGACGACCGAGTGAGTCGACCGAGACAGATTGCCACGTATTGGAAGGGCGTAAGCCATGTGTGGTGAGATAGGTTTGAAATGGAGTGGGTCCGTAAGTGTTTGCAGAAACACTAGCCATTTCCCGGAGCGCAGCGTCAAATATGGCCATAGCCTCCCTCATCAACGAAGATCGGGCTTCTGTTATCGGTTGTTGATAATAGTCCGGCTAGGAGCAGATGTGGATACAGACCGAGGCGATGGCAAAGCAGGTGGACGCCTCGCGGCAGAAGCGCATGTGGTCCGTATGCCCGGAAAAGTGCCTGTGGGTGCGTGCTAATGCTCCCGGCCTCGCGCGAGGATCTGCCCGTGTGAGCTGGTTAGGGTACACAGTCGCAAACCAACTGGGCACCCGGCGGCGAGGTCGTCGCCGGCGAGAGTCGAAGGGCATGACGTCGATCAGCCGGGATTGCCTGTCGTGAGCCACGGAGAGAGTAATCTATCCTGCGTATGCGTGCAGGGGGCGTGTACACCTCATCTGAGATTCCAGCCCTTTGAGGCATTTGGCGGAGCCGATCTTATCACCCAATCCGAATGCGCGCACCCGACATTAATGTGTGCGCCTAGTATACTTCTTCTACGGAGATCAAAGGTGGTCGGGCGCTACCGACCACGGTGCGGGTGGAGATCGGCAAACGCGTGGTGAAGCGCGAACTAGCTGCGGAAAGTCCGGCGGTGGTGATGGCTGGTGTGGGATTCCAGCGGTCCTGCATCCACGAGTGTCTGCAGCAGTATCGGCGTCGCGGCGAGGCGCGTGTGGCGACCCGTCCGATTCCCGGTCCACCGGGCAACTTCGACGACGCGCTGTTGGTGGAGGAATTGGGCGAGCTGGTCCGCTGTGATCCGCTGCAACTGGATTTCCAGGATGCGCTGTGGACGCGGGGAATGATCCTGGAACTGCTGCGTCGGCAGTTTCGGCTGCAGGTGAGTGAACGCACAGTGAGCAACATCCTCAAGCGTCTCGGCATCACGGTGCAGCGGCCGCGGCGGAAGGCGGTGGAGCAGGATCCGGTGGTGGTCCAAAGCTGGCTGAACGAGGAGTGGCGGAAGATCCGTGCGCAGGCCAAGGCGGCCAACGCGGTGGTGTATTTTTGCGACGAGTCCAACCTGCGTTCCGATGGGCGCCGAGGCACGACCTGGGGCGTGAAGGGCGAGACGCCCGTGGTGCCAAAGACCGGACGGCGCTTCTCCCTGAACCTGATCACCGCCGTACCGCCACCGGGTGAACTGCGCTGCATGGTGACGGAGGACCGGGTCAATGCGGACACCTTCATCACGTTCCTGTGCCGACTGCTGGCGAATGCCCTGCAACCGACCTACCTAGTAGTGGGCGGACATCCGGTGCATCGCTCGAAGAAGGTGCCCGAATTTGTGACCGCCCAGCAGGGGCGTTTGGAGCTGTTCTTCCTGCCGCCGGACTCCCCGGAGCTGAACCCCGACGAACTCGTCTGGAATGTGGTCAAGGGCCAGGTGTCAGGACGTACTGTCGTGGAAAGCAAGGACACCTTGCGCCGATCGATCCGCGCTGCGCCCATTGACTCTCAGCTTCCCTCCCACCAAATTGCCATGAAAATTGGTCTAGGTCAGGATCTCGCTTCCACCTTTTTTAAACGGCGTGATCTATGGTTAGGCTTCAAGAGCCCCCCTGCAAGCTGTCAAGAAATTCTAAAGAAACAGACCGCACGGCCGAAAACCATTATGTCGAAAGTAAAACATTGCCGATCAGTTTATTGCGAAGGATGTATTGTGGAAATACCCGCTAGGTCAGACTATCAAAAACTAGAGCGGGGGAAACGGCCCGCTGCGATACTACGTAGATAACGAACCCAAAGCCGAGCCATTTTCAATATGCAGATTGCAGCTCAAAAAAACTTCAGACAAATAACATTTCCATCCGGTTATGAATATCAGTCAGACGGACCGCACTTGCCGATTGAGTTCTATATCGAGGTTTTTCCAAAAAGCAAAGAGGTCTATTTAAAACTCGGTTACTTTAGCTCAAGCGCCATACGTGTTCTTGCGTTAAGCTTCGCGCAGTTTATCTATAATGGTGGAGCTATAAAAATCGTCACCAACCACTATCTGTACGACCGTGACAAGCAACTATTAAACATAGTCGATGTAAATGAAGACGCTGTGGTTGAGGCTAACATTGCGCATGATATTGAATGGATATACAAAAGGCTTAGCGGCGAAGAACAACATTTTCTTGATTGTTTAAAGTACCTCGCGAAAATGGATCGATTGGAAATCATACCAGTTATTCTAAAGCCCAATAGCATGGCTCATTATAAGCAGGGCATCTTTATTGACCGAGCCAATGATTCCATATTCATGGATGGCAGCTGCAACTTCACCGCCAAAGGGCTTTTGGAGAATGCAGAGAGTATCTCTATATATCGGTCTTGGGGAAGCGACTTTGAAGCGGACAAAGTGTCCGCGAAAAAACAAGACCTGAAAGACATTGCTTTCAGGGCTAGCAGTCAATATGAATATCTTTACAAAGAACAAATACAGAATGCTATCACCAAAATCGGCAAAGATAGAAATGTATTAGAATTGCTTCGGCAGGAAGTCTCTTTGTGCGAAGGAGCCACCAATAGTTACACGGGAAGGGTAGCCCGAACGATTGAAAGGTATCAGAATGAGTTGGACGAAATAATTAAACAGGCTGAGAGTACGCCTAAGTTTCCTTTTAACTCGACGCCCAGAGAATACCAGGTCGAGGCCTGTTCGGCATGGAGGATGGCGAATAAGCAAGGCGTATTCGCGATGGCGACCGGCACCGGAAAAACAATAACCGCGTTGAACTGTCTGCTTTCTGAGTACGAGCAAGATGGTACGTATCAAGCTGTAATATTGGTGCCCACTAAGGTGCTAGTCGATCAGTGGCGGGCTGAGGCGCACCTGTTCAATTTCACGAATGTTTATCTAGTCTATTCCGATTCGGATTGGAAAAAAGAGCTTCGTGAATTGTGTGCGAGTCTGAGGTTCAATCAAAGCTTGTCTTTTATATTAATCGTGACATACCAGACGTTTCCAACTGATGGTTTTCAAAAATATGCGAAGCAACTTCCATCGAGCACCATACTAATAGCGGACGAGGCGCACAATATCGGATCTCGGTTGATGAAACGGAGCCTTGAGAATATAAACTGGGCGAGACGTCTAGCTCTCTCTGCAACCCCAAAGCGCATATATGACGAAGAAGGCAATTCTGCTATAGAGAAATTCTTCTGTTCGACGGAGCCATACACATACAGTTTCTCATTGGACAGAGCGATTGAAGATGGTTATCTTTGCCATTACTTGTATTTCCCCCACATCGTCGAGCTCACTGATGACGAGCAAGACGAGTATATCGCGATATCAAAGAAGTTAGCGAGCTTCTTCAATATAAACGATGGAGTGTTGAAAAAAAATGAAAGTGTAGAAAGGCTTCTTTTGGCGCGCAAGCGCATTGTGCATAAAGCTGCCAATAAGCTCTCGGCATTTCAGCGTATACTCGAGGGGTATGTAGCTTGTGGCGAGGAATTGAAATACGCGTTTGTCTATGCTCCGGAAGGAGAAGATGCGGAAGGGACGAACATCCTTGCTAAGTACATCAATAAACTTTCCGATACATATCCCTCCGTGAGGGCGTATGCGTATACCAGTCAATCCCAGGACCGGGAAACTATTTTGCAGAATTTTGAGAGTGGATATTTTGATGTTCTCTTTTCTATGAAATGCCTTGACGAAGGTGTTGATATCCCTCGAGCTCAGTTGGCGATTTTCTGCTCAAGCACTGGAAATCCGAGGCAGTTCATCCAAAGGAGGGGTAGGGTGCTCCGTAATCATATAGATAAGACCGTTGCAATTATTCATGATTTAGTGGTGGTGCCGGCAGCGACGGGAGACTGGGCGACCCACAATGTAGAAAAGAGCCTTCTCCGCCAAGAATTAATTAGGGTCGTCTATTTTGCTTCGCTAGCAAACAACTACTACGAGGCGATGGATATTTGTAATCAGGCTGCCCAGAAATACGATCTAGACATCTATGCGCTACAAGACGAATTAAGGAGTGCTTCATGAGGTGCGATAGAGATGAGGTTTTGAAGAGGTTTCTAAAGAACGCAGAATTGCGTAAACGTTCGGGAATTCCTGAGGGTGAGTTGGAAAAGGTGTCATTTTCCCAAGACAGTAATAACCTATTAGTTGAATCGCTAAAAGCCATGATATATACATATTGCGGGGGGGATGCAAACCCGACGATCCAGAGGTCTATTCAGACCAGGATCAAGAGATATGTGTCGCAGAGATAAAAGGTATAGAGATGATAATAAAGTCATTGACATTGAAGAATTTTCAATGCTACTTTGGTGATCATGTAGACAACGCGTTCTATTTCAAAGAGGGACTAAATCTTATAATAGGAGACAATGCTAGCGGAAAGTCGAAGCTGTTTGATGCTTTTTTTTGGGTTTTGAAGGATCAGATTTTCAACGCAGATGAAAGAGTGTTCGTATTTACAAGGAACTACAAAGAGAAACTGATATCTGATAAAGCGAAGCGCAATGCGCAAGTCGGGGCAAAGTTGAATGCGGAGGTGACCCTTATCGCAGAGTCTTCTCAGGAAACGTTATACAGGTTAACTCGCATTTATGGGGCGAGGAAGCTAGATGAGAGGCAGTGGGAGGCGGATTCGCAGTCGAAGTTGTTAGTTGACGAAGATAAACTGGGCCGTTGGGTGCCAGTGCGCTCTCAGCTGCACGATTCGGTCTTGAGGCGAGTGATCAGTCGAGACGTCGAGCCTTATATGTGGTTCCAGGGCGAGCAGGTAGACGGGTTGATGGATTTGACGGACAAATCCACGTTGACAAACGTCATTAATGTGCTATCAAATATACAAATTTATGATGAGTTGTTAACTATTTCGACTGAAGGGCGCGGTCGAGCGGAAAAAGCTCTTCGTAAAGCTCAGCAAAAAGTGACCAAGGATCAAGATCGGGCGGATTCGATTGGACGAGAAATTGACGCCATCACCTTGGAAATCGCTAGGTCAGAGACAGACATTGAAGACTATAGAGCGTCACTTGAAACGGCAAAAGACAGGATCGAAGAGCTGGTCAATCAGATAGACGACGCTGCAAAAAAAACCGAGCTGAAAAAGGAGGCCGAGCGTCTTCGAGCGGAAATGATTGCAGACGAGGCGAGCCTTAATAAGCGCCTCAGCGGAATATATAAGAATCTTTTCACTAAGTACTGGATTCTTCGGGGGTCGCAAGTCTCGTTAGACAGGTATTCCGATAAGTATAAAGAATATTTCACCCGGCATAACAAGGCTTTGGCGGAAGCGACAGCAAGTCGGGTACGCGAGTTGCCGAGGGATATACCGCAGCCTATCCATGTTAACCAGATGCTTGTTAAAGAGCGATGCTTCGTTTGCGGTAGAGAGGCAAAAAGAGAATCTGAAGCCTACAAACATATACTTAATCTGCTCAGTCCCGGTGATGGAAGAAGTGATGAGCACGTTTTCGCTAATGATGGATCAAAGTTTTTTCAGAAACTCTATAATAACTCCTTGGAGCTTAAAAGAACAATAGCGGGTGTGGATGAGAGTATCAACAGTGAGTTCTCTTTGATTCAACAATATAGAGGAGAAATTAAAAAGAAAGAGAATCGAATTAAAGAAATTAGAGGGGAATTTACGGAGCTTCTTGAGGACGATTCCTCCGAGAACATTGTGAGTGCGTTCAGGACACATGAAGCAAATAGGGAGAAATACCAGGAACTGCTTAACAGGGAGAATAGAAAGCTAGAGGCAGTGAGAGTTAGAAAGATACAGAAGGTAACAGAGCTAGATTCCTTAGTGACCGGTGCGGTGGATGAATTGGCAAGAGCTGAAGATCGGATTTACGCAGATCTTGTAGAGGTTATTAGATCTACGCGAAACGACGTTTTTGATTCGCTGATTAGTGAGCTGGAAGATACTGCCAACGAGCTCTTTTCTGAAATGACACGCCGCAATCGCGCTATCACCGGCAGGATAAGACTGAAGCGTATGGCAACAGGGAATTATGCTCCCGAGATCGTCGATTCGGATGGTTACGTCATTCATTCCACAAATGACTCCAACATTATATTAGTGAAGCTCGCGTTGATTATGGCTATCTTGATGTCGAGAGGCAAACTAAGCGAAAACTATTCGTTGATTTCTGATGCGCCTACTTCGAAGATGGCAAAGAACTATACGGTAGGTTTTTACGAAGCGCTATCAAAGAACTTTAGGCAGAGTATAGTGATGACCTACGACTTTCTTGAAGGCTCATCGAGAGAGGAGTTTAGTAATTTCAACATGGGTAGGGTTTATTCAATTGCCTCCGAATATCCTTCGGGCGACAGGATGGATCGTAGCGATCTAAGGGTGTCTATTTCGGAGGTGAGCTTGTGAGTAAAATTGAGAGCAGGGTCTATAGAATAAATCCGGGGTACCTTGTGCAATACGAGGAGTTTATTCGCTCTCATGCGCAGTTTGGGGGCGGTTCGGAAGATGAGAAGTATCGACAGGCGCGGACATTTTCGAGCGTTTATGAGCTCTATATGTACGCGTTTTTTATCGGACTGAAGCGAGCGGCGCGGAAGGCAATCTATCCTGAGGATCGTTTGAAGACGTTCTGGGAGATGGAGAACTGGAAACCTAGAGATCTGGTTGACTGTTTATTGGCTTGCGCGATTTCAGAGTCAAACGTCGATATGAATCGGCTGGAGGTTCTGGGTGAGGCGGAAATGGGAGAAGAGCTTTCGAAAGTTAGAAGGACCATAGAGGAATATGCAAATGGCGGCATCGTGTATTTGTTGGGACTTTTTGAAAAAGAACCCGATCTAGTGGAAGACGAGATGCTGTTCATTAGGCTGCTCTCTGAGCAGGATTAAATCGAAGAGTTTCGTGGGAGAAAACTAGGTTTCTAGGACACATAACGAGCCTACAAACTTGTACGGGCCGCGGGTGCGCGGTCTGATCCGGGCGGTGCCTTGAGGTTGGACCGGTGGTACGTGCAGCATGCGCCGTTTGGACGGTTCAGGGTTTGACCATGCGGCTAAATGCGGGCCGGGGGCCTATGTCGCGGGTGATCAATTGACATCGACCTGCGGCTTTGAACGAGCGTGAAGTGGGTATTCTTTATGATGGTCTCAACGGGCCGTTAGAAGTTCACGAAAGGCAGCACTTCTTCCTTGTTCGCTAGCACGATCTGCCGGAAACGGGGATCCAATTCGGTGTCCCCTGCGCCGATGCGCATCAGGCGCGTGTAGTAGGGAACCAGTGGGGCCCTCAGTTCGACGGCCAGTTCGCCATTCGTCATGCCGAAGTCGTCGGCGACCACCACCGCCTGGTTCGGGGGGAGGTTCGGGTGCGGGACCATGCGCACGGTGACCCAGGTCTGCCAGGGGGTGTCGTCTGCCGCGAACCGTTCGCCGAGGCCGGCGGCCGCCGGTGTGCTGCGCATCCGCGCGAGCAGATAGTCCCGGAACTGCTCATTCCGCTCGCTGTAGCCCCGCACGTGCCAGCGGAACCCGTTGTACACCAGGGTGTGCGGGGTCAGCACGATCTCGTGCGGCTCGTCCCCGTCCAGGGACTGGTAGGTGACCCTGAGTTTTTCGCCTGCGTAGATCGCGCGACACACGGGCAGCAGGATCTGCGGGTCGATGCGCCGGGCCACCGGTTCCAGCACTTCCACCGCCGGCATGCCCGCCGCGAGAGAGATCAGCGGCCCCTCGCCGCGCAAATCCGCCCGCAGCAGCGCCAGGATCTCGGCGGAAGTGTCCCGGACGAGCAGTGGCTTGAACCGGTCCGTGATCACGTAGTTCTTCAGGAACCGGTCGTAGACCAGATTGTGCGGGCGCAGCTTCTGGTACAGCGCCAGGTCCTTCGAGGCCTGCGCGCGGCTGATGCC
>PUJZ01000058.1 GCA_003550345.1 Methanomassiliicoccaceae archaeon
CATGGGCCAGCGGCCCGCATCCGAATCGTGTACCACGTATTTGATTATTTACGGATGGAGGCGCTCATCGCATAACTGCAATGATGAATGTTTATGTGCATTGATGAATAGGATTATTAACAGCATGGAGCATCAACAGCTCATGAGAAGGAAGCTGCCCGAGCATTTCATCGGCTACCCGTCGCAGGAGAAGGTGGCGCGGCTGATGTTCCGCTATGGGATGCGCATCGCCGACGGGAGGGTGTACTGCGGGGACGTGGAGGTCTCCGACTCCGCGCTGGGAAGGGCGGCCAAGGTCGACCGCCGCATCGTGCGCTCCACCCTGGCGAGGATAGAGGGCAACCCGGAGCTGAACGACCTGTTCACCCGCCTGCGCCCCATGGCCCTGCTGGCCTCGGTGGCCCCGGTGATGGGCTGGAGCGTCCTGGAGATCGTCCCCACCAATGCCAGCGCCCCCGGGATACTGGCCGATGTGTCGACGGTGATAGCGGAGGCGGGCGTGAGCATCAGGCAGGCGGTGGTCGATGACCCTGACCTCACCGACGAGCCCCGGCTTCTGGTGGTGACCGAGGGTCCGGTGCCGCCGGAGTACATCCCGTCCCTGAAGCGCTGCCGCGGCGTCGACAGCATCATCATCCATTGATGTGGAAGGAGCGCATGTCGCGCACGCCCACCACGTTGGCGCGGGCGGCCTTGATGGCGTCCACCGCCGCGATGCCGCCCTGCGCGGTGGTCATGAAAGGTATCTCCAGCTCCACCGCCAACCGGCGCATCATGTAGCCGTCCCGGCGGGCCCCGGAGCTCTCGGTGGGGGTGTTGATGATCAGCCCGATCTCCCCGCGCCGCATCAGCCCAATCGCGTCAGGGGGCATCTTCTCGCTGACGCGGAACACCGTGCTGGTCCTGACCCCGTGCTTGCGCAGGTAGGTGGAGGTCCCCTTGGTGGCGTATATCGTGTAACCCATAGATTGCAGGTCGCGTGCCGACTGGACGATGCGGGGCTTGTCCTCGTCGTTGACGGTCAGGTAGACGCCCCCGCTCTCCGGCAGCTCGAAGCCGGCGGACATCAGGGCCTTGTAGGCGGCGACGCCGAAGTCCTCGTCGATGCCCATGACCTCGCCCGTGCTCTTCATCTCCGGGGTGAGTATCGAGTCCACCCCGGGGAGCTTGAGGAAGGGGAACACCGATGCCTTGATGGCGTAATGGCCTATGCTGGATTCGCCCACGAAGCCCTGCTCCTCAAGGCTCTTCCCCATCATCGCCCGGGTGGATATCTTCGCCAGCGGCGCGCCCACCGCCTTGGATATGAAGGGCACGGTGCGCGAGGCGCGGGGGTTGGCCTCGATCATGTATATCTCGCCGTCCTTGACGGCGAGCTGGATGTTCATAAGCCCTTTGACCTGCAGCGCCAAGGCGACCTTGCGGCTGACATCAGCTATCCGGGAGACGGTCGCCTGGTCGAGGGTGAACGGAGGCAGGACCATGGTGGCGTCGCCGGAGTGGACCCCGGCGTACTCCACATGCTCCATTATCCCGCCGATGTACACGTCCTCGCCGTCGCAGACCAGGTCCACATCGACCTCCACCGCCTGGGTAAGGTACTTGTCCACCAGTATCGGGTGCTTGCGGGAGACCTTGACGGCGGTGTCCACGTAGGTGCGCAGCTCCTCCTCGCTGTACACTATCTCCATCGCCCTGCCCCCCAGCACATAGGAGGGGCGGACCAGCACCGGGTAGCCTATCGACCCGGCGATGCCCTTGACCTCCTCGAAGGAGTGGCCGGTTCCGCTGGCGGGCTGCTTGACGCCGATGCGGTCCATGAGGTCGGAGAAGCGCTCGCGGTCCTCGGCCATGTCCATCATGTCAGCCGAGGTGCCCATGACCTCGCATCTGTGCCCTTGCAGGGCCCGCTCCAGGTCCACAGCGAGGTTGACGCTGGTCTGCCCTCCGTACTGGACTATGACCCCGTCGGCGTCCTCGCGCTCGATGACGTTGAGGACGTCCTCCAGCGTCAGAGGCTCGAAGTAGAGGCGGTCGGATATGTCGAAATCCGTGGACACGGTCTCGGGGTTGTTGTTGATTATCACCGCGTCCACGCCCTCCTCCTGCAGGGCCATGACGCCGTGCACGCAGCAGTAGTCGAACTCGATGCCCTGGCCGATGCGGATGGGGCCGCCGCCGACGATCACCACCGTCCTCCTGCCGCTCTTGACCACCTCGCATTCGTTCCCGTAGGTGGAGTAGAAGTAGGGCGTTGCCGCCTCGAACTCGGCGGCGCAGGTGTCGACCATCTTGTAGGTGGGGAGGACGCCCATGCCCTTGCGCAGCCCGCGCACCTCCATCTCGTCCATGCCGCGCAGGCGGGCGATGCTGTGGTCAGGGAAGCCCATGCGCTTGGCGTCCCTCATCAGGCGCTCGTCCAAGTCAGCGCCGGCGATGCGGCCCTCCATTCTAACGATGTTGCCGATCTTACGCACGAAGAACGGGTCCCATCTGGTCAGATCGGCGACGCGCTCGACGCTCCAGCCGCGGCGCAGCGCCTCGGCGATGACGAAGAGGCGCAGGTCCGTGGCGACCGTCAGCTCCTCTTCGATGCGCTCCTCGCTCCAATCCTCCCCCTCGAGGTCGATGCGGTCGACCTCCAGGGAGCGGACGCCCTTCATCACTGCCTCCTCCAGGGTGCGGCCGATGGCCATGGTCTCCCCGGTGCTCTTCATCTGCGTCCCCAGGGTGCGGTCGACGGTGCGGAACTTGTCGAAAGGCCAGCGCGGTATCTTCACCACCACGTAGTCCAAGGTGGGCTCGAAGGCGGCGTAGGTGTTCCCGGTGATGCTGTTCAGTATCTCGTCGAGGGTCATGCCCACCGCCACCTTGGCGGCGACGCGGGCGATGGGATAGCCGGTGGCCTTGGATGCCAGGGCCGAGGAGCGGGAGACGCGCGGGTTGACCTCGATGAGGCGGTAGTCGCCGTTCTCCGGGTTGAAGGCGAACTGGACGTTGCAGCCCCCCTCTATCTCCAAGGCGCGTATGACCTTGATGGAGGAGGACCTCAGGCGCTGGTGGTCATGGTCGGAGAGGGTCTGCGCCGGGGCGCAGACTATGCTCTCCCCGGTGTGTATGCCCATGGCGTCGAAGTTCTCCATGTTGCATATGACGATGCAGTTGTCGTTGCCGTCGCGCATCACCTCGTACTCGTACTCCTTCCAACCCAGGACGCTCTCCTCGATGAGGACCTGGTGGATGCGCGAGTAAGCCAGACCGCGGCCGACGATCTGGGAGAGCTCCTCGTCGTTGTGCGCGATGCCGCCCCCGGTGCCCCCCAGGGTGTAGGCGGGGCGCACCAGGACCGGATAGGAGCCGATCCATTCCACCGCCTCCCTCGCCTCCTGCAGCGAGGTCACGGTGAGGCTCTTGCAGATGGGCTCGCCGATGCGGACCATGGCCTCCTTGAAAAGCTCGCGGTCCTCGGACATGGCAATGGCCTGGGGCTGGGTGCCCAGCAGCTTGACGCCCAGCCGGTCGAGGTCGCCGCGGTCGGCGAGCTCGGAGCAGAGGTTCAGCGCCGTCTGCCCCCCCATGCCCGCCAGTATGCCGTCCACCCTCTCCTCCTCGAGTATTTTGACGATCGTCTCGGCGTTGAGGGGCTCGATGTAGACCTTGTCGGCCATGTCCAGGTCCGTCTGTATGGTGGCGGGGTTGCTGTTCACCAGCACGACCTCGTAACCCTCCTCCCTCAGTGAGCGGCAGGCCTGCGATCCCGAGAAGTCGAACTCCGCCGCCTGCCCGATGACGATCGGCCCGGAGCCGATCACCATCAGCTTGCCGTAGGGCCTCTTCATTGGCAGGCCTCCATCATCTCGCCGATGCGGTCGAAGAGGAAAGAGGTGTCCGTGGGCCCGGGGGAGGCCTCAGGGTGGTACTGGGTGGTGAAGACGGGGAGCTCCTCGTGGCGCAGGCCCTCGACGGTCCCGTCGTTGACGTTGAACTGCTCGGCCACCAGGCCGGTGCCCTCCAGCGAGACCGGGTCCACCGCGTAGCCGTGGTTCTGCGAAGTTATGTAGACCTTGCCGTTGTAGATCACCGACTGGTTGGCCCCGCGGTGGCCGAACTTCATCTTGTAGGTCTTCCCGCCGAAGGCGAGAGCGGTGAGCTGGTTGCCCATGCAGATCCCCATCAGCGGGAGGCTGTCGGCAACGGCGCGGATGTTCTTGATGGTGGTGGACATTATCTCGGGGTGGGAGGGGTCGCCAGGGCCGTTGGAGACCATGACGCCATGGACGCCGGAGTCGATGATGGCGTCAGCGGGCGTGTCATGGGGGAAGCGGATGACGTTGTAGCGCGAGCGGAGGTCGCGGACTATGCCCTCCTTGGCGCCGCAATCGATGAGGCCGACGGTGAAACGCTTGCCCTCGTCGTACCTGGTCACCTCGCGGGGGGAGACCTCGGCGATAAGGTTGCTCTCGTAGGGATAGGGCATCGACCGCAACTTTTCGACCAGTGAGGCGGGGTCCTCCGAGCTGGTGATCGCCCCGCGCAGGGTGCCGTGCTGGCGGATCTTGATGATCAGCTCCCTCGTGTCCAGGTACGATATGCCCGGGACGGAGTTCTCGCGGAGGTATCCGTCTATGGTCCCTCCGCCGTACATCATGCTCGGCTCATCGCAGGCCTCCCGCACCACGAAGCCCCTTACATGCACCCCGCCCGACTGCTGGTATCCTTCCTTGATACCGTAGTTGCCGATGAGCGGGTAGGCCATCACCAGGATCTGTCCGCGGTAAGAGGGGTCGGTGAGGCTCTCCTGGTAACCGGTCATGCCGGTATTGAAGACCACCTCGCCGTAAACAGTGTCCTGATGGCCGAAACCGGCACCCTCCAAAACGGTGCCGTCCTCCAACACGAGAAAGCAACCTACCATCAGAATGCTATGGAAATTGTGGATAATACTTAACTGTTATCGTTCCCGAGCGACAGCCTGTTACAACGGTTGTCGAATAGGAGACAACAACTGCCCTCCAGGCCCCGCAAACAGCGGCGGGGACGGCCCTCGGCACCCGTCCGGGCCCACCGCCGGACCAGGGAACGAAAGAACGATATAAGCCGGCAAGGATTGCGATGGGATGAGGATCCTGCACCAGGACCTGGGGGCCGGCGAGGTCAGAATGCAGCTGGAGAGCGAGGACGACCTCTGGCACCTCTTCAACGTCATCGAGGAGGATGACCTGGTGAAGGCCTCCACCCACCGCCGCGAGGAGAAGAAGGGAGACAAGATCCGCGCCGAGAGGGCGGAGAAGCGGCGCATGACCCTGGGCATCAGGGTGGAGAAGATAGAGTTCTCCGACTTCGACCTGCGGCTCCGGGTGCTGGGCACCATAGAGGAGGGCCCGCAGGACCTCGGCCAGCATCACACCATCAATTTCGAGCCCGGCGAGACGCTGACATTGAGGAAAGGTCACTGGAGGCGCTCCCAGCTGGACCGTCTCCGCCGCGCCGCCGCGGACTCCAGGCGGCCGAGGATGGTGTTCGTCTCCCTGGACCAGGACGAGGCGACGGTGGCGGTGATGCGCCAGATGGGCGTCCGCGAGCTGGCCACCATACGCTCGCTGCGCTCGGGCAAGCAGTACCAGGACAAGGAGGAGGGCGACTACATCGGAGAGCTGCTGGGGAAGATATCCTCGGTGGCGGAGCAGGGCATGCCCATCGTGGTGCTCGGCCCCGGCTTCGCCAAGGAGGAGCTGATGGAGCGGGGCCGCGCCAAAGAGCCGGAGCTGTTCCGGAACGCGTTCGCATACCATACCGGCCAGTCAGGCATGGCCGGAATAAACGAGCTGATGAAGCGGGGGCTGGGGGCGGAGGTTCTGCGCGATTCGCGGGTGGCGATGGAGGTGGAGCTGGTGGAGAAGGCGCTGGAGAGGATAGCCACCGACGGCCTGGTGGCCTACGGGCCCAAGGAGGTGGCCGACGCCGCCGCCGCGGGGGCGGTGGAGACGCTGCTGGTGCTGGACTCGTTGCTGCGCCGCGAGGACTGCGACCGCATAATCAGGGACGTCGAGGCCCAGGGCGGAGACGTGGTGGTGGTCTCCGAGCATCATGACGCCGGAAGGGAGCTGGATGCCATAACCGGGCTGGCGGCCCTGCTGCGCTTCTCGGTCTGAACCGAACAATCGGAACCCTGCGAAAAGATTTTTTATGGTTTCATATATGAGATGTGTGAATATTGTCTGACAAACAACGTTATTGTCACACGGCCTGCGGGCCAGCTTACCTGTTTCCAGAACCGCGACACGGAAATCGATGGAGGACGACTCATGAAGGACATATCTTTGGTCTTGGCCAAGCTCAACAACCCTGTCATATTCTGCGACACCACCTTGCGCGATGGTGAGCAGGCCGCAGGCATAGTATTCGCCAACATAGAGAAGCTGAGGATCGCCAAGCTCCTTGACGAGCTGGGGATCCAGCAGATAGAATCGGGCATACCTGCCATGGGGGGTGATGAGAAGAAGGCCATCCGCAAGATCGCGCAGATGGGGCTCAACGCCTCCATCCTCGGCTGGAACCGCGCCTCGCTCGAGGACATCGAGCACAGCATCGACTGCGACGTGGACTCGGTTGCCATATCGATGTCCGCTTCCGACATACACATCGAGCACAAGCTGCGCAAATCGAGAGAGTGGGTGCTGGACAGGGTGCAGGAGTCGGTGGAGTACGCCTCTGACCATGGTCTCTACATCTCATGCAACGGCGAGGACGCCTCCCGGGCCGACCCCGAGTTCATGATAGAGTTCGCCAAGACCGCCGCCGATGCGGGGGCCCACCGCATCAGGTACTGCGACACCATCGGTATCGACGAGCCCTTCTCCGCCTACCAGAACGTGAAGAGGATAGTGGACAACGTGGACGTGGACGTGGAGATGCACACCCACAACGACTTCGGCATGGCCACCGCCAACGCCGTGGCGGGCATCAAGGCCGGCGCCAAGTTCGTCAGCACCACGGTGATGGGCATCGGCGAGAGGACGGGGAACACCCCCTTGGAGGAGATCGTCATGGCCTGCAAGCACCTTCTGAAGATCCACACCGGCATCGAGACCGAGAGGCTCAAGGAGGTGGCCGAGTTCGTGGCCAAGGCCTCGGCGCGCGAGATCCCCCCCTGGAAGCCCATCGTCGGCGACAACTGCTTCGCCCACGAGGCCGGCATCCACACCGATGGGGTGATCAAGTACCTGAGCAACTACGAGCCCTATTCGCCAGAGGAGGTGGGGCAGACGCGGAAGATAATCATCGGAAAGCATTCCGGGAAGAGCACCATCATCTCCGCCCTCAGCGACAAGGGCATACGCGTGGATGACCACACCGCCTCCATCCTGCTGACCAGGGTGAGGTCGGCCTCGGTCAGCCTGAAGAGGAGCCTCAGCGCCAACGAGCTCTTCTATCTCTACCAGGACTACAAGGACGGGACCAACGTCGTTGAGAACGAGGAGGGCTGATGGCCATGAAGAGCGCAGTGCTAGTTCCCGGTGACGGCGTGGGGCCGGAGATAACCGACGCCACCCTAAAAGTCATCGAAGCGATGGGCACGGAGATCGAATGGCAGGTCGTCGAGGCCGGAATGAAGACCATGGAGGAGTACGGCCGGCCGCTCTCGCCCAAGTTCTTCCCATTGGCCTGGGAGTGCGGTGTGGTCCTCAAGGGGCCCATAAGCACTCCGATGGGGAAGGGGTACCGCAGCGTGAACAACATCATCCGCGAGCGCCTGAACCTCTATGCCAACGTGCGCTACGCCCGCTCCATCCCCGGAGTCAGGGGGATGCATGACAACGTGGACCTGATCGTGGTGCGGGAGAACACCGAGGGGCTGTACGTCGGCTTCGAGAGGGAGGCGGCGCAGGGCGTCGTGGAGAGCATAAAGCTCACAACAGAGAGCGCCTGCCGCCGCATCGGACGCCACGCCTTCGAGCTCGCCGCCCGCCTGGGCCGCAAGAAGGTGACCGCCCTGCACAAGGCGAACATCCTCAAGATGGGGGACGGCCTCTTCCTGCGCACGGTGGAGAACGTCTCCAAGACCTACAGCGGCATCGACTTCCAGCAGATGCTGGTGGACAATGCGTGCTACCAGCTGGTGGTGAACCCCCAGCAGTTCGACGTCATCGTCGCCCAGAACCTCTACGGCGACATCGTGACCGACCTGGTCGCCGGACTCGTCGGCGGCCTGGCGGTGATGCCCGGAGCCAACATCGGCGACAACATAGCGGTCTTCGAGGCCGCCCACGGCAGCGCTCCGGAGATAGCTGGCAAGGGCATAGCCAACCCCTCCGGCATGATGCTCTCCGCCGCCCTGATGCTGGACCATATGAGGCTCCCCGACGACGGCTCCCGGATGAGGGAGGCGGTCTACGCCGCCCTGGCCGACGAGGACGCCCTCACGCCCGACATGGGCGGCAAGGGCGATACCGAGAGCTTCACCAAGGCAGTCATCGACGCCCTGTGAGCGGCAAACCACTTACTGTTCTTCCTTTCTCTCATCGCTCACGCGCACCTTCTTGCGCTGCCGGCCGCCGGTCCTCTTCAGCTTGTTGTTGTCGAGCGCCCATTGGAAGCTCTTGAGCTCGGCGGGGGCGATGAGCACCCGGTCGCCCTGGACATGGCGCCGCTTGGTGGCCCAGTTGGTGAAGGAGGACAGGACCCGGTACTCGTCGGCGTCCTGGACTATCTCCTCCACCGGGCGCCGCCCCCGCATCTCGGAGAATGTGCCGTTGAAGATCCGCACCCCCCCGTCCTTGACCTCGGCGACGCGGTTGCATACGGTGTCGAGGAGATATCGGTCATGGGTGACCACCATCATGCTGCCCCCGTAATCGTTGAATGCCATCTCCACCGCATGGCGGGAGGGTATGTCGAGATAATTGGTCGGCTCGTCCAGCACGAGGAGGTTGCTCTCCTTCAGCAGGAGAAGGGCCAGGGCCACCCTCACCCTCTCGCCCCCCGACAGCGTGCCCAGGGGGCGCTCCACCGCGTCCCCGAAGAGGAGCATGCGCGCCAGCATTCCCCGGGCATCGGCCTTGCGCTCCTGCCCCAGTGCCATGAGGAGCTGCTCCTCGGCGCTCAGCTTCAGGTCCAGGGCATCGTGCGTCTGCGAGAAATAGACGATTTTCGCCCCCGGGGCCCTCCACAGCTCCCCCTCGCAGGGGAGCTCCCCCACAAGCGCCTTCACCAACGTGCTCTTGCCCTCGCCGTTGGCGCCGAATATGCCTATCTTGTCCCCCTTGTGCACGTCCATGTCCACGCCGCTGAGCAGCGCCCTGCCGCCCAGGCTGACGGACAGCCCTTGGGCCCTCAGCACGTTCTTGCCCGACTTGTCCGCCGCCTGGATCCTCACCCTGATCTCTTGGGCCTTATGGGGGGCTTCAGGGACGTCGATGCGCTCCGCCATCCTGCGCCTGGTCTTGTGCAGGGAGAGGTAGGGGTTGGCGCGGTGCTGCTCCTCGGCTATCCTCTCCTGCCTGGTCTTCTCCCGCCGCGAACGTTGGCTCTCCTTCTCCAGCCTCTCTATGTCGACCATCTTCTTCTTGATGAAGGAGCTGTAGTTGCCCCGGTACTCGCGCGTGAAGCCCTCCTCTATCTCGACGACCCGGGTGACCACCTTGTCCAGGAAGTAGCGGTCATGGCTGATGACGACCACCGCGCAGGCGATGCGCAGCAGGTAATCCTCCAGCCACTCCACGGTGTCCACGTCGAGGTGCGAGGTGGGCTCGTCAAGGAAGAGTATGTCGCAGTCCTCTGCCTGCACCAGCACCCGGGCGAGGGCGACCTTGGTGCGCTCCCCGCCGCTGAGCTCGCCCATCGGCCGCTCCATGAAGGCCTCGGAGAGCCCGACCTCCTCCAGCGCCGCCACCTGTTTGCGGCGGTCCTCGGCCCCGCTGCGGGAGACCTCACCCTCCAGGGCGGCGTACTCGGCGGTGATTTCGTTCCAGTCTATGTCCTCGCCCGAGGCCATCGCGGCCTCAAGCTCGAGCATGCGCTGGCGGGCGGATTCCAAAGCCCCGTATGGCCTCCCCAGGACCGTGCTCACGCTGGAATCGCCGCCCTCGGGGAACTGGGAGAGGTAGCCGATGCGGCCGGTGTGACGCTGCATCTCGCCCGTGTCAGGGGGCATCTCGCCCATCAGTATCTTGACGAAGGTGCTCTTCCCCGCGCCGTTGACCCCTATGAGCCCGATGCTGTCCCCGCGGTTGATCTGCAGGTCCGCTCTCCTGAGGACCTTGACAGGGCCGAATGACTTGGTGACCGACTCCGCGCGGATCAACATCCGCCCGTCATCTACTGAACGTTATATCAATTTCGCCTTCACAAGCGGTACTGGTCCTGGCTGGTTGCCGGCTGGAAGTTCTCGGGCGGGGCGCGGATGACGAACCTGGCGCCCTCCCCGGGGACCCCCTCCTCGCTCAGCTTCAGGCCGGTTGACGCCAATATCTCCCTGGCCAGGAAAAGCCCCAGGCCGGTGTTGTCGCCCACGTCCCGGTCGAAGATGCGCTCCTTCATGCGCTCTTCCACGCCGATGCCGTCGTCCTCCACCA
>PUJZ01000026.1 GCA_003550345.1 Methanomassiliicoccaceae archaeon
GGCGCTGATGATTGAGCTCAGATTAGGCCCGCGCCCCGCAGGTCGGCGGCGATGGTGTCCACCGCCTTCTCCACATCGGAGACAGATTTGGCCCCGGTGCAGACCAGCTTGCCGGAGCTGAATAGCAGAAGGACCACCTTGGGAGAGTCCATGCGATAGACCAGGCCGGGGAACTGCTCCGGCTCGTACTCCACCTTCTCCAGGCCCAGAGTGATTGCGAGGGCGTTGAGGTTGATCTCACGGCCGAGGTCGGAGGATGCCACCATGTTCTGCACCTCTATCTCCGGCCTATCATAGACGTCCACCTTCTGCTCCCTCAGGCGGGCGGAGACGTAGGCTATGGCATCATGCGCCTGCTTCATGTCCTTGGCGCCGGTGCAGACCGCCTTGCCGCTGCGGAACAGCAGTATGGCTGTCTTGGGGTCCTTGATGCGGTAGATCAGGCCAGGAAAGCGCTCGGGGTCATAGTCCGCGTTCTCCATGCTCAGGGATATGGATTGAAGGTCCAGGCTCTTTGCCAGGGCGGTGGAGGATACCACGTTCTCGATACGGACGGACGCCATTTCTCAAGTCCTCTCCCGGTGATTTTTATGACCGTTTATAAAGGTTGTTCGAGACCCATCAAAGAGTACGCCCAACGCAGCACCTCCTCGTACTCGTCACGGGGGAACGCCAAAGGATGGGGGAGGTCTCGGAAGAACCGATGCTCCATCTCCCCCTTACCAAGTGTGGCGCCGACCTCGCCAGCGCAGACGTTGCTGTCGAATATGGGGCGGCAGCCCTTGACCTTGAGCTCAAGGCCGCACTCCTCCTCGAACTCGCGGCGGGCGGCATCGCGTATGGACTCTCCCTCCTCGATGCGGCCGCCTGGCATCTCCCATCCGCGGCGGGGATTACGTATCATCAGGAACTCGCCGTCACGTATCCCCACGCAATAGACCGTGCTCATGCGCGCACCACCACCATGGCGTGGTCCTTCTCGTAGGGCTCGAGCATGCGGGCGTCCACGACCGTGAGTCCCTCCGACTCCAGCTTGGCGACGGCACGCTCCAGAATGCTGGCGGGAGCGGCGGTGACGTCCTCGGAGCGTGACTTCAGGGCAAGCATGCCCCGCTCGGCGCCGAAGGCCCGCATATTCTCCGCCAGCATGGAAGCCTGGCCCTTCTGTGCGACGTCCTGGTAGACCGCAGTGGCCCCTTCAACGGCGAAGGCCAGGTCTTGGGGCCTGCCGGCGTCGCCCATCACCGGGATCATGTTGCGGCGCCGTCCGCAGACGGTGACCAGGTCTCGGAAAGAGCGGGGCGATACCTCCACGCAATAAATGGTACCAAGGTCGAGGATGTCGGAGAAGTGGGACGCGGTGGTGCCGCTCGCCGCTCCCAGATATAGTAGGCGATCGTCGCGCCGCAGCGGCAGATCGCCGCCCAGTGCCAGATAGGCGGCGGGCTTGCTGCGCTGCAGGGACCACTCCCTCCACTCTGCGTCCCCATGGTGGTGGAGACGCTCGCCGTAAACTCTCTGGCCAGGGTTAAGGGAGCGGGTGAGGATGCGCCCTTCCCGCCCCATCAGCCTCTCCTGGAGCCCCTCGCTGACGCGCATGCTTTATGCATGGTGGCCTTCCATATAAGGATATCAGACATGAGTGTCAAAGAGGAGTTGATGAGGGAGCTTCGCTCCATGGCATCACCGAGTTCGTTAAAGGGTATGGCTCATTACGGCATAGACTCCAGTAATGCCCTTGGGATCAGCATAAGAGACCTCCGCCGCATGGCATCGAAGTTGGACAAAGACCCCAGTCTCGCGGAGGAGCCCTGGAATGAGGGGCTGCGAGAAGCCCGCATCCTGGCGACCATGATCGCCCCAGTCGATATAGGCAAGGGGACGATAGAACGTTGGGTGGCTTACCTGCGGGATTGGGACAGCTGCGACCAGCTCTGCATGAACTTACTCCGCCACCGCCCCTCAGCCCTGGACCTTTCCCGCGAATGGGCCGACCGTGAGGACGAGTTCGGCCGTCGCGCCGCCTTCGCGCTGCTGGCATCGGCAGCGGTGTCCCTCAAGGGGGAGGAAAGGGACGATGAGTTCATCGCCATGCTGGAGCTTGTGGCTCGGGCGGCCGATGATCCACGCCCGCTGGTGAGGAAATCGCTGCTTTGGGCTCTGACCTCCATCGCCCGTCGCGGCCCAAGATGCCTTCAGGAGGTTGAGGCGGCCTGCATGGCCATGGCCGCAGAGGGAGGCCCCCGGGGCCGTCTCGGCCGCCAGGCCCAAAATCGTATCGCTCAAAGACGCAGAAGGTACTCGGCGATACCATAACCCTTCTTACCACGCCAGTCATACTCAGCCAGGGTCTCGAATAGCAGGCTGCGCGCCCCGTCCTTCTCGAAGGGCAGCACCGCCTCGCGCAGAACGCTGCCGGATATCAGGTGCCGTTTCCCCTCCTCATCGGCGATGTCGATCTCGAATGACTGCGGACCCCCTTTAGCGTTGTACCTGGTCTCCACCGTGGCGCGGCGTACCGCCAGGCTGCGGCCGTCGCGGTGCACGAAGCCTGCCACGACCTCTCCCTCGTCCACCACCAGGCGGGTGAGGTTGAAGGCAGTCCTGCGGTCGAGCTGGCAGTTTATCCACATCCATTCCTTCGGGGCGTTCCAGTCCCGGACGCCCCAGCTGTGGTCCCTCTCGCCCAGGCCACGAACCCTCCTTGACCCCCCGCCGAGCGACACCTTGCCCACCGCCTCTCCGTACTGCTCCCGGTGCTCGGTTGCCACCGCAGCGGCAAGCCTCTCGCCCTCAGCGGAGACGCAGCGCCGATAGTCGAACTCCTCGTTTAATGGCGTCCACAGCACGTCCATCTCGGCGTCAATGGGTATGGGGCCGTCCTCGGTAACGCTTGCCAGCTGACCGCTGAAGGTCAGCCTCCAACCCTCGCCCTCCGGCCTGAACGAGAGGCCTCCGGCCTCAAGGCCCCCTCCGGCGCCGCCCGCCCTCATGCCGCAGACCATGTCCGGCGACATCATGAAGAGGAAGGCCTCCTTGGAGCCGCGGTTGGGCCGCATGCCGATGCGCATGAACGCCGTCAGATCCGCCTCGCGGTCGTGGAAGTTGAAATACAGGCTCTCGCTCCAGTCCTCATGTTCCCCCGGCTCGCGGGGCTCGAATCCGTTCATATCATTCCTCCAGCACTATTACGCCCTCGTTGCCGTCGACCGTCAGCATCTGACCGTCGCGGATCATCCTGGTGGCAGACTTGACCGCGGTGACTGCCGGTATGCCGTACTCCCGCGACACCACAGCGCCGTGCGACAGTATGCCCCCGGTCTCGGTCACCAGGCCGCCGAGCCGGTGGAAGACCGCTGTCCATCCCGGGTCGGTGTTCGAGGCCACCAGGACGTCGCCCTTCTCCACCGCCGCCAGGTCGGCCACCGATTCCACCACCCTCGCCCGGCCGCGGAACACGCCCGGGCTGGAGGCGCTGCCCTGCACTCTCTTCCCTCCCTCGATCTCGGAAACGGTGTCATCGAACTCCGCCCGTCCCCGCAGGAACTTCGGCGGCAGCGTGTCGCGGTGGCGCATGAAGTCCCGGCGGCGGGAGGCGATGCGCCGCCCCATGTCCTCCCCCGGCAGGGAGAACAGCTCCTCCAGATGAAGGAAGAAGACGTCCTCTTTCTCGTCCAGGAACCCCTCGGAATGTAGGCGCCGCCCGTACTCCATCAGCACCAGCCGTTGCCGGAAGAGGATGTGGTCCAGGTAGAAGCGCTGGTTCTCGCGGAAGAGCAGATAGGTCTGCGCCAGCTTTAGGACCTTGCGGAATAGGAACGCCTTCAGGGCCCCGCCCTTCATACCACTAACCATGCCCAGCACCTGCCGCTCGGCCTCGAGCCTCTCCTTCTCGCGCTCCTTCTCCACCGCCGCCAGGTCGCTGCCGGAGTCCATCAGCACCCTCAGCACGTCCAGCACCATCCCTGGGTCCTCGGCCCAACGGGGGTAGAGGATCTCCCGGGTATGGCCGCGGTGCCCGTAGTCGAAGAGGAACTCGTCCAGATGGTCGCGGAAGCGGTCGAGCATAGGGTCGCTCTCCATCAGCTCCATGAAGGCGCGGTTGTCATTGTTGCGCAGCGCGTAGGCCACATGGCGGTCCTTGGCCGCCTTCCGTGCCAGCCGGGAGAGCGCGATGTTGGTCTCCAGGGTGCGGTTGCCGGGCAGCCCGGACATCAGCTTCGAGTAGAGGCTGCCGCTAGCATCGTCAAGCCAGCTGCGCAGCAGGTGGCGGAGCATCATGTTGGAGGCGATGGAGTGGCTCACCATGCCGTAGCGTATCAGGCGATAATGGCCTATTGCAGCCTCCTCCACCTGCCGGTAGGCCCCCCGCAGCTCCTCGTAGCCCATGGCGGAGAGCTCGAGGCGGTCGAAGCGGGAGCAGAGGGCCATGAAATCCTTGGCCCAGCGGCGGTATGCGCCGTCGGTGCGGGAGAGCATGCCATCGGGGTCACGGACGGCCACCAGCAGCTGGGACATCAGCGCCCTGCCGGTGCGCGAGGGGGAACGCGATATCCTCTCCCTCTCGCCCTCCGGGTAGTAGTTGAGAAGCTCCTGGGAACGGGCGTAGCGCGGGTAGTAGCTGAACGCCTGCTCCAGCACCCAGGTGTTGAAGTAAATGTGCGATCGGTGCAGGCGCAGCAGGGGAGAGTCCTCGATCTCCCGGTAGCCCATTATGCGGGCCCCCTCGTGGTTCACGTACTCGGTGAGCATCGGACCCATCACCGAGAAGAACAAAGGGGTGGTGGCATCGGCCCAGTCCTCGTCGCCGTAGGCCCTGGTCCATAGTATGCCGTCGTCCTCGGCCACCGTGGTGACCGGCCGGGACTGCAGCAGCCAGGCCCCTTGGCCATCGATGGCCCATTCAACATCCTGGGGCCCGCCCAGGAGCTCTTCCAGCCGCCTGCCCAGGGCGGCAAGGCCGGCGGCCTCATCATCGCTGAGCACGCTTCCGTCCCCGGAAACGGCCCCGTCCCAGCCGATGTGGTAGCGCTCGGGCGCGACACTGCCCGCGGCCAGACCGTCCCCCAGTCCGCGCACCGCCTCGATCACGGTGCGGTCCTCGCCGCTCACCGGGTCCACAGTGAACATTATCCCCGCGCAGCGGGCGTCCACCATCCGCTGCAGGACAACCGCCATCCCCCCTTCGTGATGCGGCACTCGTGCGTCGTGGCGGTAAGCGATGGCCCGCTCGTTCCAATATGAGGCCCAGCACCGCTTGGCCATATCGGCGGCCTCCTCCGCCGGAACACTGAGGAACGAGTCCTGCTGGCCGGCGAAGCTGGCCTCTGGCATGTCCTCGGCCATCGCCGAGGAGCGCACCGCCAACGGCCCCTCTGTAGAAGCCTCCATCTCCCTGCGCAGGTCTTCAGGCAGCTCAGCGGAGGCGAACATCGCCTGTATCTCCTCGGCCGCCTCCCGCAGGCGGGCGCGATCGCTGAAATCAAGGCCTTCAAGGGCGGACTCAATGCGCGGACCGATGCCGCTACGAGCCAGGAACTCGCGGTAAGCGGCGACGGTTACCACGCTGCCCTCGGGCACGGGGAGGCCGGCGGCCGTCATGACCGCCAGGTTGCGGCCCTTGCCGCCGGCCGCTTCCGACTCGGCGGCCTCGCTGTCCGATAGGCTGAGGACCCTTTTCATCTCCGACCGCTTCCTATGCATATGGTAGGATAATACTTTTTCAGCCGTAACACAAGCCAATTATAGGGCCCATTACAATTGACGGAGGATGATGGAGCTTTTGGAGGAACTCTCGGTCCTCATACGCGACATCGCCCGCGGCATGCCTGACGCGGTCGAGCGCGGCAGGGAGATATGCCTAGGCGCCGACGGGACGCCGACCACGCAGATCGACAAGTGCGCCGAGAACGTGGCGCTGAGCCTCCTGGAGGAGAGGGACGCCCCCCTGAACGTGCTCAGCGAGGAGATAGGGTTCGTGGACCGGGGCCACGACCGCACCCTGGTGATCGACCCCATCGACGGCACCCACAACTCCATCATGGGTGTTCCTTTGTACACCGTGTCGTTGGCGGTGGGTAGGGAGAGCCTCCGCGATGTGGAGTACGCCTACATCCGCAACCTCGTTACCGACGACGTCTACAGCGCCGTCAAGGGCCAGGGCTCGTACCACAACGGCCGGCGCATGCGCGCCCGCCAGCATTCCGACCCCGATGAGCTGACGATGATGCTCTACCTCGGCTGCGGTGCCCATCCGGACACCTTCAAGCTGCTCAAGGGCTGCCGCCGCACCCGCGCCTACGGCTGCGCATCGATAGAGATGTGCCTGGTGGCCGACGGAGCGGCCGACGGGTTCATGATGAACTCGGAGGACCCCTCCAAGAGGATCAGGGTAATCGACATCGCCGCCAGCCATCTGATTCTCCGCGAGGCGGGGGGAGAGGTCTTCGACCTTTCGGGGGAGCTCATGGACATGCCCTTCGACATCGCCGCCAGGCAGAACTTCCTCGCCGTCGGCGACAGCAGCCTGAAGGAGGTGCTGCTCTGAGGTACGGCGTCTACACCAACCTGAGCATCGACGACTCCACCGCGGTCACGCGCCAGGTCCTGGACTCCCTTGAGGGCGAGGAGGTGGTGCTGGAGAGCAGCACCGCCGAGGCCATGGGGATGGAGGGCGAGCCCCTGGACGAGATGCAGGTGGACCTGCTGGTGACCGTGGGCGGCGACGGGACGATTCTGCGGGCGATGCAGAAGAACGACGCCATAATCCTCGGCGTCAACGCGGGCACGGTCGGTTTCCTCGCCGAGGTCGCCCACGACGAGATACCGGAGGCGATGGGGAAGGTGCTCAAGGGCGAGTACTTCATCGAGAAGCGCTTCAAGCTGCGCACTGACTACGAGGGCAAGAGGCTGGCCGACGCCATGAACGAGGCGGTGATCCACAGCGACGCGGTGGCGAAGATACGCCATTTCCGCATCAAGGTCGACGAGCAGGTGGCCACCGAGCTGCGCGCCGACGGCGTCATAGTCTCCACCCCCACCGGCTCCACCTGCTACGCCATGAGCGTCGGCTCCCCGATAATCGACCCGCACGTGAACGCCTTCGTATTCGTGCCCATGGCCCCCTTCAAGTTCGCCGCCCGGCCGATGGTGGTGCCCACCAGCGCCCGCATCAAGGTGGAGCTGCTCATGGACAAGGGCTGCCTGCTGGTGATCGACGGGCAACGGGAGTACCATATGCGGGGCAAGAGCAGCGTGGAGTTCTCCCTCTCCAAGAACTACGGGCGCTTCCTACGCTTCGAGGACAACTTCTACGCCCGGATGCAGGAGAAGCTGGTAGGTTCGCTATGAGGAAGTGGGCCATCGAGCGCGAGGTCATCGAGGCCATCAACGAGTCCGCCCGCTACAGCCTGCCCAACGAGTTCCTCTGCCTGCTGCGGGCGGAGGAGGGGGTGATATGCGAGCTGCTGTTGCTGCCCGGCACGCTGAGCGGCGAGAGCCACGGCATTCTGGACGTGAACATGGCCCCGATATCTTACGGGGTGGCGGGCTCGGCCCACTCCCATCCCAGCCACAGCAACGAGCCCTCCGACGCCGACATAGGCTTCTTCAACTCCATGGGCGGGGTGCACATCATCACCTGCCTGCCTTACGACGATGGAAGCTGGCGCGCATATGACAGCTCGGGCAGGCCTGTGGACGTTGACCTGGTCTAGATCACCTTCGATCCCGGTCCGAGCATGCCGAAGGCCTTGGCCCCGGCGCCGATGACCGCCTTCTCGAACACCACCGTGCCCGGCAGTATCATGGAGTTGATGCCGGTCTCCACGTCATCCCCCATGATCACCCCGAGCTTGCGGCGGCCGCTGTCGATGAAGCCGTCCTTGCCCATGACCCTGATGCTGCGGTGGTCGAAGCGCAGGTTGGCGACCTTCGTCCCGGAGCCGAGGTTGCAGCGCTCGCCGATCACGCTGTCGCCCACGTAGTTGTGGTGCGGGATCTTGGTGCCGGCCATGATGACGCTGTTCTTCACCTCGGAGGCGTTGCCGACGCGGCAACCCGGCCCCAGCGAGGTGCTTGCTCTGATGTAGCAGTTGGGGCCGATGTCGCAGCCTGTTGATATGTAGGCAGGGCCTTCGATGTAGCTGCCGCTGCGGATGCGGGCGCCCTCCTCCACCACCACGTCGCCGATGATCGTCGCCCCCTCCTCGACCTCGCCCTCTATGCGCCGCTCCTGCGATGACATCAGGTGCTCGTTGGCGTTGAGCAGGTCCCAGGCCTGGCCGACGTCGATCCAAGGGCCGAGGAGCTGATGCACCTCCACCCCCTCGCCGGCGGCCATGGCCGACAGCGAGTCGGTGATCTCGTACTCGCCGCGGGCGGAGAGCTCCGTCTCCCTTATGCGGGGGAATATCCCCAGGTCCAAAAGGTATATGGAGGCGTTTATCAGCCCGCTGCTGGGGCTCTCCGGCTTCTCGACGATGCGCAGCATCCGACCCTCCTCGGCCTCGATTACGCCGAAGCGGGAAGGGTCCTCCACGCTCGCGGCAGCGAGGACGTTCGTCCCCCCGGCCTCGTAGCGGCCTTTCATGGCAAGCAGGTCTTCCCTGTCCACCAGAACGTCCCCGGCCAGGCAGAAGAAGGGCCCGTCCATCATCCCCTCGGCCATGCCGATGGCGTGGGCGGTGCCCCGCCTCTCCTTCTGCTCCAGGTACTTGATGCTCACCCCCGTCCCCTCGCCGTTGCGGTAATGGGAGCGTATGCGGTCGCCGCGGAATCCGGTTACTATGACCACCTCCTCCACCCCCGCGCCTCTGAGGGCGTCGATGGTGTGGGTGAGGAACGGCTTCCCGGCCACCGTGAGCAGCGGTTTGGGGGTGTTGCTGGTCAAAGGCCGCAAGCGGGTCCCCTCGCCGGCGGCCAGCACCAAGGCCTTCATGACAGGCACCTCTGCAACAGCGCTTCGGCCATCTCCACCGTCTCCTTGAGCCTCCCCTCGTCACGCGCCTCGGCGGCGAGCCTGATGATGGGCTCCGTCCCCGAGAAACGTATCAGGAACCAGGCGTCGCCGAGGTTGACGCGGAAACCGTCGATGGTGACGACGTCCTCGCACTCCAGGGAGCACACCTCCTCCTCCAGGGCGGCCTCTATGGCCCCCCTCGCCTTCTCGTAGCGGTACTTCATCTTCTCCATGGGATAGGAGGGCAGGGAGTCGACGCGCTCGCAGAGGGGGCCCTCGGAGGCCATGCTGGCGATGAGGGCGGCCGCGTAGACGCCGTCCGGGCAGTAGCCCTGGCCGGCGAAGACGAAGGTCCCCGAGGGCTCGCCGCCGAAGGGGATGCCATGCTTCTTCATGGCGTCCGATATGTACACGTCGCCCACCCGGGTCCGCACGACCTCCCCGACCATGTCCTCGATGACGAGGGAGGCGTCCATTGGGACCGCCACCTTATCCGGCCTCAGATGGTCTACGAACATCGCCAAGAGCACGTCGCCTCCCAGGTAGCGGCCCTTCTCGTCCACGGCCACGGCCCGGTCGCCGTCGCCGTCGTGCGCCAGGCCTATGCCCCCATGGGACCTCACCAGCGCGATGAGGTCCTGGAGGTTCTCCTCGGTGGGCTCCGGCATCCTGCCCGGGAAGCGCCCGTCCATCTGGCAATTGAGGGTCAGCACCCTGCCCCCCATGTCGCCAAGGAGGCCGGGGGTGATCAGCGATGTTGGTCCAGAGGCGCAGTCCAGCACCACATCGCAGTCGCAGCTCAGCAGCGATGCCACCGCCTCGCGGTGCTCCTCGAGGGCGCCCTCATGGCGGTGCATTCCTCCCAGCATGTCATAGGGCCGGGTGATGAAATCGGAATCGATGATGCGGCGCTCGACCATGGACGTCTGCTCGGGGTCGAAGGCGGAGCCGTCGGGGTTCCACATCTTGACGCCATTGTACTCCGCGGGGTTGTGCGAGGCGGTGACCATCAGCCCGGCGTCGTAGCCCGCCGCGGCGCGGGCGAGGGTGGGAGTGGGAAGCACTCCCGCCAAATAGGCGTCAGAGCCCACCGAGCATATGCCCGCCACCAGGGCGCTGACCATCATGTCGCCCGAGGTGCGGGTGTCCTTGGCGATGACTATCCTCTCGTTCAAGGCGCCCACCGAGGCGCCTATGGACATCACCAGCTCAGGGGTGATTAGCTCCCCCACCTTGCCTCTAATCCCGGATGAGCCGAACAGCGACATTTCAATCGCAGGGGCATGCCCTCGGTGAGTTATCTTTCTTCCTATTTCCCGACTGCAACGGGGCTGCGAGGTACCTTAAGGTGCTGGCTCTAAAGGTCCGTTATTAATAACGTTTATATATCAAAAACGGTCTGGACAAGGGTTTTTTTGGCAAAAATATATATATTCGACACTGAAATAGCAACATAACCATACTGGACAGGTATGGATGAGCAGGAGGGATAGGAAATGGTTATGGAGAAAATAAGCATAATAAAAGCTAGGCAGATCGCCGAGAACAAGGGTCTCAAGCCCGGCCGCGTAAAGGGCACTGACGGGGTCCAGTTCACGAAGGGCAACAACGACAGGCTCGAGCTCATCAGCTGGGAGGAGTTCCAGGACGCTCTAATGAGGAGAGGCCTGGCCATCTACGAGAGCGGCGGCTGGATGAAGATCATGAAGGCCTGAAGGCCCGAACCCTCATCTTCTTCCATCGGGGCCTCGGCCCCGGCAACCCTTTTTATTGCCAAGTTTTTTGTACAATAAGGTGATTCAGCGTCCTAACGCAGGGGTTACCGAGCCTGGCCAAAGGTGCTAGATTCAGGGTCTAGTCGTGCAGACGTTCGAGGGTTCGAATCCCTTCCCCTGCACCATACTTCTCCATCGTTCCCGCCAAGATGAAACCGTTTATAAGCGGGAGGGGATTACCGTGGCGATGAGTGTCATCCTGGTGCGCTACGCCGAGCTGGGCCTGAAGAGCCGGATGGTGCGCCGCCGCTTCGAGAACCTGCTCCGCGACAACATGCTCTCCGCCCTGGCCCATGGCGGCGTAGAGGCCCTGCTCCATTACGACGAGGGCAGGTTCTACGTGGAGGCGGACGACACCAGCGCCGCGGTGAGGGCGTTGCGGAGGGTGTTCGGCGTGGCGTCGGTGAGCATCGCCGAGAGCTGCTCCAGCGACCTCAGGGAGATCATGTCGAAGGCGGCCGAGTACTCCCGCGGCCGCTTGGAGAGGGGGCAGTCCTTCGCGGTGAGGCCCCGCCGCGAGGGCAGCCATCCCTACAGCTCCATGGACGTCGGCCGCGAGGCCGGCTCCGCGGTGATGCTGGCGAATCAAGACCTTGATGTCACGGTCGATCTCAACAACCCCGATTTCGAGCTCTACGTTGAGGTGCGGGGGCCGCGGGCCTTCCTCTTCGACAGCTACCTTGACGGCCCAGGAGGCCTCCCCATGGGGAGTCAGGGCAAGGTCCTGGCGGTCGTCGACGGGGACCGGGACGCCCTGGCGGCGTGGATGATGATGAAGAGGGGCTGCCGCGCCATCGTTCTCGGGGAGGCGCACCCGCTGCTGCAGCGCTACGACCCGGAGCTGAGGACGACGCAGGGCAGCGTGGAGGGCGCCCTCAAGGAGGACATGCTGGGGGTGGTGATGGGCCTAGGCTTGGAGGACATGGACAAGGTCAGGTCCCAGCGGCACCCGGTGCCGCTCTACCTCCCGCTGGTGGGGATGGATGAGAAAGAGATAGTAAGAAGATTGGAAGAAATGGTTTAGGCCTGGGCTCACTTGCCGAGGTTCTTGTTCGCCCCTATGGAGGGGCGTATCTTCTCGGTGCCCTTGCCCTTCTTGTGCAGGCCGCGGCCCCGCTTGCCGGCGGAGGTCTTGCCGCGGTACACCCTGCCCTTGTGGGAGCCGCCGTAGATCCAGTTGATCTTCGGATCGGCCCTGATCACCGGGTGATGGGGGTCCACCATTATGATCTCGTACCACTCGAAGTTCCCGTCCTGGCCTACCCAGTAGGAGTTGATGACCTCAAGGTTGGGGTACCTCTTCTGCGCCCTCTCCTCACAGATGCGCTGCAGGCTCTTGCCAGTGGTTATCCGGGTCATGCCCTTGCGCTTGGCGCGGCGGCCGCCCTTGATCGTGCGGCGGCGCATGGAGCCCTTGCGGACGCGTCCGCGGACCACCACGAAGCCCTGCTTCGCCTTGTATCCCAGCTTGCGGGCGCGGTCAAGGCGGGTGGGCCTCTCCACCCGGCAGAAGTTCTCCTCGCGCCTCCATTTGACCCTCCTCTGCAGGGAGAGCTCCTTCATGTAGCCCTCGCCCGGTCTCTTCCAGGCATCGGCTATGTACTGGTACATGCTCTTCCCCTTAACGGAAGGGGAGGCATCATCATCGTACTGGTTCTCCATCGGTATCACCTGCCGTCTCCGGCGTTTACGGATTCACCCCGCCATGGGGGCACATCTCCAACGGGACGGATCCCGTCACTAGCCTTGACGCATCATTGCAGACTATTTAAAGATTGTCCGCACAGCCCCTGCTGCACGCCCCCTGACATGCGCCGGCGGGAAAAGGATTTATCGCCTCCCAGCGCTGGAAGGCCCATGCTGCGAGTAGGGGAGGGGCCCGGGTATGCGCGGAAACGCCGGAGGGCGCTGGCGGCAGCTCTGCTTTCAGCTGCGGTCCCCGGGATCGGCCAGATCTTCGTCGGGAGGTCAATCAAGGGCCTGGGGCTCGTCTCGGCGGCGGCGTTCGCCCTCGTGCTCTCGATATGGGCCCACGGGGTGCTGGCGGTCAGCGGGCATCAAGCGCTGTCCTGGGCAGGGGATGGCGCCAGGACGGTGCTTGCCTTCCTCCCCTACATCACGGTCTGGTCCTTCAGCGTGGCCGACGCCGCCGCTGCCGCCGGAAGGGAAGCCCCCCGCTAGGCGCAAGAATGGTTCGGGACAATGCTGGCCGATGCAGCTCCGTCCTGCCTAGCGGACAGGGATCGGATGTCAATAATTTATATCCAAACAGCACCATCAACCTGACACGGCAGAAGGGAGCGGATGACAGGAGATGGCTGAAGAGGATATGGATAACATCTGCGACGTCTGCGGTCAAATCGTCCCGAACGGGAGGAGGGCGTGCCCCCGCTGCGGGGAGCGCAACCGGATCACCGCAGGCTCATCGCCGCCGCGGATGAAAAGGCGGCCGATAGCGGTCGCCCTCGCCTTCTTCATACCAGGGCTGGGGCACATCTACGCCGGCGAGGACAGCAAAGGGGTGATCCTCATCATGACGGCGGTGCTACTCGGGGCCCTGCCCTATTATCTGCTGTGGTGGACCCTGAAGGAAACCGACGTCACCGGAATAAGCACAGTAATATCCGCCATGATAAGCATCGCGTTCCTCCCCTACTTCATATTGTGGATATACGGCATGCTCGACGGGTCGAGAGCGGTGTTGAGGCAAAACTTCCCCGAAGAGGCCCATGACGAGTGAGGCAGGGAAAGATTCTTTGAAGCGAGGTCGAAGGATATGCAGGAAGGAAGTTGGAACGGGGACGCCTGCCCGCGCTGCGGCAACGCTATGCAGCGCGAGGACCGCTACTGCCACCATTGCGGGGCCGAGCGGCATCACGCCACCAGCTCCAGGCCAATGGCGGTGAAGAGCGCCACCGCCGCGGTGCTGCTATCCATAATGCTGCCGGGGCTGGGGCACCTCTACGCCGAGGACCGTAACACTGGGATAATGCTCATCGCAGCCACCGTGGTCCTGGCCGTGCTGGGGGTCCTTCTGCTGGTGCCCTTGCTCGTTCTGCTGGTGATCTGGCTCTGGGGGATGCTGGACGCCGCCCGCGCCACCGAGCGTTTCCACGCCCGCGGCTGACCTCACATGAAATCGCGGAGCGATGGGCCGCCCTTCTTCTCCGGCTTGGGAGGCTGCCTCTTAGGGGCGGGGCGCTTCGTCGACGAGCCGAAGGAGTCGTCGAAGAGTGTGGACTGCTGGCTGCCGAGCATGAGGTCGTTCTCCTTCCATCCGAAGACCTCCGTGACACGGGCGGTGGCATGGGCAAGCCTTTCAGCGTAGTACTTGTAATCCGGGCGAGCGGTGAACGCCCTTCCCGGTATGTACGGCTCCACCTCCTGCGGCACCTTGCTGGCGTTGGTCACTATCCATGAGACCTTCATCCCAGGGATGAACTCGTATCCGAGGTCGATCATCTTCTGTGCCGCCTGCACATTGGCCATGCGCGAAGGCTCCTTATAGCTGCTGAAGGACTTGCAGGTGCGGGATATGACCAGTTTGTCCAGGTCGACATTCCCCTCCAATGTCTCCTGCACCACTTTCCTGGCCAGGTTGACAGCCCCCTCCTGGTCCTCGTCGAGTATGCGCTCGAAAACCCCGGTTAGCAGCTCGCTGAGAAGGTCGAAGGTGTCGGTGCGCCTTATCTCGTATCCGCGCACCAGCATCTCCTTCTCCTCTGGCCAAACCACCCTGCCCACATAGCGCTTCTTCTTTCCGTGGGAGAAGAGGGGCTCCATGATCTTCTCGAACTCCAGCTGCCCTCCGGCACGGGTGTAGCGCTTGGCCACCGCCTCACCGAACGATTTGCTGCCCTCCAGGTCGCCATGGGGGGACTGGATGAATACCGAGTCGGTGTCAGAGTAGATGACGGTTATCCCCTCGTCCTCGAGGTCCTTGATGATGCTCTTCACCGTCTCCCGCGCGAAGGCTGTTATGCTGCTGCCGATGCTGCGGTCGGTGAAGCGGTAGAAGGAGGAGGCGAACACCCCGTAAACGGAATTCATCAGCACCTTCACCGCCTCCTGGAGGCCGCTGTAGTAGCGTCTCTCCTCCTCGGTGGAGGCCCTTTTCGCCAGCGCCTTGGTCTCCTCGCGACGGTCCATGAGCTCGCGGAGGATGGCCGGCAGCAGCCCCTCCCGCCGCTCCGGTGATAGGAAACGGGCGCCGCTGGGGCTGACGATCTCCCCCTCGCGGTCGAGGGTGGTGAAGCAGATGTTGTTGGATATTATGAGCGAAGGGTACATGGACTTGAAGTCCAGCACGCATACCCAGTGGTAGAGCCCCGGCTCGATGCTGTGCACGTACCCGCCTTCGATCTGGTCGTTGCGCTGGAACCCGCCGGTCAACGGCACGGCGACGCCCTCGCGGTCGGCACGGCGGATGAGGATGGAGTCGATCAGCTGCGACGAACCCGAGCTGAGCACGTCCTCCACTGGCAGCATCGACACCGCGGCCAGGTCCATCCCTTTGCGTAGGGACTCCACCGCCAGCAGTATGCGCAGTGAGAGCTCGGCGTCCTTGGCGCAGTAGGTCATCACCCTCTCCGGATTCTCCGCCCATTCCTGATCTATCTGTTTCGGGTCCACGTCCAGCTTCTGCTCCCCCAGGACCAGTATCGAGACCGCGTTCAACGTCTCCTGTTTGGGATGCAGCTCCCTCTTGGCCGCCCACCAGGCGTCCAATACCAGTCTGCCTCTGACTCTCCAGAAGCGGCTGCCCACCTGCCGGGGCGCTGAGAAGTCTCTTCCCCAGGGCAGGGAATCGATCTTGTTGACCTTGGCCCTCTCCAGTATCTTGGGGATGTCGTAGTTGTCGATGTTGTAACCGCTTATCACATCAGGGTCCTCGTCCCTGATGACCTCTGAGAAGCGGTTGATTATCTCGCTCTCGGTACCGGATATGGCCGGTCTGGATTCCAGTCCATTGCCGTTATCGACCAGGTAGCAGATAGTGTAGAGGGTGTCGTCTCTTATGGAGTTCTCGATGTCGAAGCTGAGAACCTTCAAACGTGGGTTGAAAGGCTCGATGTTCTCAAAAGAAGACATTTCTACTACTATGTCTGTGCCATACTCTCCTTTCACAATATTGCCTTGGACTCTGATGCAAGAGGCCATGTCCTTGTCGTAGATGTAGCGGTGATGGAAGGGGATGTCGGCCGCAAGGACCTCGAAGCGGGATTTTAGCTTGTTGCGGTACTCCGGGACCTTGTATGGGTACATTATGCTGACCTTGGTCGCATTGCGCTCCCTTCCCTTGTGCAGGAGGCGTAGTTCCTCGACCCCCAGCACCTCTGGGTCCTTGCGCAGCCCCTCTTTGACCTCGGTGCTGGCATCGATAACATGGAAGTAGGGGCGGAAGCCGCTGCGGTCTAGCACGGTGGCGGAGCGGCCGTCCCTGGTCTTGCCGAATAGCTCCAGCACGATCGACTCCTCCTCCTGCTTGTAGGAGGCGCTCAGCAGCCTGACGTCCCATCTCTCCATAATTTTCACTTCCTCGACACTATCTTGATTATGTCGCCATCCTCCAGGCGGTGGTCGTGCCCGATCACCCGCTTGTTCCGCGCGTTAACGCCACGGATGAAGCCGTCGCCCAGGTCGCTGTGGACCTTGTAAGCCAGGTCTTTGGCGTTCGCTCCGCGGCGGAGCAGAAAGGCGTCAGGGAGGACACGGCCGTCATGGTCTGTCAGCTTCCCCTCGTCCTCCACCGGGTAGCAAACGATGAGGTCGAGCATTCCGTATGCGGCCCTCTCCAGACAGGTCTGGACACCGGTGCCGCCGAAGCGATTCATGTTCTGGGATATGTATCCCAGGGCCTTCCTCTGACCCTCGTTGAGGCCGGAGTTCTCGGCGATGGAGAACTTATCGTCGCCGGGCAGGTACTTGAGCAGCCCCGCCTTGGATGCGCGGCGCAGCGCCAGCTCCGACTCCGCCATGGTGGGCACGCAGTCCCTGCCGCTGGCGGACAGGCGGTCCAGGTTCTCCACCGGGGCGATGTCGGCCTTGTTCATCGCCACCAGCATCGGCTTGCTGTGCCGCCTCACCGCCGAGGCCAGCGCCAGGATCACATCTTCGCCCCAATCCAAGGGGTTGGCCGGGGGCTTGATCTCGCGCAGAGCGCCCAGTATCTGTGCCTCGCTTACCGCCAGGCCGGTGAGCCTCTCATGCAGGGCCGTCTCGATCTTCGTTCCTTGCAGATGGGCCTGCCGGGCGATGCGGTCGAATCCCTTGCCGATTATGCCCGCTATCCAGCGGTCAACCTCGTTCTCCAGGAACTCCACGTCCTCCACCGGGTCGTTGGCGCCGACGTCGACCGGGTTGCCCTCGATGTCGGTCGACCCGGACGCGTCCACCAGGTTGATGAGGGCGTCGGCCTGGCGGAGGTCATCGAGGAACTGGTTTCCCAGGCCTTTGCCTTGCCAGGCGTCCGGGACCAGGCCGGCGACGTCGAGCAGCTCCACCGGGATAAGCCTGACGCCGTCGACGCAGGCGGAGTTGTTCGGCTCGCACTCGACTCCCAGCTCCTTGCAGGGGCAGGGGGCGCGCAGGTAGGCCACTCCTTTGTTGGCCTCTATGGTTGTGAAGGGGTAGTTGGCCATCTCCACGTCGGCCATGGTCGCGGCGCAGAAGAATGTGGACTTTCCCACGTTGGGTTTCCCCACGATGCCGATTTGCATGCTATCCCCTGGACATGAGCCTTCCATGATTTAACTCTTTAATCGCCGGTGCAGCGCATCGGCGAGCTCGCCGAGCTGCTCCGGCGACAGGGTCTCGGCCCTCTCATCAAGGTAAGGGACACCGGCCTCGTCATCGGGGAGGAGGCCATGGGAACGGAGCGCTGACCTGATGGTCTTGCGGCGGTGCTGGAAGCAACGGTCCACCACCTCCTTGAAGAGCCCGGTGTCCTCCACCTCGAAAGGCGGGGGGCGGGGCTCGAGCAGCACCACCGCCGACTCCACCTTGGGCCGCGGACGGAAACGGGAAGGTGGCACGGTCTCCAAGATCTCAGCGTGGCAACGGTGATACACGTTGACCGAGAGCCGCGAGTAGTCCAGAGTGCCCTGGGTGGCCACCATGCGCTCGGCGAACTCCCGTTGGACCATCACCACCGCGCGGCGGAAGTCATGCTCCAGAAGCTTGAATATGATAGGGGTGGAAACGCTGTAGGGGAGATTGCTGACGAAGACATCGAAACGGGGCCATTCCAGCTTTAGCGCATCGCCGACTATGACATCGACCCTGTCCCCGAGAAGCCGCTCTATGTGGGCGGCCAGCTCCGGCTCCAGCTCGATGGCCTTCACATCGGAGCTGAGTCCGACCAGCCTCTCAGTCAGGACGCCGTAGCCGGGGCCGACCTCAAGGACAGTATCGCCCTCGCGTATCCTGGCATGGGACACCTGGCGGTCGGCGACGCGGCCGTCGATGAGGAAGTTCTGCCCCTTGCTCTTGCGGGGCGAGAATGCGCCACCGCCGCCAGGCCTCATCGCGACACGAAGAGCCGGTACTTCTGGCCGGGGTCGGAGAGCTCGGACTCTATGCGCTTGGCGACGAGCTTGTCCGGATGCTTGACCGAGGGGACCCTGGTGACCAGGTCGTTGAAGTCCTTGAAGGGGCCCTTCTTGCGCTCCTCCACCACCGCCCACATGGTCTTCTTGCCCAGTCCAGGCAGCTCCTCCAGCATGTGCTTCTTGGTGCTTATGCTCTGAGCCTCGCTGAAGAAGCGGACGAAGCGCTCCTCATTGTCGCGGACTATGTCCAGGATAATGTACTCCATCTCGGCTTGGGCGGCGTGCGTCAGCTCATCGTAGCGGACCCGCCGCTTGACGTGGCTGATCTTGTCCCTCTTGTCGGCGTCCTTGCCTATGTATACCCGCTCGCCGATGTTGATGATCGCCTTCTCAATCGGTACGAGCTCGAAGATCTTGAACTCCGACTCGCCGAGGGCGTAGCATAGGGGCTCGCGCTTGAAGCCTCCAGGCAGACCTTGGGCTAAATAATCAAGAATGTAAGCATAGTCTTCCAAAGGATCAACCCCGTACCAGCTCTAGAGGTACTTGACGACTATATCAATTATCTGGTCGATGTGGCCCTTCTCCAGGACCATCCTCTCCTTGGCGAATATGGCGCGGACGTCCTCGGGGTGCTGGGGCAGCACATCGGCGATCTTGGTGGCGACGAAGTCGTTGACGAAGTCGAGGGCGGCCAACTCATCGATCAGGGCCTTGATGTCGCTGAACGGCAGCTGCGCCACCTTGGAAGCATGGTCGAGGGCCGCCTTCTGGTCCGGGCCGAGGTCGCGGATCTCAGCCTCCTTCTCCAGCATCTCCTTGGCCTCGGCGAGGCTGACGTAACGGCCTTCTGTCATCAGTTCCACCTCTACTTCACCTTGGTCAGGTGCTCAGGCCTGGCGACGACGGTCTTCATCTTGTTTCCCGCCTTGACGTCCACTACCACCGCCTTGCCCTGGCGGCCGGTAACGGTGCCGGTGAGGCCCTGGAAGCGGGAGAAGGGCATACCCTTGTGCACCCCGGGGTCGATGACTATGTTGACCTTCTCTCCCGCCGCGAAGTCCTGGAACTCCCTGGTTATGGGGGACATTCCGCGGTCCCTGGGGCTCTTCCTCATCATGTAGCGGGTCTTCTTCCTAGTCCCTCTGGATGCCTGAACCATTTGTATTCCTCGGTTATCGGTCGTTGATGGCAATCACGTCCAAGGTCTCCACCGTGCACGGGAGTCCCAGCGCCTCGGAGAGGCTGGGCGTCGTCCTGCCCCCGTCGCCGGAGACGAACTCCTTCACATAGGTGCCGGATTCGGTCTCCAGGAGGAGCACGAAGGCGTCCTCCTCGACATCCTCCACTTCCATGGAGGCGATCTCCCGGCGGCGCACCATGTCAGCGCGGCGGTGGGAGACGCGGGACGGAGTCCTCTGGTCGATATGGAGTTTGGTGAATGATTTCGCTACCTCATTAACTCTTTCTTTATTAACTTTACCTTCAACGAGGACCTTGGCCCTGTAGGTCTTGGACGGTGTGGCTGCCTTGATCTCCGCCACCTCCGAGCGCTCGGCGATCCGCAGTTCCCGCACCTGCGCGAGCTCGGAGCGGTTGATCTCCATCTCCAGGGCGTCCAGGTCCACGTCGCGGCGGCGCGGCTGACGGAGCTCGATGACGAAAGGCCTCCCATCACCGAGCATCAGCGCGTCCACGTCCTCCCTGCCCATGCCATGGAAGAAGTGCTCCTTGCCGTCGACGGCCGCCAGCGCCGGGCCGCCGATCTCCTCCTGCACCGAGCTAGGGTACATCTTGCCGGTCCGGCCGCAACGGTCGCAGCCCTTGCCGCGGCAAGCGCGGCAGGGCCAGACGGTCTGAGGTATCTCGCGGGACAGCTTGAGGTAGCGGCCGGCGATGAAGACCGGCGCGACATCAAGCTCCACCGAGGCGAAGCGGGTGTCAACCACCGCCACCACCTCCGGGCTCTTGAACTCCACCGCGCGGTCGATGAGCGGCAGCGCCGCCTTGCCGATCTCACGGTTGAGCTCGGACTTGATGGGCTCGGCCAAGGAATCGCCGGTCTCCTTCCAGAGGTCCCTCTCCCTCTCCACGATGTCGGGGTCGACGCGGCAGCCGACGAGGAAATTACCGCTCTCCACCGAGAGCACCGCCTCCGCCACGGCATTGGCGAAACGCTGCACGTGGCGGAAGACGTCGCCGCAGAGGGAGCAGGGCGATGCCAGCTCCAGGCCGAGGCGGTCAGCGAGCTCCAGTCCGCGCTCCTCGTTGCTCATGCCGCTGCCGGCCTTGGCCGCAGTGCGCCCCAGGCAATGGGCGCATAGCCCCCTCTCCGCGGCCGTGGCGGCCGCCTCCTCAACTGTGTGATCGATCCAATCATTCATGGACAGCCCTCAGATCTCGAACCCCATCTCGGCGATCCGCAGCCGGGGCCGCTGCCTCTCCAGGTAGCGGTACACCGTGGAGTGCTCGCTGCCGCGCAGCAGCATCTCCACCGCGTGCTTGGCGACCGGCATGGTGACCGAGTCGCCTATCAGGCTCACGGTGTTGCCGTAGATCGACACGCTGGCGCCGGTGAGGTCCTCGATCAGGGAGCGGGTCTTTCCCTCGGTGCCGATCAGCCTCGCCCTAACCCTTGAGACCTGGTTCCCCTTGCGGCCGGCGAACTCCTTGATGTCGAAGACCTCAAGGTACTCATCGTCCTGGAAGAGCCTCATCGCCCTTTCGGGGGAGAAGCCGCGCCCGATGGCGCGGATGACATCGACCATCTTCAGCGCCATCAACGGGTCAGACTCGTCGTCCTCATGGACGGTGACCTCGCCCTCGCTGTCGACATGGATGCGTATCCCTGATATGGACTGCAGCTCATGGCGGGTCTTGCCCTCGCTGCCGATTATGACCCCCACCCTCTCGCGGGGGACCCTTACTATCTTCATCGCTCTTCCTCCGTCATGCTCTCAAGCATCTCCTTGTCGTCCTCCACCTCCGCCCCGCGGTGGCGGAAGAAGCGGTTGACGTTGACTATGTCCCGCTCCAGTATCTCCCTGGCGTTATAGTGGTCGGCGGTCATCGCCTGCCCGCAGTCGATCACCACCGCCTCCCCCTCGTGGTACAGTATGTTGTACTCCGAGAGGTCGCCGTGGACCAGGCGCGCTTTGCGGTAACCGTCCCTGAGGAAGGCGGACACCTCTTGATAGGTCTTTTGCACATCCTCGATGTCGGCGTCCTTCAGCTTCGGGGCCGATACGCCGTCCTCGCCGATGAACTCCATCACCAGGCAGTTCTTGTCATGGGCCAGCGGCTCAGGGACCCTGAGGCCGGCGTCCCGGTAGCGCTGCAGGTTGCGGTACTCCTTCCCCGTCCATGCGTATATCGTCTTGCGGCGGCTCCCGCTGATGCCCCGGAAGCGCGGGTCGCCCTCTATGTACTTTGCGATGCGCTTGAAGGTGGAGTTGCTGGTGCGGAATATCTTCAGGGCCAGGTCGCCGCCCTCCGGGTCGATCGCCAGGAAGACGTTCCCCTCCTTGCCTGTGGATATCGGGTACTCCACGGTGTCGATGAGCTCAGCGGTCATCAGTCCGTAGATGACCAGCAGCGTCTGCCGGTCGAAGACCTCGTCGATGACCTTGCGCTCCTCACCGGTGCGGCTGCTCCCGCGCAGAGCGTCGACCTTCCTCTCCAATAGGGAATAGACGTCCTTCTGGGGCATCACGTCCTCCGTTCAGAAGACGTCCAGGCTCTTCGGTATCTTGTTCCTCCGGCTGAGGTTGCTGGCCTGGGTCTTGGTGTAGCGGAACTTGATGTCGCATTTGTCAGGCTGGAAGTCCCATACCTTGACGATAAGGAGGTCGCCCTCACGGATCCACATCCGCTTGCGTATCTTGCCGGGGATCCTCCCCATGCGGGACACCCCGTCCTCGCACATCACCTTGATGCGGGAGGCCCCCATCAACTGGTCTGCCACGCCGAACATCTCCGACTCCTTGATATTGGGCAACCTTACGCGTGAGAAGTCCTCCTCGGTGTTCTGCTGGTCTACTGTCAATTCAGTCCTCCGGTGTGTTTTGGATACAATCATCGTGTATAAAAGGGTTGGCTGTCCTCATCCGCTGCCGGAGGCCGAATAAACGTATATAGGCGCAAGGCGTCACCGCATTGTGTACCAGTCTGCCAGGACCTCTCTGCACGGGCGGCACGTGGCCGCCGGGGCCCGCATGGCGCCGTTCGCCGGATGGGAGATGCCCATGCTTTACTCGGGCATCGTGGAGGAGCACCGCCATGTGCGGTCCTCAGCAGGCCTGTTCGACGTTTCGCACATGGGGAACCTGCTGGTGCGCGGCGACGGCGCTTCCGAGATGCTGCAGAGGACGCTGAGCAACGACATAGCCCTGGCCACGGAGGGGAAGGCGATCTACTCCCACATCCTCGATGAGGAGGGGAGGATCATCGACGACACCATCGTCTACAACCTCGGACAGGGCTATCTGCTGATGCCCAACGCCGCCGCCAAGGACAGGGTGCTGCATTGGATGCGGGCACATGCCGATGACGCCGAGCTTCTCGACCTCTCATCGGGCCTGGCCTGCCTGGCCCTGCAGGGCCCTCGGGCGGAGGAGGTGCTGCGGCCGCTCATGGACCTATCGGCGCTGAAGAGGTTCCGCATCACCCGGGCATCCCTCGGCCTGGAGCCCGCCCCTCTGCCGGAGGCGATCGGCCATCAAGGACAAGGCCTGCAATGCCTGGTATCGCGCACGGGCTACACCGGGGAGGACGGCTTCGAGATTATCCTCCCCTGGGAGAGCGCTCCGGCGCTCTGGGACGAGCTCATCTCCGACGACAGGGTGCTTCCAGCGGGCCTGGGGGCGAGGGACACTCTGAGGCTGGAGAAGGGGATGCTGCTCTCGGGCACAGACTTCGACGGCAGCCAGACGCCGCTGCAGACCGGGCCGCCCTGGGTGGTGAAGTTCAACCGTCAGTTCATCGGACGCGAGGCGTTGGAGAGGCAATATCGCGAAGGCGGCTACCAAGTGCTGACGGGCCTGGTGATGGAAGGGAGGGGGGTGCCCCGGAACGGTTATCCTGTGCTCCACCGCGGCGAGGAGGCGGGAACGGTAACCTCCGGGACCATGTCGCCCATGCTGGAGAAGGGGATCGCATTGGCTTATCTGTCTCCCGGTCTGACCGAAGAAGGGACCTCGGTGGAGGTCTCGATACGCGGGCGCGGCCATGCTGCGCGTGTCAAGAGGCCGCCCTTCGTCTGAAATCTGGAAAACTTTTTAAACGGCATGCTTTATCAACCGGCTACGCTCCTGTAGTGTAGTCCGGCCAATCATTCCGGCCTTTCGAGCCGAAGACCCGGGTTCGAATCCCGGCAGGAGCACCATCCATTCCTATCACGTGCAACGCACCAGAATCCTCAGAGATCCGATATGCCGAGGTTCGACAGGGATTGGAAAGGCATCCTGGGATCAACCGCTCATCGATTGCTTCCTGAATACCGAGGCTACGTCCCAGGGCTTCACCCCTTCATGCGGTAGCGACCCCTCGGGACGGATATCTGGAAGCAGGCCCCCTCCCCTGGCTCGCCCGTCTCCTTGATGCCCATGCCCGTCATAGAGAGTATCTCCCGCGACAGGAACAGCCCCATGCCGGTGTTCCTTCCGTAGCCCTTGTCGAAGATCCTCTCCTTCATGTCATGCGGTATGCCGACGCCGTCGTCCCGCCACTCGATGACCAGAGTTCTGCCCTTGCGACGGCAGCTCAGGCTGATAGAGCTTACCGTGCATCCGTGCTGCAGCGAGTTCTGCAGCAGGTTGTGGAAGACGCTGCCCAGCATCGGATCTGTGTAGATCTCCAATCCTTTGGCCTGATTGTTGAATGCTGCTTTTCCGAACTCGGATGCCGGAGGCAGGACGTCATCCAACAACTGCCATAAGGGGTCCTGGGAGCCGATCTGCTGATAGATGCTGGTGAATTCTATCTGACCGCTCATGCGCTCAGCGATTGCCAGCAACTTTTCGATGGTTGCGTCGTCGCGCAGCGATCGATCCTCGCGCATGAGGGACAGGTATCCGTACAAAGCCTGCAGCTGGTTCCTGAGATCGTGCCGGGTCATGCCAGTCAGAAGGTTCAGCTGGCGGTTGGCATGTCGCAAAGCCATCTCCGCCTTCTTTCTGTCGTCTATCCATCGTGATACCCCTACCACTCCGGCGAACTCTCCGTCATTGTCGAACAACGGACTGCCGGTGACAGAAAACCATTGCCATCCATTAATGCTGTGCCGTACCCTAAGCTCTATGCTTTCTAGTTCATCATCGCCGGCGGCGATGTTGCCAAAGGCCCTTTTGGTCCGTCCGCGGTCATGGCTGTGGATTAAGAAATCCAGACGCTGGCCGATCGGGTTTTCGTTCTCAGCTCCGAAAAACCTCCCGTAAGACGGCGAGATGTAAACGCAAGTCCATTGGGAATCGAGCATGAAGATGATGTCACGGGAATGGTCCAGGATCATGTGGTACAGCCTGTCGCTCTCTTCCAGTGTCTGCAGTCTTCCTCTAAGCGCAGTGACGTCCCTCTCAGTGCGCAGGAACGCCACGACATCGTCATCGTCGTCAAGCAGCGGGGTCACACGGACATCGAACCAGAGGCCGTCATCGGTCATCACCTCCGCACCCACGGCATCCCTGGAACTCAGCGCCCTGACGGCAAGGCAATCGGAACAGGCCTCATCGTTCCCCTGATGAAACCTATGGCATTCGTGACTGAAATTCAGTTCATCAGGTTTATGGAAACGCTCGGCATTGCTGTAGAGAACGTTCATATCCCTGTCCAGCACTGTGAGTCTTTCTTGCAGCTTCGGCAAAGCCTGAAGCAAGAACTCTATTCCGGCAGGCGTCCGACCATTCTCATCCATGACCGCTCCAGTTCACACGCGGACCACGTTGCTTGCAGGACACTCTTGGGCAGCCCCCTTAACCATACCTATCCCACGTGTGTCAATATATGTCATGCTATCATGCTGTAATAACAGTTTGCCCTCCGCAGCTGGCTGGTATCATGCCGGTATGTCGGTCCTGTCGAATAAGGCGACAGCGCCGATCAGGAGCAAGGCCGCCAGGGCCAGAAGCAGGAAGAAGTCCCCTGCCACGAACACGTCATCCAACAGCACCGAGTTGTAGTCCCAGTAGGCGACGATGGTCAGAGAGTGCAGCCAGGAGAGGCCTTCCACCATATGGCCGGCAACATTGAAGACGTACTGCAGCAGCAGAACGCCGAAGGTCAGCGCCGCTCCTCCACGGGCGCTGCGCAGCAGCACCGCGAAGACGAAGGCGATGGCTATCACCGACATGAACAGAGGCCAGGCCCCCAGGAGCGACAGGGCGATCTGCTGAAGCCCCAGCACGTCCCCCTCGCCCACTTGGGCGACGGAAAGGGCCATCAATACGGCGCTGGCCATAAGCACCAGCAGGGTGCCGATGCTCAGGAAGACGAATTTCTCCAGCATATAGCGGCGACGCCGCAGCGGAGTGGAGAATACGATGTCCATCCTCCGGCCGTCGAAATCGGAGCCCACGCTTCGAGACGAGATGTAGGCCAGCCAGGTCCCCACCAGAAGGAAGAGCCATGAGTAGAACTCTATCGACATGAACCCGGCGATGTCATCCATGCGCAAGTCATCCCTGCCAGCGGTGAAGATCTGCAGGTAAGGGGTGGCCATGAGCTCCTCGATGGGGTCAACGAGCTCGGCGGTGGAGGCCATCCCCACCGGCACCACTGAAGCGTCCTGCATCACAGCGATCACCGCGAAGTATCGGTCCTCGTCATCATCATGGGGCAAGGTCACGTTCCTTTCGGAGCTGCTGGCTACCAGCTTGGCGGTGGCCATATGGGATGACTCGTCCTCGATGATCCGGTATTCGAGCACATCGTCGTGATCCTCGAAATCCCAACTCAGGATTATCTCCCCGTCCTTGGAGCTGAGCTCGACGAACTCCGCCTTCTCGAGTTCGTTGTCAGCGGCGAAGTCCTCCTGCACTATGGGGAAGAAATGGGGGACCCCTCCGGCGATCAGCATCACCACTGCCGTGAATACCAAGAGCCCTTTCCATCCCCTCCTGAGCTCCAGGATCATGCTGCTAACGCCCATGGCGGCCCACCTCCTCTTCGGCGCCATCCCTCAGCCTCCCCGTTTCGCTAATAGGGATCATCCCGGTATGTCCCTCCTTTCAAAGACCAGCACCGCCGCGGCCAGCAGCAGAAGGGCGATAGCGGTCATGGCGAGGAAGTCGCCTACCGAATATGCCCTGTCCATAATGATGGCCTCAACGTCCCAATAGCCCAGGGCGCTGTATGCGCTCAGATGCTCCAGGCCCTCAGCCATCGATGCAACCATGTTTATGCCGAACATGAGCAGCACGAAGAAGAAGGCGACGCCGACGGCTGTCTTGGAATTCTGCAGATAGACCGCCGCCAACGCGGATACGGCCATGAACAGCAACGCCACCGGGAAGGCCAGCACAGCGGACATGAACAAGGGCGTTGCCATCCCCTCCCCCAGCTCGCCGATGGCTTCCATCGACGCCACCAGCACCGCTCCGGAGAGCACCAGCATCAGCGCCGTGTAGAGTGCGAGGAAGGCGAACTTCTCCAACAGGTATCGGCGCCGGGATATCGGCGTTGAGAGGACGATGTCCATCTTCCTCTCCTCGAAGTCCCTGGTCACCGTGCTAGCGGCCAGATAGCCGAGGAAGAGTACTATCAAGAGGGCCCAGAAAATGTCCCAGAGCATTACGATCATGCCCTCCGCGCTGCTCATGTCGACGCCGAACATCTCCTCGTAGACCGTCACCCTCTCCACGCTGGAGGCCATGCCCACATACTGCTCCTCGGAGTCCGTCACCGCCAGGACGGCGAAGTACATCTCCGGCACCTCGCCGTCCTCCTTGGCGAGATCGTACTCATGGCTCTCGTCAGCTATGCCCTCTATCCTCTCAGGCAGCAGCATATGCTGCGACGGATAGACCAGAACGGTGTAGTTGTCCGCCCCCTCCACGGGCTCCCACTGAAGATGGACCTTCACCGATCCGCCCATGTCCTCCAGTTCCAGGGAGATATTCTCCTCTCCCTCCAGCTCATCCTGCTGGAAGACCGTCCCCATTGACGGCCAGGCGAATACAAGCCCAGCCACCAGGAGGACGACCACGACCAGGAAGACGAGCAGGACCTTCCAATTCGCCCTGAGCTCCATCAGCATGGGTGCCAGGGCTATCTCATCCCCCTCCTGGGTGCGAGTAGTAGGTCATGAAGAACTGGTCGAGGCTGAAGGTCTCCAGGGACATGTTGACGATGTTGTGCTCCGACACCCTCTTAATAACCTGGTCCAGGTCGCAGGTGACGATCATCCTCGCCCGGCGCCCGTCGACTTCCAGGCCCTCAACGCCCGGCATGTCGAACAATTTGGGGTCGATCTCGCTCCCCAGCTCGATCTCTAGGGTCTTGCCCATCTTCTCCTTCAGGGCGGCGATCCTCTCCACCACCTGCAGCTCGGCGTCCCTGATGATGGCGACGCGGTCGCAGACCTCCTCCACCTCGGCGAGGATGTGCGAGGACATGAAGATGGTCTTCCCTTTCGCCCTCTCCTCACGCAGGAACTCGTAGAACTTCTGCTGCATCAGCGGGTCAAGGCCCGATGTAGGCTCGTCCATGATGATGAGCTCCTGGCCGGCCATGAACGCCTGCACTATCCCCACCTTCTGCCTGTTCCCCTTGGACAGGCTCCCGTAGCGCTTGTCGAGGTCCAGGTCGAAGCGGCTCGCCAACTCTTCCATGGGCCCCTCGTCCACGCAACCGCTCAATGAAAGTAGGTAGCGGAGTATGGTCCTTACCGGGAGCTCGTTGTACATCCCGAAGTCCCCCGGAAGGTACCCGGTCCTCTTCCTTATCTCGATGGAGTCGTTATGGGAATCGAGGCCGAATATCCTCACCTCCCCTCTGGTCTTGGCAAGGAGGTCGAGGCAGGTCCTGATGGTCGTGGTCTTACCCGCCCCGTTAGGGCCGAGGAAGCCCATTATCTCCCCCTGATGGACATCCAGGTCAAGGTCTTTGATGCCCACCACGTCACCGTACATCTTGGTTAGACCCCTGATCTCTATGACCGGGCCGTTTTCCGTCATGTGTCCTCCATCCGCCGGCTCCTCGGGCGATATGCCAGGCAAGGGAGGCGGAGGTTTCGATTCGACCCCTGGCCTTTAAAACATTTCGGTCAGGGGCCGAATTTCTACGATTCATCGTCACCGGCTCATAGCTTGAGGCCGAACTCCTCTATGAGCCCTCTTATCCTCGTCGACGAGGTGGTGTCGGTGTATGGGAGGTAGACCACCTCGGCCCCCACCGAGTTGAGGTCGCGCTCATACCGCTCCCACTCAGGGCTGCCCTCCCAGTCGCTGCCCACGAATATGACGTCGTAACGCAGACTCTGCCAGGCCTTCAGCTTGTCCAGGTCATGCTGGGGGACGACAGCGTCGACATGCTCGATGGAGCCGACTATCGCCATCCTCTCTTCGGTGGGAATGAAGGGTTTCACCCCCTTGTAGGAGGCGGCCTCATCAGTGGTTACACCGACGATGAGCAGGTCGCACCTCTCCTTCGCCCTGCGCAGCAGGTTGAGGTGCCCTATGTGGAAGAGGTCGAATACCCCTGCCGCGTAACCCACTTTCTTCCGTTCATTGACCATGCTGCCACCTCGTCCGCGACGCTTCCCGCACCAGGCGGGCAATAGGCGCACGCCGTACCCGTATATTGTTTTTATCAGCCACCGGCAGGAGGACGGAGCAGGGGTCCATTAAGAGGCAGGGATGGCAGCTACAGAATAGGATATTTTAAGAATATGATAAATAATATTGCCGAAGGCGCATAGCTGAGCGCCGAGGAGATGTTTGCCCATGGACGGAAGGCCGCTTCGGATAATGGTATGCGGACTGGGATGGTCAGGCTCAGGGACGGTGGTCGACCTGCTCAAAGAATATGAGGGCGTGATCCAGGTCCCGGGCGGCAGGGAGCACATAGCCCCCGCAGGATATCTGAAGCTGGGGGAGTTCTCCGACTTCCGACGGGTCGTCGGCGACCAGCTCATGAAGGGCCGACCGGACAGGGAGGTGCCGGAATTGAAGCCGTTGCTGGAGGAGAAGCGCCGCAAGGTGCTCTCCCGCTACTTGGAGACCATGCAGCAGGCCATACGGACCCACCCTTCCAAGGTCGTTAAGAACCTCCGTATCGCCCGCCAGACCGCCCGCATGCACCGGTGCACCGAGAAGCTCGCCAAAGCGCTGGAAGGGATTGACGACCTCCAGGGGCGGGTTGACCTGGCGCGGAAATGGATGGACTGCACTGTCGACGCGATCAGCGATGCGAACACCAGGGCGGTGCTGTTCGACCAGCCGATAAACTTCGGCCAGCACGACGATGTATGGCCGGAGGTGTTCGAGCCCTTCAAGCTCATAGTGGTCCACCGCGATCCCCGCGACCAGTTCGCTGACCGGCTCAAGGGTAAGAAGCTGGCGAGGTACAACCATGACGTGGGCTTCCTTTACGGCTGGAACCTGGAGGACCGGGTGCGCTTCGACATAGACCTGGCCATGGGGCGGGCCAAGGCGATGGACGAAACCCTGTCCCGCCTCAGGGACGACCAGGCGATGCTGATAAGCTTCGAGGAGATGGTCCTTGATTACGAGGCCTCGAGGAGAAGGGTGCAGGAGTTCGTCGGATTCAAAGACGAGGACCATGTCCGCCCGAGGGAGCATTTTGACCCCGAATGGTCGCGGAGGAACATCGGCATCCACGAGCACACGGAGGCCCACATCGCCGAAGGCATGCTCGATGGCCTGATGCAATGGTACCAGGAGCGCCTGAACTGATTCGAAGATAGCCCGTTGCTACCGCGGAGAGAGGGGCGTACTTTCCCCGCTACCTCACTGTAGTCTCCCCTTGTTTCTACAATACGAGATTGTAAGGTACTATCGGGAGGATGCTAGCTGGGAACGCACTCCTCGCCACCTGACTCGAAACTCTAACGGAATCGCGCGCACTCTCTGTCATGTTGAGAGGATCGGCGGGAATGGACTGAGACCGTTCTTTTCACATATTTCCAGTTACACCGGTGCCGATTCATCAATTTCTTACCCAGTGAATATAATGGAGGCGGTCCAACCGTCGTGCCTCTGAGTGTGAACAGGTATCCGCCGCATCATATCGAACATCGGTTGATCTGAAACCGCCGCCAAGGGCATCTGGTGTCCAGTGCAATCACAACGTTCTCGAACATTCGTTTCACATGCATTACTCCTAGATGGGTCCAGGCGATTTCCAGGAACGAGCCTTGTAATGGGGCTGGAGCATGGATCCCCGCCCTTAACTCTTTCAGTGAGCATACGGAAAATGGGATGAACAAAAGTGACGGAATGTGTTGCATATGCATACATGAGCCATCCCCCTCTCAATTTGCTTCTATATCCGTTAGCTCTCGGCTATCTCGTACACGTTATAGGTGCCCCCAGTCAATCCTTAGTGCCTTGGAGGCTCATCGGGGTGCGCCTGAAGAATCTATTTGAGGGTACGGGTGGGAGTTGGGCAGCTTCAGGACTTCGATTGATTGAGCGACGAGGGCCAGGCCCTTCCGAGGCAGCTTTTCGACCCTGATGGGTTGCCAAGGAATGCCGGCAGCCTTAATGCATGGTCTGCAACTGGGCACGATGACGTGCCGGAAACAATAATGGAAGGGACCGGCAACGTTACTCATTAGATTCCCCGGCAGAGCCTCTACCGGCCGTTTCCAACGAAGCCGCGATGGATTCTCCGGGGTATGACTATCTCGAAGATGGCCCCCTCTCCTGGGATCCCCGTCTCCCTGATCTTGATGTCCGTGATGGCGAGGATCTCCTTGGCGAGGTGGAGCCCCATGCCAGTATTCTCGCCGTATCCACGATCGAATATGCGCTCCTTGTCCTCATCACGGACGCCGACCCCTTCGTCCTCCAGGTAGAGGACCAGGCTGCCCCCGTCCCGGTAGGCGCCCACGGTCGCGGAGGAGACGCCGCTGTAGCTAAGGATGTTCTCCAAAAGGTTCTCGAAAACCTTGTACAGCATCTTGTCGGCGAATATCTCCACCTCCTCGCACTCGGCGTTTATGGTCAGGTCTACGCGGGCCGATAGCGATTCCAGCATCTCGCAGAGACCAATCCAATGGGGCTTTTTGGAGCCCAGTTCCTTGAAGTTCTGAAAGAAATCTATGCTGGATACAATGCACTCCATGGAATGGTCGACATTTTCCAGCATCTCCTTCGAAAGGTCGTCCATTTCGGATTCTTTCAGCAGATCCAAGTATCCACGGGCGGCCAGGGCTTTGTTGATTATATCATGCCTGGTTATGCTGCTCAGGAGGCTGAGCTGTTCCCTGGCCTTCATGAGCGCCTCCTCCGCTCTTTTCTTATCGTTTATGTCCCTGCAGACCCCTATCGGCCCTATGGCGCTGCCATTGTTTCCTGACAGCAACGTGATAGTGTTCGAGGTCCAAAGCCACTCCTCTTCGGAGCTTTGCACGCGGAACTCTATCTCCGCCGATTCAACACTTCGATCGAGGATTTTGGCGACCGTGTCCTCCAAAACCGCCTCGTCATTCGGGTGGATGAAATCGAGGAAGCGGCCCCCCTGCATTTCATCCGAGTCATAACCCCCTATCCTACCGATCGCCGGGGATATGTATCTTATCCTCATGTCCTGGTCCAGGGACCATATCACATCTACAGTGCTCTCCAGCAGCGTGCGGTATTCATCCTCGCCCTGCCCATTTGCCTCGGACCCCGCTCTAGACTCGCTCACGTCCCTCAAGTGCTGGGCCACCCGGATTATCTCGCCATCGTCGTTGAACAGGGGGGTGCTGCGGCACAGGAGGTGTTTCCCCAACTCGGGCACGTACCTCTCCATCTCCACGGGGGCCTGGCGCTGCAGGGCGGCGGCGCTGGCGCAATTGTCGCAGGCCTCCGCCCGGCCGAGAAGCTCGTAGCACTTCTTCCCATGGGCGTCCTCCATTGAGACGCCGAGCGCCTCGTAGCCCGCACGGTTGTACCTCTCCAGGGTCCGGTCAGGAAGCTGAATGGCGATAATGTCCTGCACTCCGTCCATCATCGATTCGATCAAATGATTCTGGGCCTGAAGCTCCTCCTCTTTGCTCTTGATGTCCGTTATGTCTATGTTTATGCCTCGCATCACAGAGCTCTGAACGCCATCTTCATTCAGGTCCATGGTTCCCAAGCCCCTCATCCATACCCAATGGCCTTCCTTGTGGCGGATGCGGTAGTCGCACTCGAAGCGGGGCGCATCGCCAGCGACGAGGTCACGGATGGCGGCATCGATGGCGGCTACGTCATCTGGATGGACCATATCCTTGAAAAAATCGTAACTTATGGTCTTCATCTCGTCGGCTTCATAGCCCAGAAGGCGGGAGAACAGGCCGTCAGTATGGGCGATCTCCGAGACGAGGTCGAACTCCCAGCCCCCTCCGCCAACGGCGTCGAGGAGATGCTTCAGATTTTCACTCTCCCGGCGGAGTTTCGTCTCCACCTCCTTCAGGGTATTGATGTCCCTGACCCATTCCAGGAACATCTCCACTTCGCCGTCCTTGTCCAGGAGGGGCATCACGCGGAGGTCTATCCAACCCCCTTCCTCGATCTTCGCCTCCATCTCGAACGGCTCCCCGGTCTCCAGGACCTTTATCGCCTGGCAGTCGGGGCAGACATCGTCGTAGCCGCGGTAGGTGCGGTAGCACTTGGTTTTCAGCACGCGGTCCTTCTCCGGGATGACACCGAAGCCCTTCCAGTTGCTGTACAGGATGTTCATGTCCCGGTCGTGCAACGATACCATGTCCGGTATTATCGAGAGGGCCCGCTGGAAGAGCTCCTCGCTCCTCTCCAGGTCGCCCATCTGCTTACGGTCGCGCACCGCGTACTCCACCATGTTCAGGAGCTCGGCGAACTGGGCCCGCGGGTCGCCTCCCTTCTTCACGTAGAAGTCCGCCCCCATGTTCAAGGCGTCGATGACCACGTCCTCCCTGTCCTTGCCAGTGAATATTATGAAGGGGGTGCAGTCGTCCCGCCCCCTGAGGGAGGCAAGGAAGCTGATGCCGTCCATTCCGGGCATCTGGTAGTCAGAGATGATCGCATCGAAGGTCTTGCGGTTCAGGAGCTCCAATGCCTCAGCGGCGCTCTCGCACACGGTAACCTCGTAGCCTTGCCTCTCCATGTAGACCTTGGCGATTTCGAGAAGGGCGGGTTCGTCATCGACGTATAGGATTGACAGAGGGCAACCCGAATCCAATGGAGACACTATGTAACAATTGTAATAATAATAAAATAACTTATTGGTAGGTCAGGTGAGCTTCCCTCTCTCACCGTACATCAGCAATCGGTAGCTCTCGCTCATCTCGACCACCTCATCGACGTTCCCCCGGTCAACCCTCAGGACCTTTGGAAGCTCATCGGGGAAAACCTGACGCAGCTCCTTGAGGAGGTACGGGTCGGCATGCGGGGACTCCTTCAGCCCCTCGACGGACCAATCGTCCACCATGTCGTAGACCGCCTCGGCGCCGCCGAGGTAGAAGGCGGTGGCGAGAAGGGACACTGTGATGGTGTCAGGGGACATGACGGCCACGTCCGCCTCCCGCACCGCATACCGGTTGCCGTTGAACGAGAGCGCCAGGCCTCCGCCGTCGCGGACCAGCTCCATCGCTTGGATGTCGGCGATGCCCCCGCCGACGTACATCGTCTCGTCCAGGTCCACCATGGTCTTGCGGCGGATGTCCAGTATAGAGTAGGCCTTCTCATTGCCCCCCAGCGGGTTCACGCCTGAGACCAGGGAGTAGGCGTCCATGGTCAGCATGTAATCCCAGAATATGTCGTCCAGGCGCATCACTGTGCGCTGCCCCTCCTCGTCGAGGTCGTTCAGCTCCATGGCGTCCGGCGGGATGCGGGGTACGGGCATGGCGGCTATCTCCCTGGCGAGCTCCATTATCTCCGCCGCCTCCGCATCGTCCACCTCGACACTGTCCAGCTGCATGTTGGTGCAGTAGACGTTGCTGTAAGGGAAGTCGATGATGTCGCAGAGGGCCATCATATGATGGTCGTAGGACGCCGAGATGATGAATGAGGGCATGAGGTCGGTGAGGTAGCGCATGGTGCGGTCGGCGCCCGGGAGCAGCTGCAGCTCACGGCGGCTCACCTGCAGCACCTCGCTGTCGGTGGCGCCGGCGGCCTTGAGGAAGGGGAGGATCAGCCGCAGGGAGTCGCCGGTCTTGTAGTTCTCCCGGCTCAGCACGTATGATTGCACGTCGTCATAGGCGGATATCACCGCGAACAGGCGGTCGCCGTCCGGGAGGTAGTGGGCGCATAGGCGCTCGGCGTTGTCCTCCTTGCATATCAGGCCGCGGCAGTTGCAGACGAACTGCTTGTTCTCGGTGAATCCCAGGTCGTCGATGGCGGCGAACTCCATTCAGTCAGCCTCCTCGCCTATCTCGGCGTCTATCGCCGCGGAGAGGTCCATGGGGGCGGGAAGTTCGTCGAGGTCCACGCTCCCCTCGGCCAGATAGCGAAGGGTGTGCACGATGAGGGGCAGCTCGCGGCGGGCGCCGTCCTCCCGGATCCGGCGGAAAAGGGGCTCATCGACGCCCTCCTCGCTCTTGACCTCTTCCAAAGAGCGCTGGGACAGCTTCTCCTCCATGCTCTCCCACAGGCGGTCGTACTCACCGCCTCGTAGAGGGAAGCGGCAGTAGCTCACCGCCGGGCCGCGGTCCCATTCCTCGGTGCAGACATGGACCATCGCCCCCTGCTCATCGGCCCTCTGCTCGATCAGCCTCCATATAACTTCCTGCCAGGTGCCTTTCGGCCCCTCGGGCAGAGCCGGATGAAGGTTGAGCAGCCGGTATGTATGGCAGGTCTCGTCATCTATCCATAGCATGTATCCCGCAAGCATGCCAACATCGAATCCACGGTCGCCGATGAGTCGCCGCATCTCCCTGCCGTACTCCAATCTCCACGACCCCTCGTCCCTCTGGCGGAGCTCGGGGAGGAAATTCTTCCAGGAGAGGGTGAGCAACGGTATGCCGTAATCTTCCACCATCTGGAAGAACAACGCCCTCTGCTCGCGGCGGGGGTTGTCCTCCTCATGGTTGTCCCAGTTGCAGAACACGAAGGGGATCTCAACATCCAGCTCTCCGGAGCGGCTGCGCTCCATAACCTCTCGGAGCAGATTTCGAGAACCCGGCCCGCGGCCGGTGGAGAACCATCCAACCCTCAGCATCCTTTCACCCGTGGCGAGTAACTTGCTCCTAGCATTTATTTACTGTCCTAGACGTCGAAAAGCACAGTCACCGACGGCTCCTCCTCATCGACCTCCAGCATATGGTACGTGACCGCCTTCACCGCGCCCCTGGGCCGGTGCTTCTCCATGTCCAGCTCCTCTCCCTCGGCACGGCAGCGCAGCACGCCCTCGTCGAAGGTCACCGTGAAGCCGCGGAAAAGCATCCCGTAGGCGTCGAAGAGGAAGATCAGCTCGGACAGGAAGGCGTAGAGGAGCTCCTCCCTGCTCGCGCCCTCGACTTGGAAAAGGCAGGGCCGGCGCGGATCCACCCTGCTGAGGTCGGCGATCTGGTCGAACAGCGCCACGGCGGCGTTCTCGAAGCATTCCTCCAGCGTGGCGCCGCGGCACTTCACCAGCACGTCGGCGGTGTGCTCCAGCAGCTCATATCCCTTTTCTTCCCTCTCATCGGCCATGATACCTTCAGGCCATGGATGCATCATTAATATATTGTCGTTGTTTTTACCGCACAACATGAAGGTCTTCCTGCTGGGGTGCGGCAGCATCGGCCGTTACCTGGCGACAGCGGCGGCGGGCATGGAGGCGGTGGACGAGATACTCATCTACGACAACCATCCCGAGGAGATCGCCGCCTTCGTCGAATCGCTGAGCAAGGGGCGCATCGTCGACACCCTGGAACATATCTCCGAGGCCGAACTGGTGGTGGAGGCCGCCAGCCAGGAGGCGGCGCGGGAGGTCCTGCCGCTGGCCCTTGAGATGGGCAAGGACGTCATGGTGCTCAGCGTGGGGGCCCTGGTGGACGACGGGTTCCGCCGTTCCTGCCAGGACTTGGCACTGAGGAACGGCGGGCGTTTCATGGTTCCCTCCGGCGCGGTATGCGGCGTCGACGGCCTTCGCTCCGCGGCCGTTGAAGACCTCGATTCGGTGGAGCTCATCAGCACCAAAGGGCCCAGGAGCCTGGACGGCGCCCCCTATATCGTGGAGAGGGGGATCGACGTGCACAGCATAAAGGAGCGCACCGAGCTCTTCCGCGGCAGCGCCCGCGATGCCGTCCGCCTCTTCCCCAAGAACGTCAACGTGGCCGCCACCGTGAGCCTTCTCGGTCTGGGCTTCGACCGCACCATGGTCACGGTGGTGCTTGACCCGGATGCGGAGGAGAACCGCCATCAGCTGCTGGTGAGGGGTGCGTTCGGGAGCCTTTGCTCCGAGACCAGGAACCTCCCTTTCCCGGAGAATCCGGCCACCAGCCATCTCGCCGCGTTGTCGGCGGCGGCGGCGCTGCGGCGGATAGTGGACAACCAGTGGATTGGCGTGTAGCCGACAGCTATATGCTGTCAGGCGGGGATGTGGGCGCATGAGCGGTGGAAGGGCGGAACGGATCCTGGAGCTGTCGGAGGCGGACGCCGTCGTCATAATGAACTCCCGCGAGCCCTTCCTGGACCCTAGCTTCTGGTATGTATCCCAGGTCTCCGGCGGGCTTTTCGAGTCCTGCGCCGCCGTGCTGCGCCCGGGCGGGACGGAGCTGATAGTATCCTCTATGGAGGCGGAGGAGGCCGAGGGCGCCTCCGGAACGCTGAGGATCTACAGCAACAGCGAGGAGCTGGACGATCTTCTGCATGATGCTCTGGATGGCACCTCCGTGATCGGGGTTAACTATTCCCGCATCACCCTCGCAGGCGCGGAGCGTCTCCGCAAGGCGGCCGGAGGAGCTGAGCTGAAGGACGCGGGAAAGGCCATTGACGCAGTGCGGAGCATCAAGGATGAAGATGAGCTGGAACGGATCGGCCGCGCCTGCGAGATCGCCTCCAGGGTCGCCGAGGAGCTGCCTGCCATAATACGCCGCGGCATGAGCGAGCAGCAGGCGGCGGCGGAGATCGACTCCCTCCTGCGCAAGGAGGGGTCGGAGGGCACCCCCTTCAACACCATCGTAGCCTTCGGGCAGAACGCCGCCAAGCCCCATCATTCCCCCGGGCCCAAGATCCTGGAGGATGGCATGGCGGTGCTATGCGACTTCGGGGCCAGTTACCGTCGCTACTGCTCCGACCTCACCCGCACCATGTTCGCCGGAGAGCCGCGCGAAGAAGAAAGAAGGGCTTATGAGGCGGTGGCCATGGCCCAGGAGCAAGGCGTCCTCGCCATGAACCCCGGGGAGAGGGCCAGCGAGCCCGACCGCATCGCCCGCGGAATCATAGACGCCGCCGGCTTCGCCGGGCGCTTCATCCATTCTTTCGGGCATGAGTTGGGGCTTTCCGTTCATGAGGGAGGGGTGATGAGCGCCCGCTCCCAGCATCTTCTGCAGGAGGGGATGGTCAGCTCTGCGGAGCCGGGGATATACATTCCAGGAAGCTTCGGGGTGAGGATAGAGGACACCGTGCACATCGGCCCGGAGGGGCCGAGACGGCTCACCTCCTTCGACCGGTCCCTCACCATCCTCTAGTCCGTTAGAATGAGCGGTGCAGGGCGATGCGGGTGCGGTCGCCCACCGCGGCGAGGCCGGAGAAGTCGCCCAACAGGCGGCCTATCCTCTTCACCGGGGAGATCGCCACCGGGCGCCCGTCCTCATCGCTGAGCGGGGTCGGCCCGAAGAACAGGCAGAGCGCCTGCCCCTCGGGCCAGTATGCTATGTCGCCCACGTCCAGCACGGTGACGTCCGCCTCGGCCTCCACCTCGCTGGGCAGCTCGAAATATATCTCCGAGCCCCAGACGTTGACGGTGCTCTCCCGCGGCAGCGTCAGCCACAGGACGTCGCTGAACTCGCTGTCGTCGAGCTCCGCTAGATAGACACCGCTGCGGGTGCGGATCTCCACCCTGCTCATGATCAGCGCCTTTCGAAGAGGGCGCGGATCTCCTCGCCCACCTTCTCTATCTCCTCCTCGCCCTCGGCCAGCTCCATGGCCTTCAGGTTCTGGAGGCCGTTGCGCCATTCCGCCCTCCAGTCGTCCTTGAACTTGCCGGACTCGATGTTGGCGAGTATCTCCTTCATGCCCTTCTTGGACTCCTCGGTGATGACCTTGTCGCGCTGGGTGAGGCCGCCGTACTCGGCGGTGTTGGACACCACCTGCCACATTCGCATCAGGCCCCCGTCCTGGATGAGGTCGACTATGAGCTTGAGCTCGTGCAGCACCTCGAAATAGGCTATCTCCGCGGGATAGCCGCCTTCGCGCAAGGTGTCGAAGCCGGCCTTGATGAGGGCGGTGACGCCGCCGCAGAGCACCGCCTGCTCCCCGAACAGGTCGCTCTTGCACTCGAACTCGAAGGTGGTCTCGAAGACGCCGGCACGGGTGGATCCGATGCCCTTCGCCAAAGCCAGGGCGATGGTCTTGGCGTTGCCGGTCGCGTCCTGCTCCACGGCGACGAGAGCGGGAACGCCGAAACCCTCCAGGTAGGCGACCCTCTCCATGTCCCCAGGGGACTTGGGGGCCATCATGATGACGTCCACATCGGCGGGGGGCTTGATGAGGTCGTAGACGATGGAGAAGCCATGGGCGAACTCCAGGGCGGCGCCCTTCTTCATGTTGGGCTGTATCTGCTCCACGTAGAGGTCTGGCTGCACCTCGTCTGGCACCAGGACCATCACCACGTCGGCACCCTTCACCGCGTCGGGTATCTCAGCCACCGCCAGCCCGTCCTCCTGGGCCTTCTCCCAGGATGGGCCTCCCTTCCTGACGCCCACCACGATGTCCAATCCGGAGTCGTGGAGGCATAGTGCCTGTGCCCTACCCTGGGCGCCGTAGCCGATGACCGCTATCTTCTTGCCGTCGAGGACGCCGAGGTCGACGTCAGAGTCGTGGTATATCTTGACCATATGCATCACCTATGATTTTCCTGATTCTGATTTAAAGACGTTGCATCCATGAGCTGGAAGGAAAAAAAGGTTATGCCGCCGTCAGAAGCGGCAGCGTCCCATGATGGGCGGTATCGCCGGGTTGGGCGGTAGCATGGGAAGTATGTCCTCCTCCGGGTCCACCTTGATGTCCACTATGAAAGGAACATCGGAGTCGAGGCCCATCCGCAGGGCCTCGGCCACTTCGGAGGGGCGGTCCACGTGCACACCGTCGGCGCCGAACGACTTGGCCAGAGCGACGAAGTCTGGCATGCAGCGATATAGCTGCGTCCCGGAGTAGCGCTCATTCCAGAACAGCTTCTGCCATTGCTTGACCATGCCCAGCCAGCCGTTGTTGAGCAGGCAGACCGTCACCGGCAGGTCCTCGGCCACGGCGGTGGCGAGCTCCTGCATGACCATCAGCAGGCTGCCGTCGCCGGCCACGTCCATGACCTTGTGGTCGGGCTTGGCGGCCTTGGCGCCGATGGCGGCGGGGAAGCCGAAGCCCATGGTGCCGAATCCCCCGGAGCTGATGAACTGGCGGGGGTGCTTGATCTTGAGGAAGTGCGACGCCCACATCTGGTTCTGTCCCACTTCGGTGGTTATGATGGTCTTGTCATCGAGTATCTTGTTGATCTCATGCATGACCTTCTGGGGGCAGATGGGCACCTGGTCAATGTCGGTCTCGCAGCAGCATTGGGCCTTGATGGCCCGCACCTTCTCCGCCCACGCCTCATGCTTCTGCGTGCGTATGTGGGACAGCATGGCCTGCAATGCCCTCTTCACATCCGCCCGAATGCTGGCGGCGGTCTGGGAGTGCTTCCCCAGCTCCACCGGGTCCACATCGATGTGGACCACCTTGGCGTTGGGGGGCAGCTCGGTGTGCTTGCTGAAGGTGCGGTCGCTGAAGCGGCTTCCCACGGCGATGAGAAGGTCGGTGTCCTTCATCGCCCTGAGGGCGCCGGTTCGCCCATGCATCCCCGGGCATCCCAGCGCCAGCGGGTGCTCGTCCGGTATCGAGCCGATGCCCATGAGCGAGGTGATCACCGGGGCCCATATTGTCTCCGCCAATGTCACCAGCTCGGGGGCGGAGTTCGATCCGATGACCCCGCCGCCGGCGAGTATCAGCGGCCTCTCCGCCTTCATGATAAGGTCCACCGCCAACGGGATCTGGCGCATGTCCTCGGTCACGCTGATCACCGGGAACTCCGCGTCCAGCAAAGAGTCGTCCATCTCCGAGTTGATGGTGTCCAGGGGCAGGTCGATGTGCACCGGCCCCGGTCTCCCGGTCTGCGCTATCTGCCAGCCGCTGGAGACCGCCTCGGGGAGGTCCTTGGTGTCCAGCAGACGGTAGTTGTGCTTGGTGATGGGCATCATCAGGCTGAAGCAGTCGACCTCCTGGAAGGCCCCCATCCCCAGCGCCCCGCTCATGACCTGGCCGGTGAGGACGATCATCGGCGAGGAGTCGGCATAGGCGGTGGCCACGCCGGTGACGAGGTTGGTCGCTCCGGGGCCCGAGGTAGCCAGGCAAACGCCGGGCCTGCCGGTGGCGCGGGCGTAGCCGTCCGCCATGTGGGCGGCGCATTGCTCGTGGCGTACGAGGATGTCCCTTATGGGGGAGTCCAACAGCTCATCGAATATCGGTATAACGCTCCCGCCAGGATAGCCGAACATGGTGTCCACGCCCCTATCCTCGAGAAGCTTCAGCAACGCCCTTGATCCCTTCATGGTCAGAACCACCTAGGCCGGTTCAACAGCCCAACGAACGTTCCAAAATAGGCTAATATTAATAAACGTTTATGCCTAGCCTCAGAGGCTGAACATGGTAGTGGTGGTTTTCCATAACGACCTGATAGCGCACAACCACTGGGAAGGCCATCCAGAGTCCCCAATGCGGCTGCAGGCGCTGCAGAGGAAGTTGGAGAAGGAGGGGCTTCTCGACATCCACGTGACCGCCAAGGAGGTCGGCGAGGAGGCCCTGCTGCGCATCCACAGCCGCAGGATGATTGACAAGGTCAAAGGGGGCAAAGGGATACCCCTGGACCCGGACACCATGCTGAGGGAGGAGACCTTCTCCCTCGCCTGCCTCTCCGCCGGGGTGGCCATGGAGGCGGTGAGGCGCACCATGGAGGGGGAGCCCGCCATCGCCCTGACCCGGCCTCCCGGGCATCATGCCGGGCCGGACTACTCCAGCGGCTTCTGCTACTTCAACAACATCGCCCTGGCGGCGGACGCCGCCGGCGTCCGTGTGGCCATCGTGGACATCGATGCCCACCATGGCAACGGCACGCAGGACATCTTCTATGAGAGGGACGACGTCCTCTACATCTCGCTGCACGAGGAGGGCATATTCCCGGGCACCGGCAGGGTGGAGGAGACCGGCTCCGGGAAGGGAGAGGGCTACAATGTGAACATCCCCCTGCCCCACGGGGCCGGCAACCGCTCCTTCACCGAGGCGATGGACCGCATCATCGAGCCCATAGTCAAGCAGTACCGTCCCGAGCTCCTGCTCGTCTCCCTGGGTGTGGACGCCCATTACGCCGACCGCTACTCCACCCTGCGCGTCAACTCCTCCGTCTACCTGGAGATGTGCCGCCGCCTCATCGCCATCGCCCCCGAGGGCCGGATAACCTTCGTCCTTGAAGGGGGCTACCACCTCCGTGCCACCGCCGAGGTGGTGCACGGCATCATCGCCCATCTCCGAGGCGAGGAGTCGAGGTCGGAGTACGTCGATGAGTCGGAGGAGCCGCCGCAGGCCGCCCGCTACCTGCAGCGCGCCTACGAGCTGCACTCGCAGCACTGGGACCTCTGACCCGGGAGAACCTTATTTTAATCCGATGCGTTTACCATGACCAATGCGAGTGGAGGAGCGCTCATGACCGTTAAGGTAGCGATAAACGGATACGGCACCATAGGGAAGAGGGCGGCCAGCGCCGTCAGCGCCCAGGACGACATGGAGATCATCGGTGTGACCAAGACCCGCCCCAGTTACGAGGCGTTCCTGGCCCGCGACAACGGATACCCCCTTCACACCGACGCCGACCGCGAGGCGGCGTTCAAGGAGGCCGGCCTCGAGGTCGCTGGCAGCGCCGACGAGCTCTTCGCCGCCGCCGACATCGTTATTGACTGCACCCCCGGAGGGGTGGGGGAGCAGTACCGTCCGGTGTACGAGAAGGCAGGCGTCAAGGCCATATTCCAAGGCGGGGAGGACCATGGCGTGGCGGGCATATCGTTCAACGCCACCGCCAACTACCAGGAGTCCTGGGGGGCGCAGTTCTCCCGGGTGGTGTCCTGCAACACCACCGGGCTGCTGCGCACACTCTATCCATTGGACGAGGCCTTCGGCATCGAGGAGGCGTTCTCGGTGCTGGTGCGCCGCGGCGCCGACCCCGGCGACAGCAAGAAGGGCCCCATAAACGCCATCGAGCCGGCGCTCAAGCTTCCCACCCACCATGGTCCCGACGTGCAGAGCGTCATGCCCTGGCTGAACATCGAGACCATGGCGGTAAAGGTCCCCACCACCATCATGCACCTGCACGCCAACACCGTGGACCTCAAGGAGGAGGTCAGCACCGAGCAGGTCCTGGACGTATGGTCGAAGGCCCCCCGCATCACCTTCGTCAAAGGCGCCGACGGCATCAAGTCCTCGGCTCAGGTCATGGAGCTGGCACGGGACATGGGCCGATCGCGCGGCGACCTATTCGAGATCGCGGTCTGGGCCGACGGCGTCAAGGTGGTGGGAAGCAAGCTGTTCTACTACCAGGCGGTGCACCAGGAGAGCGACGTCGTCCCCGAGATAGTGGACTGCATCCGCTCCATGTGCAAGGTGGAGAAGGACGCCGCCCGCTCCATCGCCAAGACCAATGCCGCCATGGGGATACCCCGCTGAGCGGGGGCCCCCAACTTTCCGGTGGTAGACCATTTTTTAAATATTGCAGAATCGAATCATTCCCCTCAGACGGCGCAGCGCCGTTGGGAGGCAAAAGGATGATCAGCGAGATGCAAGAAGTCAAGAAGTACGCCTACCAGACCCTCGACCACTTAAAGGCCAAGGGCGAGCCCGTGTCCTATGACGACATCGACGCCGATGTCTTCGCCGGCGACTATCAGCTGGCGGTCGACACCAAGATGTGGATGCTGGAGACCGGCCTGGTGGACAACCTGGTCCCGGAGAAGGAGCCGGACGCCGACCCGCAGGCGTGCATGCGCTTCCTGGTCCCCACTCCCGAGGGGGAGACATGGCATGGCGCCTATGATTTCCCATACATCGTGGCACGCTACGTCGAGGACGAGACGATGTGGGTCTACGACTGCGAGATAACCGGCGACCCCTGCATACACGATGCGCAGCTGCACTGCGACGAGTGCGACGTTCCCAAGAACCGCTGAGAAACCACTTATCCAAACCCCAAAACCCCCTTCAAGCAAAAATGTATTTTAGTTGATGGCAATCACCACACATCCCCGCCGACGGAGATTGCCGCATGAAGGAGATCAACACTCTGGAAGATTTCGAATTCCAGGACCGCACCGTGCTTCTCAGGGTCGATATAAATTGCCCCTTGGACCGCGAGACCCTGCGCATAATCAACGATGCCCGCATCCGGCGCATCTCGCAGACCGTCAGCGAACTTCTGTCGCGGGGGTCGCGGCTGGTGGTCCTGGCGCACCAGAGCCGGCGGGGCAAATGGGACTTCATCTCACTGGAGCAGCACGCCCAGCACCTGTCCCGCTATGTGGGCAGGGAGGTCAGGTTCGTGGACGACGTCCTGGGCGAGAGGGCGCTGGATGCGATAGGCTCCTTGCGATCCGGCGAGGTCCTGATGCTGGACAACGTCCGTCTCCTGGACTGCGAGACCGAGAAGAGGCCGATGGAGGAGCACGCCGAGTCGGAGCTGGTGAAGGCCCTGGCCCCTTTGGCCGACATCTTCATCTGCGACGCCTTCGGCGCCGCCCACCGGTCCCAGTGCTCACTGGTAGGCTTCCAGGCGGTGCTGCCCTCCGGCGCCGGGAGGCTGATGGCCAAGGAGCTGTTCACCCTGAAGAAGATCTTCGACGCGCCGCGGCGGCCGTCGGTGTTCATCATCGGCGGGGCCAAGTTCGGCGATGCGGTGGAGATGGTGGACAACGTGCTGCGCCGCGGCAAGGCCGACTCCGTCCTGCTCACCGGACTGGCGGGGAACGCCTTCCTGCGGGCCCGAGGCGTGGGCCTGGGGGAGGCGAGCGAGGACGCCCTCAAGGAGGAGCTCAACGAGGAGAACCTCGCCGCGGCGAGGCAGGCGCTGCGCGACCACGGCCCCCGCCTCATACTGCCGGTGGACGTGGCGGTGGAGCGCGACGGCGTGCGGCACGAGGTCCTGGTCGGCGACCTTCCCTGCGCGGAGCAGATCCTCGACATCGGCTCACGCTCGGTGGAGAAGTACGCCAGGGTGATACGGAGCGCCGGCACTTCCTTCATGAGCGGCCCGGCGGGCTGCTACGAGCGCCCCGGGTTCGAGACGGGGACCAAAGGCCTTATGCTGGCGATGATCGACGGCGACGGAAGGTCGGTGGTGGGCGGCGGCCACACGGTGGGCGCCGCCGAGGGCTTCGACCTCAGCGACCAGTTCTCCTACGTCAGCACCGCCGGCGGCGCCCTGGAGACCTTCCTGCTGGGCAAGCCTTTGCCGGTGGTGGAGGCCCTGAGGCACGCCCACCGCCGGGAGAAAAGTAAAGGTTAAGGGGTTTCGGCCTAGGACCGCATGCGCTCCAAGGCCTCTTCGATGCGCTCCCGCGGCTGGGTGAGGGCTATCCTCACGAAGCCCTCGCCAGCATCGCCGAAGCCCACTCCCGGGGTGACGACTATGCCGTGCTCCAGCATCTTCTCGGTGAACTTCATCGAGTCCATGCCGCAGTCGAACCAAACGTAGAATGTGGCCTTGGGCATGGGCACGTCGTAACCGAGCTCGCGCAGGCCGTTCACCAGCACTGTGCGCCTGTCCTCGTATATGGCCATGTTGCCACTTATCTCCTTGGGCAGCTTCTTGCCCTCGTAGAGGCCGAGCGCGTCCGCCGCCGCCTTCTGGATGAACTTGGGGACACCGGAGTCGATCTGCGACTTGACCTTCTTGAGGCCAGCCACCAGCGTCTCGTCCCCCACCGCGTAGCCCACACGGTAGCCGGTCATGTTGAAGGTCTTCGACAGGGAGCCGAACTCGATCACGTCCCTGCCCGCCTCCAGCGCCGATGGCGCCATGTAATCGTCGAAGCACATCTCCGAGTAGGCGTTGTCGTAGCAGAATATGGTGCCGTTGTCGGAGCACCATTCCATGACCCCTTTGAGGTAGCTCACGTCGCAGGTGGCGCCGGTGGGGTTGTTGGGGTAGTTGGCGTAGAGCATCTTGGCGTCCGTGGGGCACTCGTTAACATCCAACAGGAAACCGTCCTCCACCCGCAGCGGCACCTTCACCGCCTCCGCGTCGGAGAGGAGGGCGGCGCCGTTGGCGTAGACCGGGTACGCGGGGTCGGGTGAGATCACCTTCTCCCCGGCGTTCACGAAGGCCTTGCAGATGTTGGCGATGGCCTCCTTGGAGCCGATGGTGACGCAGACCTCCTTGTCCGGGTCCACGTCCACCGAGAACCTCTTCTTGTAGAAGTCGGCAACCGCCTGGCGCAGGTATTTCTCGCCGGCGCTGGACGAATAGGTGTGGTTCTCCTGGGGCACGGCCGCCTCCTGCATGGCCCTGATTATGGGCTCAGGCGTGGGGAGGTCGGGGTCCCCGATGCCGAAATCGATTATGTCCGCGCCCTCGGCGCGTTTCTTTGCTGTGAGCTCCTCCAGCTTGGCGAACAAGTAGGGGGGCAGCTTCTGCAGTCTGTCAGCGAAAACTATCTCCATTTCAATCATTCCTCCATGTACTCTCCGGTGAAGACCAGCTCGGCGGGGCCGGACATCTTGACATTGTCCAGCTCCTCGCTGACCGTTATCTCCAGCTTCCCTCCTGGCAGCCGGACCTCCACCGGCTCGCCGAAGGGGACCAGGCGGTTCAGGGCCGCCGCCACCGTGGCGGCGCAGGCGCCCGTCCCGCAGGCCAGGGTCCATGCGGACCCGCGCTCGTACACTTTCACGTCCAGCGCGCCCCCGTCCACGGAGACGAACTCGACGTTGGTGCGGCGAGGGTAGAAGGGGTGGCGCTCCAGCTTGGGGCCGAGCTCCGCCATCTCCTCGTCGCTGAACTCATCGAATGTGACCAGATGGGGGTTCCCCATCGACACCGCGGTGGCGGTGATGCGGCGGCCGTCGGCCTCGATGACGCCGTTGACGAACTCGCCGTCATGGTCTATGGGCACGCTCCTGCCGTCAAGCACCGGGGCGCCCATGTCGACCTCCAGCATCGCCGCCTTGCCCTCCTCGGCATGGACGCCGATCTCCAGCACCCCGGCGAGGGTGTCTATGGACATGCGTTCCTTGCGCACCCTGCCGCCGTCGTACAGATGCTTGGCCACGCAGCGGATGCCGTTGCCGCACATCTCCGCCTCGGAGCCGTCGGCGTTCATCACCCGCATGCGGGCGTCCGCTTGCGGCGACGAGGACACGTAGAGGACGCCGTCGGCGCCGATGCCGAAGGCCCGGTCGCAGGCCAGGCGCACGAAGCCCTCGTCCTTGGGGAGGGCATCGTCGAAATCCTCCACCAGTATGAAGTCGTTGCCGATGCCCTGGTACTTCCAGAACCTCATCGCATCAGCCTCTCCGGTACCACCTGATGGCGCCATATGTCCTCCAGGTCCTCCTTCTCGCGGATGAGCTCCGCCTCGCCCTCGTTGACCAGCACCTCGCGGCAGCGGGGACGGCTGTTGTATTGGCTGCTCATCACGAAGCCATAGGCGCCGGTGTCGTATACCGCCACCAGGTCGCCCTCCTCGGGCTCGGGGAGGACGCGGTCGCGGGCGAGGAAGTCGCCCGACTCGCAGATGGGGCCCACCACGTCGTAGCGCGCCTCGCAGGCCTTGTTGAACTTGTTGGCTATCGCCACGTGGTGGTAGGCGTCATAGAAGGACGGCCGCAGCAGGGTGTTGAATCCGGCGTCCACGCCGATGAAGCTCTTCTGCTCCGTTCGCTTAACGTCCACGCAGCGGGTGAGCAGGACGGTGCTGTCGCAGACCACGTACCTCCCCGGCTCCACCGCCAGCCTCTTGATCTTGCTGTCGCCCAGGACCATGGCGGTGAGCTGGGCGGCCAGCTCCTCCACGTCCATCTCCGGCTCGTTGGGGCGGTAGGGTATGCCGATGCCGCCCCCCATGTCCAGGAACTCCAGCTCCAGGCCGAGCTCGTCCTCCAGGTCCTCGACAACCTGCAGCAGTATCCCCACCAGGTCGATGAAGGGCTCCACCGACTGGCCGCCGGAGCCGATGTGGGCGTGCAGGCCCCGGGGCCTGAAGCCCAGGTCCATGGCCTCGCGGAAGGCGTCCACTATCTCCTCGATGGGGATGCCGAACTTGGAGCCCTTGGCCCCGGTTATGACCTTCTGATGGTGCCCAGAGCCCACGCCGGGGGTGACCCGGAAGGAGAGGGGCACGTCCACCGAGATCGCCGCCAGGCGGCGCAGCTCGGAGAAGGAGTCGATGTTTATGGGCACACCGGCGTCCACCAGGCCCTCCAGCTCCTCATCGCTCACGTTCACTCCGGTGTACAGTATCCGGTCGGGCGAGAATCCAGCCTTGATGCAGGTGAGGACCTCGCCCAGGGACACCGCGTCGATGCAGGCGCCCTCCTGCTCCAATATGCGGAGCAGGGCGATGTTGCTGTTCGCCTTGCAGGCGTAGTGTATGTCGGTCGGCATATGGGCGTTGAAGGCGCCATGGATGCGCCGGTAGTTGTCGCGCAGCCGCTGCTCGTCGGTGACGTACACCGGGGTGCCGAACCTGTCCGCTATCTCGCTGGCGGCCATGCCGCCGATGATCATCTCGCCGTTCTCTGATTGGAAGTCCCTCATTGCAGATCACCGATGAATCCCTCGTGGAGGGCCCTGACCACCGCGGTGGCGCGGTCCATCGAGACCACGAAGTTCAGCGACACCGTGGAGGCGCCCTCCGATATGAGCTCGACATTGGCGTTGGCGTCCCTCACCTTGCTGAATATCTCCGCCGATGCGCCGCAGCGGTCCAGAAGGTTGTCGCCCACCGCGCAAATCAAGCACATGTTGCTCTTCACGTCTATCCTCTCTATCTCGTCACCCTCAAGGCGGTTGAGGTTCCGCAGCACATCCTTGACATCGTTGTTGTGTATAAGGAAGGCGATGGTGGATAGGGAGGTGGATATCGCGTACACGATCACATTGGCATCGCCGATGCGGTCGATGATGCTGGCCACCATCCGTGGCCGATAGGCTATCTCCGAGGAGTTGACAGTTATGATGGAGAGGTCGGTCTTCACCGCCACCGAGCGCAGCAGCTCGTCCTGCGGGGCGCGCAGATGGTGTATGATTGTGCCCTCCCCTCGGGGGTTGAAAGAGTTCTTCACACGCACCGGGATGTGCTTGCGCCGCACCGGCTCGATGGTCCGCGGGTGCAGCACCTTGGCGCCGAAGTAGGCCAGCTCGGCCGCCTCGGAGAAGTTCATCTCGTCGATGGTCTTGGCGCCGTCGACGATGCGGGGGTCGGCGGTCATGAAGCCGTCCACGTCCGTCCAGATCTCCAGGAAGTCGGCGTCGATTGCGTGGGCGATAACCGCCGCCGAGTAGTCGGAGCCGCCGCGCCCGAATGTCATGGGCTTGCCGTTGCCGTTCTTGCCGTAGAATCCGGTTATCACCGGCACCTTGCCGTTCTCCAGCAGCGGCCGCAGCGTATAGGAAAGGTCGCGGCTGGTGAGGTCTAGGTCGGCGAAGCCGGCCCCCGGGCATCCGACCGCGTGGATCCCCGCCTCCTCCGAGCAGAGGGGCACCGAGTCCAGGCCCGCCTCGCGCAGCACATAGGACATGGTGACCGCCGACAGCCTCTCCCCCTGGGACGAGATGTTGTCGTTGAAATAGGGGTCGCTGCGCACCTCAGTGTCCTCCAGAAGCTCCTTCAGGGCCTGGAGGCGGATGTCGAGCACCCCCAGGTACTCCTCCAGCAGCGCCTCGGACAGGACATCCTGGGCGGCCCCGGAGTGCTTCTGCCGCAGGCTGGCGATAACCTCGTCGGCGTTGCTCTCGCCGCTGTCGAGGAAGCTTATCAAATAATTGGTCACCCCGGACATCGCCGACACGACCACCACTTTGGATCCCTCGCCGCCGCTCACGATCTCAGCGGCGCGGCGGAAGCCCTCGGCCGAGCCGACGGAGGTGCCGCCGAACTTCATCACCGTAATCATAGGCCCAGCACCTCGTGCATCTGATGGATCCTTCCTTCGCCCCTCTCCGCTATCCACTTGATGGATGCTATGCATCCGCGGGCGAACGCCTCGCGGGAGATGGCGCGATGAGTTATCTCCAGGCGCTCCATGTTGCCGGCGATGATCAGGGTGTGCTCGCCGACGATGTCGCCCGCCCGCACCGCATGGACGCCTATCTCATTGCCGCGCGGGCCGCTGATCCCTTCGCGACCGTGCACCGCGGCGCCCACATCGGCGCCGCGCTGCACCGCCTCGATGGCCTTGACGGCGGTGCCGGAGGGGGCGTCCTTCTTCTGGTTGTGATGCATCTCCACGATCTCGAAGTCGTAATCGGGCAGCGCCGAGGCCAGCATCTCGCAGGCCTTCCAGAACACGTTGACGCCCAGGGCGAAGTTGGCCGAGAACAGCACCGGCGCGCCGTGGGCGGCCGCCTCCTCGGCCAGCCTCCTCACGGTCTCCTCCGGCACGGCGGTGGTTCCTACCACCATCGCCGTCCCCGTCGCCGGGACCTTGGTCACGTTCTCGGCGGCCGCCGTCGGCGAGGTCAGGTCAACGTACACGTCCGCGCCCTCGAGCCTGCCCTCCAGCTCATCGGGGCCGAAGGCGAAGATGCCAGGATGCAGCTCCTTGCCCACATTGCCCCCGGAGGCGGACACCATCGCCCCGGCCAGCTCTAGCTCTGGATCGGCCAGGACATGCTCGCAGACCAGCCTGCCGAGCTTGCCGGTGGCCCCTCCTACCACCACTCTGATCATTCTACCACGCTCAGAGTATCCCCACGGAGGCCATGGTATCCTTCAACAGCTTCTCGTTCTGCTTGCCCATGTCCGAGAGGGGCATGCGCAGGGCCCCAGCCGGTTGCCCTATCATCCGCATCGCCGCCTTCACCGGAATGGGGTTGGGCTCGAGGAAAAGGGCGCCGAACAGGGGCATCAGCCGGAAGTGCATGTCCCGGGCGGAGTCGAAGTCGCCCTTGAGGGCGGCGTTGACCATCTGCATCATCTGCTTGGGGGCGCAGTTGGATGTAACCGATATGACCCCGTCCCCTCCCAGCGCCATCATGGCGAAGGTGAGCGGGTCCTCCCCGGAGAGCAGGCTGAAGCCTTCGGGGCGCTCCGCCAGTATGGACATCACCTGCACCATGTCGCCGCTGGCCTCCTTCATGCCCACTATGTTGGGCAGCTCGGCCAGGCGCAGGGTGGTTTCGGCCAGCATGTTGCTGCCGGTGCGGCTGGGGACGTTGTAGAGTATGATGGGCAGGTCGCAGGCCTCGCTTATGGCCTTGAAATGCTGGTATATGCCCTCCTGGGTGGGCTTGTTGTAGTACGGTGACACGGAGAGGCTGTAGTCCGCGCCCATGTCGGCCGACCTCACGCTGAGGTCGATGGCCTCCTGGGTGGAGTTGCTCCCCGTGCCCGCGATTACCTTGGCCCTCTTGGCCTGGTCGATGACTATCTCGATCACCCTCAGGTGCTCGGCGTGGTTGAGCGTGGCCGACTCCCCGGTGGAGCCGCAGGCCACGATGGCGTCGATGCCCATGGACTCCTGGAAGTCCACCAGGTCCCTGAGGCCCTGCTCGTCTATGTCTCCGTTCCTCTCAAAGGGTGTTATCAGTGCCGTGGCCGTTCCCTTGAACATGTCACTCATCTCCGAAATGCTCCTTCAGTATCAATCTGGTACGCGTCGAGAGCACGCTGTCGTAATGGCGCACCCTCTCAATTATCTCGTTCAGCTGCGGCGAGGACTCCACGTCCACTATCGCCACTATGTCCTGGTCGCCGGTGACCTCGAAGACCTCGTTGACGCCTTCGTAGTTGATCAGCTCCTCGGCTATTTTGTCGCAGTCGGCGTTGACGTCGATGCGGATCTCCAGCAATGCCTTGACGTTCTTGCTGCTGGTCTTGATGGTGAATCCCTTTATCACATCTTCGTCGACCATCCTGCGGACGCGGCTGCGTATCGTGCCCTCTGAGACCTTAAGGTTCTGGGCTATCTCCACGAAGGGCTTCCTCGAGTCCTTCCTCAATATCTCGATGATCTTGGCGTCCAAACGGTCGATCATATGGATCTTCACTCTCCATACTGACAGATTTCGTATTATTTTTGTTGAGAACAGTAGAAGTGTATATAATAATTGCCTATTTCATCCGCTCGGCCAACGAAATCAGAAGGAGAGGGGATTCAGGCAACGCTGAGCCGCAGCGGCTGCATCATTCTTTAGTATTAATATATTGTTGGATGTAAGCCCATGAAGGAGGGTGCAGCGTCTCAGACGGTCAGGATTCCCGTATCCGGTATGAAATGCGTGGTCTGCGCCGGCGCGGTGGAGGAAGGGCTGGAGGCCCTTCCCGGCGTCAATGAGGCGTCGGTCAATCTGGGCAACGACACCGTCACCGTCCGCCATGACGGCAGCGTCCCCGTGGAGGAGATGGAGAAGGCGATTAGGGCGGCGGGTTTCGACACCGCCTGGACCCGTTTGCGCCTGACCGTGGAGGGGATGGAGTGCGCCTCCTGCGTCCAAGGCCTGGAGTCCAGCCTCCTCTCCAAGGAGGGCATGCGCTCCGCCTCCGCCAATCTAGCCACCGGCACCCTGGTTGCTGAGTTCGACGGCGGCCTGCTCGACCGGGAGCGCATAGAGTCCATGGTGCGCGCCGCCGGCCTCTCCGTGGCCGAGTCGGAGGCTGAGGACCACCACGCCCTCGAGATGAGGGAGCAGAGGAGGCTGATCGCCATCGCCGCCGCCCTCGGACTCCCGGTGTTCGTTCTGAGCATGCTCTTCGGCATGACCGACGTCACCTTGGGCCTGGAGGCGTGGATGCGCAACCTCCTGCTGTTCGCGCTCACCACCCCGGTGCAGCTCTACTGCGGCCGCCAGTTCTACGTGGGAACATTGGCCGCCCTGCGCGCCCGCCGCGCCAACATGGACACCCTCATCGCCATGGGGACCACCTCAGCCTACGTTTACAGCAGCGCCGTAACCTTCCTGCCGTGGTACTTCCCCGATGCCCACGTCTACTTCGAATCATCGGCGATGATCATACTCCTGATACTGGTGGGCAAGTATCTGGAGATGTTCGCCCGTCACGGGACCACCGAGGCCATCAGGCGGCTGATGGACCTGCAGCCCCGCAGCGCCACTGTGCTGCGGGACGGCAAGGAGGCCCTGGTGTCGGTGGACGAGCTGGAGATTGGAGACCTGGTGGTGGTCCGCCCTGGCGGCCAGGTCCCGGCGGACGGGCTGGTCGTCGAGGGCAGCAGCGCTGTGGACGAGTCGATGGTAACGGGGGAGAGCATGCCCGCCGTCAAGGTACAGGGGGACGAGGTCATCGGCGGCACCATGAATCAGAACGGCACCGTCACGGTGAGGGTTACCCGCCTCGGAAAGGACACGGTGCTGTCGCAGATCGTGCGCATGGTGGAGGACGCCCAGGCGTCCAAGGCCCCGATACAGCGCATCGCCGACAACGTCTCCGCCTACTTCGTGCCGGTGGTCATAGTGGTGGCGCTGTTCACATTCGCGTTCTGGTACCTTTTCGGCCACGGCGCCTACGGCGCCGAGGAGGCGAGGTTCGCCTTCGCCCTCACGGTCTTCATCACGGTGCTGGTCATATCATGCCCCTGCGCCCTCGGCTTGGCCACGCCCACCGCGATAATGGTGGGCACCGGCAAGGGGGCGGAGTACGGCATCCTCATCCGCAACGGGAGCTCGCTGGAGAGGGCGGGGAAGCTGCGGCTCATGGCCTTCGACAAGACCGGGACGCTCACCGAGGGGAGGCCGGAGGTCACCGACGTCATCGCCTACGGGGAAGATGACGTGCTGGGGATCTCCGCCAGCGGGGAGTCTAGGTCGGAGCACCCCATCGCCGCCGCCGTGCTCGCCCGCCACCGCGAGGAGAGGGGCGAGCCCCTGCCGCCTGAGGACTTCAGCGCCGAGCCCGGCCGCGGACTCCGCTTCTCCCTCGGGGGAAGGGGTTTCGTGCTCGGGACCATATCGATGATGCGGGGTAGGGAGGGCGAGGCCCGCGCCGCCGAGGACATGGCGCGGCTGGCATCGCTGGGCAGGACGCCGATAGCACTCGCGGACGACAAGACCGTGCTTGGCGTCATCGCCGTCGCCGACCCGGTGAAGGAGGGCGCCGCCGAGGCCATCGCCGACCTCAAGGAGATGGGGGTGGAGACGGTGATGGTGACCGGCGACCGCCGCGAGGCCGCCGAGGCCATCGCCGCCGAGTTGGGGATATCCCGGGTGATGGCAGAGGTCCTTCCCGGCGACAAGGCGGAGGCGGTAAAGGCCCTGGCTGCCGAAGGCACGACCGCCATGGTGGGGGACGGCATCAATGACGCACCGGCGCTGGCGGCGGCGGACGTGGGCATCGCCATGGGGAGCGGCACCGATGTGGCCATCGAGACCGCCGACATCGTCCTGATCCGTGACGACGTGCGGGACGTGGCCGCCTCCATGCGCCTGTCCAGGCGCACGCTGTCGAAGATATATCAGAACCTGTTCTTCGCTTTCATCTACAATGTCACCTGCATACCCCTGGCGGCGGGTGTGCTCTACCCCTCGGCGGGCATCCTGCTGCCGCCGATGGCGGCTGCGGCGGCGATGGCCTTGAGCAACGTCTCGGTGGTGAGCAACGCGCTCCTGCTCAAACGCTACGTCCCGGAGACGAAGCGGAGCGCTTGAACTCCGTCGCCAGCCTATGGGCGCGACGGCAGGGGTCGATGCCGAGCCCTAGGAGCCGTTCAAGAGCGCCGCAGGCCTGGTCGAGTTCGATGTTGCTCCCCACTGAAACATAGTACCTGCCCGCCCTCCTCCCCTTCTCGACCCCTTCCACGAGCACAGAGTCTCCGCTGAGCTCGCCGCAGAGCAATGACTTGGCAGCACCCGCGCAGCTGTACCCCCTGGCGCCCAAATGGCATGCGATGCCCGCGCCGCGGGGGTGAAGGGCACCCTGGCCGTCCACCAGGTGCAGCCTCCCGTCGTCCACCATCAACGGCAGCAGCGCCGGCGCCTCGCGGTAGGCGAGGTACCCCGGGATGTATGGCATGTCGACGCGGCGGCGATAAAGACGATGGCCGGTCTCCTCCCCGCTTCCGAGGTGGAAATCCACCCGCGCCGCGAACGCCTCGTCGCCTTGGTAGGAGACGTCCATCGCAGACACTACTGAGGGCTCCCCGCCCAACTCCGTGACCGCCGCGGCCACCGCCCCCTGCTCCTCCCTCATCTCCTCCAGGAACGGACGGCAGCGGAACCCGGAGAATAAGTGGCGGGAGAGGTCAACCCTGCCCTGCGACACCTCGACGCCCTCGCTGCGCAGCAGCCTCTCCTTCTCCTCCGCGCCTCGGCCCTTGCCGCCGTACCAGCCTATGGCGCCGTCGGCGTAGACCACGCGATGGCAGGGCGGGTCAGGAGGCGTGGGGTTGGCGGAGAGCTCCGCCCCCACCGCCCGGGCGGCCCTGCGGTCCCCCATGGCCTCGGCCAGCGCCCCGTACGTGCTCACTCTGCCCTCTGGAATCTGCCTAAGCAGGTCCCAGAGCATCTCGCGGAAAGAGGGCCAGCATTCAGCTGGGGCTGTTGCGGAACCAGATGTCCCTCTGCGGGAAGGGTATCTGCACGCCATGCTTGCGGAACTCCTTGTCGATGGCCTCCCTCAACTCGGAGGCGACCCGGTAATTGATGTTGAAGTCAGGCACCCAAGCGGTCACTCTGAATTCGAGGGAGGAATCGCCGAACGCCATGAACCTCGACCAGGGGAGGTGGTCCTCGTCCTTCATGGTCTCGGGGTGCTCCATGGCGACGCGCAGCAGTATCTCCTTGACCAGCTCGATGTCCGACCCGTAGGCAACGCCCACATTGATCTTGACCCAGTACTTGGGGTCAGGACGCAGCACGTTGGTTATCTTGCTGTTGGCGATCTGGTGATTGGGCATGACGAAGTACTGGGGGTCCCAGGTGTTGTACAGGGTGGTGCTGCGCAGGCCCACCTTCTTGACCTCGCAGACCACGCCGTCGTCCATCATGATCAGGTCGCCGACCTTGAAAGGCCTCTCCAGCAGCAGGAAGAAGCCGGCGAAGAGGTTGTTGAGGGTCTCCTGCGCCCCGAACGCGATCGCCAGGCCCAGTATCCCGGCGCCGGCGAGGAAGTACATGAGGTCGAAGCCGAACACGTCCAGGACAGCGGCCAGGATGCCCAGGCCCAGTATCAGCTTGCCGATGAACAGGAACAGAGGGCCGAGGGAAGCGTCAACCAGCCCGTCCTCGTCCCGGAAGCGTTCGGCGAACCGCTGCACCAGCAGCTTGTAAACCCCCCAAAGAATCCAGGCCACAAGCAGTATGTAGACGATGGTGCTGAGGTTCGCAATGTGCATCGCTGTTACGTAGTCCAGGCCCAATATCATCAGGCTGCTGAACAATCCATAGGAAATTACCAGCAGGAAGAAGGGCCGGCGCAGAAGGCGTCGTATCTCAGGGCAGTACCTGTCGTTCCTGTCCAGGATTTTGCGGGTGATCCAGGGCAGCAGCAGCATCAGGAAGAAGGCCGCCACCGTCAGCCATACCAGCATCGATGCCGCGAATGCCCCTTCGGGGCCGTCGAGGGGCTCCGGCAGCACATTGGGGAAGACCCCCAGTATCTTGTTGTAGCTCTCATGCAGCTGGTAGATGGGAATGACCTCCAGGGTGGCGCTGAGCTCCTCCTCCATTATGTCCTCGTTGTCAACCCCCACATCGAGCAGGAGGTTCAGCGTCAGCTCCACTCTGGAACCGGGGGCGAGCTCCTCAATGTCGAGCAAAGCCTCTATGTGGGCGCTGCCGTTGCTCCGCAGCAGCACGCCGCTGCCCGGTTCAGCGCCCATGTCGGTCTTGGTGATGCGCAGCTTGCTGTCTGACAGGACCCCGTCAGGAGCCTCAACGTCCAAAGAGGCGGAGAGGTGCAGGTCCTCGGCGTAGCGGTTGTACACGAACCAGCTGAAGACCGCCCTCTCCCCTCCCACAGCCTCCTGCTCCAGGTCGCTGACCGGCTTGACGGTCAATGAGCCGTCGGCCGGCGAGGGGATGGCGCCCAGCATCGCTACGAACATCAATGCCATAATGGCTAGGGCGGCCTTCTTCATTGAAAGGGGCATCATCCCAGGCCATCTAATAGATTGCGACTGTTGCGATACCGTTATTATCGGCAGCGGCGTTACCCGCCGCATGCAGGAATGGCTGGACCTCGGCAAGGTTCTACTGGCGACCGCGGTGCTGGTCCTGGCCAGCCGCCAGGATTGGAGGGAGCGTGTCGCCTCCGACGCCTACTGGCTGCTGCTGGGGTCGGTGGGGCTGGTCCTGCTGTCCGTGCACATAGAGATCGAGGGCATCGCGCGCAACTACCATCTGGTCGTGCTCGCGACCGCCATACTCTTCCTCGACATATTCTGGGACGGGGAGAGGCACGGCAGGGCTCTCAGCCTGGCGCCGTACGGGGCCTCGCTCGTACTGCTCGCCGCCGGCCTGTGGGGGGTCGAGGTGGGAGCGCTGCGCTTTGAGGTCCTCCTCCCATTCATACTGTACTGGGTCTTCCTCATCCTCTATCTGGTGGATGTGATAAAGGGCGGAGCCGACGCCAAGTGCCTGATATCGCTTTCCATGCTCTTCCCCCTATACCCTTCTTTCCTGGGGCTGCCGCTGCTGCCCCTTCCGTCGGTCAGCGCTCAACTAGTGCTCCCCTTCCCGGTGATGGTGCTGTTCTTCGCCTCTCTCTTCTCGCTGCTGGCGCTGATATGGTTCGTAATTGTGAACATGAGGAGCGGCGACCTCCGCCTTCCGTATGCGCTCCTGGGATTCCGCATGGACCTGGACAGGGCGGAGAAGGGCCACTATTGGCCGATGGAGAAGGTGTTGGAGGACGGCACGGTGGCGCTAAGGCTCTCGCCGCAGGGGGAGGGCTTCGAGGAGCTTCGCGCCGCCGGCGTCAGCAAGGCGTGGGTGACCCCGAAGATCCCCCTGCTGATACCGATGACCGCGGCGGTGCTGCTCATATCGTTGCTGGGGAACCCGCTTTTCCTCATCGTCTGAAGAGGCAGGAATCGCCCAGCGGGCAACCTTCGCAGAGCGGCGTGGCGCGGCAATGGCGCTTGGCATGCTCGACCATCAGGGCGTAGAGCTCCGTCAGCTCGGCATGCTCCCTCCCCATCTCATCATGCACGAATTCTTGAATGGCCCGGTAGCCGTTCGATTCGAGCAATCCAGTTCGGCACAGTATGCGGGAGCAGTAGGCGGCGGCGACGAAATAGGGACGACCGGCGGCGAAGGCCAATATGGAGTCGGCGGTCTCCGGGCCCACCCCAGGCAGCTCCAGCAGCCGCTCGCGGGCATCCTCCCGCGACAGCAGCCCATGGGGGTCCCCGCCGTGCTCTTCCACGATGTGGCATGCCATATCTCGCAAGCGCTCCGCCTTCTGGCGGAAGAAGCCGCAGCAGCGGACCGCCTCCTCCAGTTCCGCGAGCGGAGCCGATGACATGGCGACGGGCTCGAGGATGCCCCCGCGCCCAAGCTCGGCCACGGCATTCTCCACATTGGACCAGGACGTCTGCTGCGTCAGGAGGGCGCCCACCATGACCTCCCAGGCGGAGCTCGCGGGCCACCATCCGTCAGTATCGTAGCGTTCCCTCAGCGCTGAGCGGAGCTGGCGGAGGTCCACCTCATCCCCTCACGTTCAGGGCCTCGCCGCAGACGTTGCATCGCCCATGGAGCATGCCGTTGGTCACGGTGCGGTACCCCTTACGGGATATGGCCACCTCGCCGCAGAGCGGGCAGATGGTGTCCCTGCCTTCAGGGATGGGCAGGTTGCCGAGGTAGACGTGCTTGAGGCCCGCCTCGTGCGCGATCCCTCTGGCGCGGAGAAGGTCGGCGGCGCTGGTGTCACGGCGGTCGGTCAGGCGATGGTCGCGGTGGTAGGCGCTGAAATGCACTGGGACATCGGCGGATAAGGACTCCGCCACCCAGGAGCAGAACCTCTGAAGCTCCTCCTCGTCATCGTTCAGGTCCGGTATTAGCAGATAGGTCAGCTCCAGATGAACATCGCTGGACGCCACCGTCTCGGCGGTTTCCAGCACCGGCGCGAGCCGGGCCTTGGCCACCTTGCGGTAGAAATCGTCGCTGAACGCCTTGACGTCCAGGTTCATGGCGCTTATGTTGGAGCAGACCTCATCCAGCGCTTCAGGGCATATGAATCCGTTGCTAACGTAGATGAGCGCGATGCCCTCGTCCAGCTCGGCGATGTCCATGGCGTACTCGTGCCATATGGTCGGCTCGTTATAGGTGAAGGCCAGGTTCCGGACTCCCTCGCGCCGGCAGATTCCCACCAGGTCGACGGGGGTGATTTCCTTGCCCGGGCCCCCCCCGTCGCGCACCATCGACAGGGAATGGTTCTGGCAGTGCAGGCATCCCATGTTGCAGCCCCAGCTTCCGATGGACATCACCTCCTCTCCGGGGCGGAAGTGGTACAGGGGCTTCTTCTCCATCGGGTCGATATGCATGGCCGCCACCTTGGCGTAGTTGTCGGCGATCAGCATGTCCTCTCCCCCGAGGCGGCTGCCGCATACTCCTCTTTTACCAGCTGCGATGCGGCAGCGGTGCGGGCAGAGGCCACATACGTAAACTCCGTCATCCTTGCGGTAATGGCGGGCTTCCACTACTGTCGGCATCTTCTTTCGCCCTTCCTTGGTTCTTCCATCTGAGCTTCTGTGATTAATATCTTGCCGTTGTGCTAGAGGGAGGATTCTCGCACCAGGCGAGGGATAAGGTCCAGCAATGCTCGGAGCCCCCTCGCCCCCGCCACCAGCCTGCCGGTGTCGACCACTGAGGCGACGTCCCTGATGCTATGGGATGCTTCTGCGACCGCCGCCCTGTCGGAAGAGGTCAGTGCCAACGCGGGAACGGATGATTGCACGAATAGCGTGTGGTCACCCTCCATCCAGGACCGCCCCTCCACCAGCCCTTCGGCCTCCAGAGAGGACCGTGCTGCATCCGCAAAAAGGTCTGGGCAAGAGTATAATGAGAATTCGTCGACGCCCTCGCCCACTCCGATACCATCGATGTTAATCCCCAAAGCAACATCTCCAAGGAGGTCCCGGTTGTCGGCGAGGTAGAGGACCTCTCCCGGGCTGGCGTAATGGTCCTCGCCGTTCATGGCCACCAACTCTATCCTGAGGCCCTCTATCATGGGGTCTAAGGATTCCGCCAGCAGCATCATGGTGCAGACGCCGGAAGCGTTGTCGGCCGCTCCCGGCGATCCATGGGCGCTGTCAACATGGGCCATTATCACAACGCGCGGACCGCTTGGTGGCCCCTTTCTGGCGACCACGTTGCAGCCTCGCGAGGGGGCCCTTCTGGCCCGTATGTCCAGGCACGCCAGCCTTCCATCCGCGCGTTCCAGAACCCTCTCGCCATCCGTCTCCGGGAGAAAACCGTTGGGTATATGGAAGTCCCCATCCACTATGAGAGGAAAGCCCTGTGGGGCTTTGACGCTCGGCGCGGTGGCAGCGAGGACGGCTCCGAATCCCCCGTCCTCCAAAGCCTCGATTAACTGGATGTGCTCATCCACGCGAAAGAAGGGGAAGTTCCTCGGCAGCAATGGTTCACGGCAGATGTCCCCGTGAAGCAGCACGATCGCCCCCGGTTCACGAAGGCGGCGAAGCTCCCCAATTGAGGAGGCAGATACCAGCGGAGCCTTAAGAGAAGCCGCTAAAGAGTATGGCCCAGATTGCACTGTATATTGTTCATCATCAATATGAAAATCAGCTCCTTCCGAGGTCCAGTCGAAGCACTCGAACCACCTCTCCTCCGTGTCGAAACCGTTACGGGAGAAAAATTGGGACAGGAACATCGTAGCATCAAGGTTCGCCCTCGAGCCCACTGGACGCGCCCCGATATCATTGCAGAGCCGTCCGAGGCAGCGCTTAGCCCGTTCAACAGGGAACCGGTCCTCCATCAGCATCTAACCGCCGTTGCTCCGCATCGCGAACATCTCAGGCTCATCCTCTGGACCAATGGTCCAGCGGGCGGAAGTGCTCGTATCCTCCGTCCTCGAGATGCTCCATCTCCATGCCCTTGATCAGAAAGGCCCCTTCGCCTGGTATCACCCGGCCGATCACGCTGAAGGACATGTCCAGGCCCTGAAGGGTCTCCAGCATCCTCATGGGGAATGTGAAGAGCAGCTCGTACTCACCTCCATAATGTAACACCATGTCCTCCAATGAGGCGCCGGTGCGTTCCGCCACTTCCTCAGCGCCGTCCCAGACCGGCAGGGCATCGTAAACTATCTCCATGCCCACTCCCGAGGCGGCGCAAATGCCGTGCACGGTGCTGGAGAGCCCGTCGGATATGTCCATGCAGGAATTGACCGCACCCGCGGACGCCAGCAGACGGCCCTGATGCACCTTGGGAACCGGCAGAGTGAGGCAGTCCACCGCCTCAGGCATGTCAAGGCCCGCCGTTAGCGCATGCCACCCCGCCGCCGGGCCGCCCAAAGGCCCCGTGACAGCCACCAGGTCCCCTGCTTTGGCACCGGAGCGGGTGAGGATCTCACCCTTGGACACGAGGCCCAATGCCGTCCCTGACACCAGCCCGTCCCCCGCCTTGGTGTCGCCGCCGATAACGTGGGTGCCGCAGAACTCGGCGCACTGGTCCATCCCTGAGATCAGAGAGAGGAGCTCGCGGTCCTCCATATCCGGCGGAAGGGAGAGGGAGCTGATGAACCCCAACGGCTCCGCCCCCATGCTGGCTATGTCGCTGAAGTTCACCGCCGCCGCCATCCAGCCCACCCGCTCCCAGGGGGTCCCAACAGGCCGGTGGGAGGCGAAGCTCAGGAGGTCTGAGGACACCACAAGCCAATCATCGCCCAGGTCGATCGCTGCGGCGTCGTCCCCGGGGCCGATGCCTGGGGAGGGCCGAAGCAGCCTGCCGATCATGGCTATCAACTCCCTCTCACCCAGCTCGTCCAACCTGACCATGCTTTCTCAAGCGGTATGCGCCATGATAAGCCTTTCTCGTTGCGGGGTCATTGCTAAACCCTTAAGAACGTTCGAACATTCTCTAAGGAGCGTAAATGAGGCTGGAGATAAGGTACGGCAGGGACGGCTACCAGCCCCTCGAGCTCTCCGAGGAGGAGCTCATAGGGGTGATAAGCCCCAACGAGGTCGAGGTGGGGGACCCCGTCGAGGAGATAGACCGATCCTTGAGAGAGCCCCTATCATCACCGCCCATAGAAGATTTCCTTGCGGGCGGGGATGATGTGGTGTTCATAGTGAACGACGGCACCAGGCCTACGCCCACTGCCGCAGTGCTGGAACGCATCGCCCAACGCTACGACCTCCGCAAGGCCCGATTCCTCATCGCCACCGGCACCCACCGGGCGCCGACCGAGGAGGAGTACCGCCTGATCTTCGGCGGCCTATACGATTCCTTGGAGGGGCGCATCCACTCCCACGACTCCGTCGCCGATGAGATGGTGCATTTGGGAAGCTCCAAGAACGGCACCCCCATGGAGGTCAACCGCATGGCGGTGGACGCCGACCGCCTGGTGATAATAACCAGCGTTGAACCCCATTACTTCGCCGGCTACACCGGGGGCAGGAAGTCTTTCCTGCCCGGTGTCGCCTCATACGCCACCATCGAGGCCAACCACCGGTTGGCTATGAGCGATTCCGCCCAGGCATTGGTGTTGGAGGGCAACCCGGTGCACGAGGACATGATGGATGCGTTGCGGGCGGTGGAGGGCAAGAGGATATTCTCGGTGCAGGCGGTGCTCGACCGCCATCACCGCGTATACCGCGTGGCATCCGGGGATCTGCACCAGGCCTTCAGGGCCGCCACCTGCTGGGCGGACGAGGTGTTCTCCGTCGGCATCGAGGGGAAGGCGGATGTGGTGGTGAGCGTGGCCCCTTATCCCATGGACGTCGACCTCTACCAGAGCCAGAAGGCCCTGGACAACGGCAAATGGGCCCTCCGGAAGGGAGGGGTGCTGGTGCTGGTCTCCAAATGCCGCGAGGGAATCGGCCACGGCACCTTCCTGCGCCAGCTATCCTGCTCCAACGACCCGTCGGCGGTGCTGGAAGGCCTCGATGGAGAATACCGCCTCGGTTACCACAAGGCGGCCAAGATGGCGGAGATCGCCTCCTGGGCGCGCATATTCGCGGTGACTGACCTCGATGACGAGCTGGTGCGCCAGGCCCACATGGTCCCCTTCTCCACGGTGGAGGAGGCGGTGCGCCAGGCCCTCCGTGACATGCCGGGAGCTAGGGTGATGCTGCTGACGGACGGTAGCATGACGGTCCCCAAGGTGATACCATGAAGGATTTCAGTGCCGAGCGTCTAAGGGAGACGGAGCAGGCGATGCTCACCTGCACCATGTGCGGCTTCTGCAAGAGCGTCTGCCCCTCATTCAAGGAGGCGGGCTGGGACACCAGCGCCGCCCGGGGCAGGGTCTTGCTCTCTTACGGGCTGGTGCAAGGTGACCTGGAGCCCGATGATGAGGTGATGGAGAGCCTGTACAGCTGCACCACCTGCATGGACTGCTATCGGCGCTGCCCCTCCAAGGTGGATGTGGTGGGCATAGTGGAGAACGCCCGGCGGGACCTGGTGGCCAGCGGCCGCATGCTATCCAAGCACCGGGATGTGGTGGCCAAGGTCCGCGCTCACGGCAACCCCTACGGTGAGGAAATGCCGGTCCCTGAGACGCTGGGCAGGGAGCCCCGCCCGGCAAAGCTGGCCTATTTCTCCGGCTGCACCGCCGCCTACCGGACCAATGAGATATCCAGGGCCATGCTGTCAATATTGGACAAGCTGGGAGAGGACTTCACATTACTCGATGAGAGCTGCTGCGGTAGCGTGATGGGCCGCATAGGCTGCCCCGACGAGGAGCTGGTGCCTATGATGCGCGTCAATGTGGAGACGATCGCCGCCCTGGGGGTGGAGACCCTTCTGCTGTCCTGCGCCGGATGCTACCGCATGTTCAAGGAGGACTACCCCCGGCACGTAAAGCTGCCATTCCAAGTCATGCATGTTTCGGAGTACCTGGCCTCCCAGGACCTCGCCCTCCGTCCCTGTGCCAGGAGTATAGCTTATCATGACCCCTGCCACCTCGGCAGGCACGCGGGCGTCTACGACGCGCCCCGCGACGTGATAAGGATGATACCCGAGGCGGAGCTGGTGGAGATGCCGAACTCCCGCGAGCAGTCCCGCTGCTGCGGCGGGGGCGGCGGGGTCCGCTCCGCCTACCCCGAGGCGGCGGGAAGGATGGCATCCGCCCGCCTGCAGGAGATGGACGCCGACCTGCTGGTGACCGCCTGCCCGTTCTGCGTGACCAACCTCCGCGCCGGCGGCGCGGAGGTGATGGACCTCACCGTGCTGGTGGACAAGCTGCTATGAGACCCTTCATCCACACCGTCCTTTCGTATCCCCGCCCCTTCGCGCTCATAGAGTCAGCAAATGAGGATCTGGGCAAGCTGGGGCTCGCATGCGAGGGTGAGGCGCTGCGCATCGACCTCACCGATGGGACATTGTCGCCTTTGCAGGGCAGCGCCCTGCACGCAGAACTGGAGGAGGCGCTGCGCCGGATACGGGCTGAGACCCCGCCCGTGCGGGCCTCGGGCCTCTGCCTGGACCTGTCGCGCCCTTTGACGATGGGGGTGCTCAACGTTACCCCTGACTCCTTCTCCGATGGAGGGGAGCATTTCAGTTCCAAGAGGGCCATCGACCGCGGCCTGGAGATGGCCGAGGAGGGCGCAGACATAATCGATGTCGGCGGCGAGTCGACACGGCCCTGCTCCCATTATGTGGACGCGCGCACCGAATCTTCACGCGTCCTGCCGGTGATCGAGGCCCTGGCATCATCCCTCGACATACCGGTGTCAGTGGACACCCGCAAGCCATCGGTGGCGGAGAAGGCCATCGCCGCCGGCGCCCGCATGGTGAACGACGTTTCCGGTCTGCGCGAGGAGGGCATGATGCGCCTGGTGGCCGACACCGGGGTTGCAGCGGTCATCATGCACATGCGGGGGACGCCGCGGCACATGCAGGAGGACCTCTGCTACAACGACGTGGTGCACGAGGTGATGCGCTATCTGCACCGTCAGCGAGAGGAGCTCTTGGACATGGGAGCTTCAACGGGTCAGGTCATACTCGACCCCGGCATAGGTTTCGGCAAGTCGCCCCAGCAGAATCTGGAGCTGATCCGCCGACTGGAGGAGTTCCGCTGCCTGGGCTCTCCGATCCTGGTGGGCGCATCCCGCAAGAGCTTCATCGGCAAGGTCCTCGGCGCTGAGACCGGTCAAAGGCTGGAGGGGAGCCTGGCGGTGGCCAGCGTGGCGGTGGCCAACGGTGCCGACATCATACGCGCCCATGACGTTGCCGAGACCGCCAAGGCGGTGGCGATGGCGGCGGCTCTGCGTCCGCTCAGAGAAATAAGCTGAGCGCGAAGACCCCGGTAAGGACCAGGATGACCACCACGAATAGGGTGACCCCCTTCTGCCTCTCGGCGTACTGCTCCTCCCTGACGCGGTTCGCGCATTCCGTGGAGCAGCTCTCCTCCCCCTCAGGGACTATCGCCTCGCAGACGCGGCAGTGGGAGTGCGGCGGCAGCCTGATGCCCATGCGCTCTAATCCTAGCTCGCGTATATCAAATTTCGGCGGTGACCTTTATATGATGACTGCGATTCGGTGGACATGTGGCAGGTGCTGGGAAAAGACACCGCCCTGGTGAAACTGGGCGAAGACTGGAAGGAGAGGATGTCCGAGCTGGCCGGCGAGGGTCCGCGCCGCGACAAGCTGGAGGAGCTGTTCTCCGCCGCCTCTTTCACTTATTTCTATAACACCGAGAAGGACGTCCACGCTTTCATATTCGAGCTGCCCTCCGACACCGCGGAGGAGGACGTGCAGAACTACACCAGGACCATACAGGAGGTCCGCTCCCTCACCGACTATCCGATGGTTGCCTTCGAGGAGAAGGCTCAGCGCTGCAGGCTGGTGCTGACCGCCGAGGATGAGCCCGAGCTCTTGGGGAAGGACAAGGCGGAGGGATACAGCTCGGGGAAGATATTCCAGCCCATATTCGAATCCTGGAGCGGGCAGCAGCCCCGCTAGACGCTGACCGTATCGCAGTCAATGGGGACGTCCTTGCCGCAGGCGTTCATGGCCGCCTTGACGATGCCCCGCAGGCGGCAGCAGCAGGGGATGTCCACCCTCAGCACCCTAATCCGGCTCACATCGTTGTTGCGCAGCACGCACTCCAATGATGAGATCATCCTCTCCCGCCCCTCGATCTTCGGGCAGCAGACCAGCAACGCCCGGTCCCGCACCCTCTCCTGCACCTCAGGGTCGACGAAGCCGACGCAGTCGCCCGCCACCACCAGCTCGAACATGCCGGGCAGTCTGAGGCAGTCGCCGGCGAGGTCCAGCTTCAGCGGCCAGTTCAGCACGCCGTCGCGGGGCATGCGCACCGGCCCCCCGTTCTGGCCTTGCACCGGTATGCTGTTCTTGACCTTGCTGGCAAGACGCCGGCGCACCTCCTCGTCGTCGTATTCGGCCACATCGCGGTAGTCAAGGTAGAGGGCGCCCTGCGGGCACTCGTCCAGGCAATCGCCCAATCCGTCGCAGAGCTGGCCGTCCACCAGCCTCGCCTTGCCCGCGGCCACCTCGATGGCGCCGCCGTGGCAGGTCATGGCGCAGCGGGCGCAGCCGGTGCACCTCTCCTCGTCTACGTGGATGACGCTGCGGAGTGGCATCATCCGGTAGATGCTGCCGTGAAAGATAACCCTTTGGGAATCACCGGCGGCTCAATGAGAGAAAGTAGGGGATATGGTGGGACCGCCCAGATTTGAACTGGAGTTACCGCCACCCCAAGGCGGAAGGATGCCAAGCTACCCCACGGTCCCAATGATTAAAGGGTTTAGCCCAGAGGTATGATGTCCTCGGACAGGTCGGCATGGGAGACGATCATGCGGCGGCAGCAGTAGCGCTCGACGCCGAGGCTGTCGAGGACCGCTTGGGGGTCCTCGCCCATGCGCACCCGGTTGAGGAAGCCGTTGTACGAGCTCCCTATCACCTTGCCGCAAGTGAAACATCTCACTGGTATTATCATGCTCGATCACCTGTAGGACTTCTGCCTCTTCTTCCTGGCGCCACGGCCCAGGGGCTTCTTCGGGAGCTTGCGGCGGCTGTCGTTGATGAGCAGCGACCGGTCGTACTGCCGGAACACGTTCTCCAGCTCCTCGTCCCCGAAGTACTCCACCATGCCGCGGGCGATGGCGGTGCGGGCGGCCTCTGCCTGGCCCATCACCCCTCCGCCCTTTACGTTGACGGAGATGTCCACCTTCCCCGCCTGCACGGGGGCGATGTTCAAGGGCTCGGCTATCTTGAGCTTGGCAAGTTCCGGGCTGTAGATGCTGAGGGGGATCTTGTTCACGGTGATCCTGCCCTCGCCATCCTTGACCACGGCACGGGCGATCGCCGTCTTCCTCTTGCCGCTTGTGTTGACTATGTCTGCCATTCCATCACCTCACGTTGGAACCCAGGAACTTGGCCACCTCGCCGAGCGTGGTGTACCTTGAAGTGTTCAATGTCATCGCGTCCTCGATGCGCTCCGGCTTGACGCCCTCCATCTCCTTGGGAACGCCCACGTAGACCTTGAGCCTGCGGTAGGCCTCGCGGCCCTTGGGCTTCTTGAAGGGTATCATGCCCCGCACGGTCCTCTTCATCAGCAGGTCGGCGCGGCGCGGGGTGTATGGGCCCTTGCGCGTCTTGCCGAGGTCGTCTATCTGCTTGTAGTCGGCGAATGTGCGGTACTTGTCTCCGGTGACCAGCACGTCACGGGCGTTGAGCACTACGACGTCCTCGCCGGCCATGATCTTGGTGGCCACCACGCTGGAGAGCCTCCCGAGGATGTGATCCCTTCCATCGATAACAACTGCCATCAGAATCACCCCATTATCCTAATCTCGGAGCCCTTGGGGTTCTCTTCCATGAGCTCCCTTATGGTCATTCCCTTTCCTCCCGCTCCCTCGATGGCGGCCAAGGCGCGCTGCGAGAAGCTGTAGGCGGCAACGGTTATCTTCTTGTCTATGGAGCCGGCCGCCAGCACCTTGCCGGGGACGAGAACGACGTCCCCTTCATCGGTGTTCCGCTCGAGATTGCTGAGGTTGACCTCCGCCCAATTCCTCTTGGGTTTCTCCAGCCTCTTAGCAATGTCTCGCCAGATGGCGGCTCCGTTCTCCCTGTTGGCGGCCTTCAGGTCGTATATGAGGTCCACCAGGTTCGGATCCGTCTTGAAGTTCCTCTTCATATGTCTGACTCTCCCGACATTGGGTAACGCACCAATAAGAATGTTGTTTATAAATGTTTCCGAACACTCCCTTCCGTTCGCCCTGCAGCGAAGCTGCTGTCATCGTTTTAATAAATGCCGGACCTCCTCCATGGAGACGCCGGAGACGTCCCCGGTGCAAGAACAGGTAAATAGGATAGATTGATAACCCTTAGGCGCTACGGGTGAACAGATGATAAGGTTTGGTCCGGCTGGTATTCCGCTTTCTTGCAAAGGTCGCACGCTGAAGGACGGCATCGAGGACGTCCATAATCTGGGACTGAGCGCTCTTGAGGTCCAGATGGTGAGGACCAACATCATCGAGCGCTATCCCGAGGAGGAGGAGGTCGGCCTCACGCTGTCCCAGCTCGAGGGAGGTCTGGTGGTCGAGATCATCAGGGACGACGGCGCCGAGGACGTGAGCATCAATGACCCCGAGGCCGAGGTCGATGAGGACGACATCCTCATATGCATGGGCTCAGGGGTAACCAACAGTTATGACGACCTGCTCAGCATCGGCCGCCTGGCCAAGCAGCTGGACGTCTCGCTGTCCATGCATACGCCTTACTACATGGACCTTGCGACCCGCAACGAGCTCAGCGCCAAATGCATAGACGCCATCCGCTGGTCGGGGTTCATGACCCACGCCCTGCAGGGGGAGATAGTGGTGACCCACATGGGACTCTACGGAGGCAGAGGCCAGCGCGAGACCGCGGAGCTGGTGACCGAGAGCCTCGCCGATGTGATGGCCTGGTGGGAGGACAACAGCATTTCCCCCCTGCTCGGCCTGGAGGTCTCAGGAAGGCAGGAGGTCTTCGGCTCATTGGACGAGGTGCTGGAGATCTGCGATGAGCTGGACAACGTGGTGCCGGTGATCAACTTCCCCCACTATCACGCCCGCGAGGGGGGCGCCCTGATGGAGGCCGCGGACTTCGCCGACCTCTTCGACCGGGTGCATGATTATGTGGGCGGGAGGTTCCACACCCATTTCGCCGGCGTGGAGCACGAGGGCTTCAACGAGAAGCGTCTCACCCCCATAAAGAAGGGGGACCTGCGCTTCGAGCCCTTGGCGGAGGCCCTGGTGGACAAGAAGCCGGAGATGACCATAATCTCCAGCTCACCTCTTCTGGAGCATGACGCCATGTACATGAAGGTCATCCATGAGCGGGTGCTCACCCGCAGGGTGGTCAAGGCCCTCCGCAAGAAGGGCAAGGCCGTGGCGGACACCGCCTCCGACTACGATGACGAGTACGATGACGAGGAGGAATGATGAGGGCTACGGCCGAGTACATCCTCAAGGAGATCTCCAACTCCCTCAAGGACATCCCTGACGAGGTCTCCGAGCGATTCATCGATATGCTGGCCAGCGCTCGCAAGACATTCATCTACGGCGCGGGCAGGTCAGGGCTGGCGGGCAAGTTCTTCGCCGTCCGCCTGGTGCAGCTGGGCCTGGACGTGCATTTCGTCGGCGACATGACCACGCCCATAGTCCGCGAGGGCGACCTCACGATCATAGTCTCCAACACCGGCGAGACCATGTCCGCGGTGCAGACCGCCAACATCTCCCGGCGCCTGGGCTCCAATGTCATAGGCGTGACCACCGATGACGACAGCAAGCTGGGCCAGGCAGCGAACCTGGTGGTCCGCCTGCCCCAGCCCTGCAACGGCGACAAGAAGAAGATGGCCCCGCTGGGGACGCTCTTCGAGGACGCCGCCATCATATTCTTCGACAGCCTGGTGCCGCCGCTGATGGAGCGCCTGCAGCAGGACGAGGCGGACATGCGGCACCGCCATGCGATCTGGGTCTAGCCCCGGTACGGGTCCTGGTGCAGGTCCCAGTACACGCCCATGGGCCGGAGCTCCACCTTCCCCTCCCGCAGACGGTAGGCCTCCAGCTCGCGCCGCACCGGGTCGAGCACGATGGCTGAGTGGTGCGGCATGTTGAAGGCGGCGTCCTGGGTGCGTACGTCGGTCTCGGACATGAAGCAGCCGATGCCGGGATGGGAGTGGTACCAGCCCACGATGGTGTAATCGAAGTCGAGGTCGTCCAGCGACTCGAAGAGCCCTTCGAAGCCCTCCTCATGGAAGCGAACCCGCGACAGGCTCGCCTCCAGCTCGGTGGTGACCACGTCGCGGACGATGGCGAAGCCCCGCCCCTCCCATACGAAGCTGCCTCCCAGCATCAGCCCCATCACCTCCTCGGAACGCGACAGCCCCGCCATCGCATGGTTGCGCATCTTCTCCTCCGCGGTCCGTTGCACGTAGAGCGGCAGACGGGCGCGGTTCTTGCGGTAGGAGTCCTTCATGCGATCGGTGAACCAGCTGTGGTTCGATATCCTGCCTTCCGGGGGAGGAGGGCTCTCCCGGGGGGAGGAGTCCTTCCATGAGGTTATCTTCGCTGGCATCTTTCCACGATCCTCGGACGTGGGCGCACGATGCTGGGCCCGGCGTCCACGCGGTTGCGGTTGAAGTACTCCGCCGCGGCGGTGCAGCTGTCGGTTCCGAAGGGGTTGGCGGGATTGGGGTTGGTGAGGAGCGACTCGACCGACTTGATGAAGGAAAGCAGGGTGGAGTTGAAGCTCCAGCCGTCCAGCTGCTTGATGCAAACGAAGCCCCCGTCCTCGGGCATCATGATGTTGGGGTGGAAGACCGGCGTCCTCCAGCGCACACGGGGCTTTTCGAATGGATAGTCCTTTCCCACGATCATGGTGAACCGGTGGTTCCGCCTCTTCACCACCCTGCCCCCGAGCAGGGCGGGGCCAACAACGTTGTTCATCACCACCTCCAGCGCCACCGGCAGCCTCTCGAGCTCCCCCTCGACGCGGATGTCCAAGCCCAGGTAGCGGGTGCAGGCCTCCAGCTCGTTGCGGAGGCGGGCCGCCATTATCTCCGGCGGCAGCGGCATCCTCAGCCGCCCTCGGGGTCCGGTATCAGCTCCAGGACGTCCTCGGCCTTAAGCCCCGCGTCCTGGACGGTGGACTGCCCCTTGAGCAGCTTCTTGCCCCGGCGGAGCACGTAGGCGCCGGCCTCCTTATGCCAGAACTCGGCGGCTCCTTCGATGATGTCTTCGATCGTGGTGTGGGCCTCCAGCTCCATGTTCAGCGTGGAGCCGTTCTCAGCGTTCCTTATGGTCACTTCGATGGTCACCTTTCTTCACCTTCCCTGTTCTTTATCATGCCATTCCTGGGCCGTGCATAAAACATGGTTGCTACATTTACACTACATCCCCGTGGTTGGGGCAGCCTCGGTCGACATCCAGCTCCAGGACCAGGGAGGAGTCGCCCATGCCATCGTAGAACAGCATGTGGCGAACGCAGGCGTCCTCCCGTGAGCTCAGTATCTTCAAGCCCTCCCGGGTCTGCAGCGCCGCCATGACGGCGGTGGTGCTTATCTCCGCCGCCATCGGCGGCTCGTAGTAGGAGAAGTCGCCCCCGGTGCAGCTGAACCTCCTCTCCAATACCCGGTAGTGGCTGCGGTTCATCGAGCACTGCAGACAAGGGCCGTCCTGGAGCACGACCTGCATCTTCCCGCGGCTGCCGTCCGTGCCCGCATCCACATAGGGCAGGCGGTGACGGCGGCAATGGGAGTTGAGGTGGAGCCGGGCCTTGACGTTATCCAGGCAGCCGAGGGCGAGGTCGAATCCCCCCCAATCGAGGTCGGCGTCCTCCAGCGTGGACACCAGCGCCTCCACGCGGCATCCGGGGGACATCTCAGCGGCGCGTTGGGCCAGCAGTTCCGCCTTGGCCTTGCCGGCGGCGGCGTCAGCGTCGCGGAAGAATAGGCAGCGGTTCAGATTGCTGAGCTCCACATGGTCCATGTCCACCACGGTTATGGAGCCCGCCCCGGAGAGGGCCAGGTTCTTGACCGTCTCGTTGCCCAGGGCGCCCGCCCCCACCACCAGGCAGCGCGAGCGGCGCAACGCAGGCAGGTCTAACCATCCCACCCGGCGTGAGCGGTCCCATCTGTCCTCCCCCCTGGACAGAGACATCGGTTTTCGATGGGCTTCCTCGGATATATCTGTATCCGATGCATGAACGTTCCCCGCGCCATAGAATGTTAAATACGAAATCACCAATCATCACGGTGATATCCACATGAGCCCCGAATTCAAGGTAACCCCCTGGGAGGTCAGCGGTGAGGTGGACTACGATGTCTTGGTGGAGCGCTTCGGGACCAACCGCATCGACGAAGCCCTCAGGGAGCGGATGGCCTCCTATGGAGCCGAGCACACCCTTCTGAAGAGGAACGTCTTCTACTCCCACCGCGACATGAATTGGCTCCTGGACCTCTATGACAAGGGCAAGCCCTTCTTCCTCTACACCGGACGAGGGCCCTCGGGGGACACCCACCTCGGCCACCTCATGCCCTGGATATTCGCCAAGCACCTGCAGGACGTCTTCGGCGCCACCATCTACTTCCAGCTAACCGATGATGAGAAGTACCTGTTCCGCTCCGACCTGGAGCTGGAGGACACCCGCTCCATGGCATACCAGAACGCCTTGGACTTCCTCGCCCTGGGATTCGACCCCGAGAGGACGAGGATAATACTGGACACCGAGAACATCCATCGCCTTTACCCCCTGGCTCTGAAGGTATCCAAGAGGGTGACCTTCTCCACCGCGAAGGCGGTCTTCGGATTCGACAACAGCAACAACATCGGCTCGATATTCTACACGTCCATACAGGCGGCCCCCTGCTTCATCGAATCCGAGATGAAGGGGGAGAACATCCCCTGCCTCATTCCATGCGGCATCGACCAGGACCCCCATTTCCGTGTCGCCCGCGATGTGGCCCCCGTCCTCGGCTACTACAAGCCAGCGCTCATCCACAACAAGATGTTCCCTGGCCTGGAGGGCGGTGACAAGATGTCCTCCTCAAGTCCGGAGACTACCATATACACCACCGATTCGCCCAAGGCGGTGAAGCGCAAGGTGGGCAAGGCCTTCACCGGCGGGCGCGTCTCCGCCGAGGAGCAGAGGGCCGAGGGGGGGAACCCCGAGGTCTGCGCCGTGTTCAAGTACAAATTCTTCCTCTTCGAGGAGGACGATGCCAAGCTGGACGAGCTGGTCTCCCGTTGCCGCAGCGGCGACATACTCTGCGGCGAGTGCAAGGCAGACCTCAGCGCCAAGATCATCGATTTCCTCACCGAGCACCAGCGGCGCCGCGGGGAGGCCGAGGCGTTCATAGGCGACGTGACACTGGACGGCTTCGACTGGTGAGGCCTGAAAAAACCTTATAAGCGTTACATTATACCAAATGCCATGTGCCCCCCGAGCGTCCTGGACGGCCTGAGCCACAACGAGAAGAGGCTCCTCTTGGAACTGGACAAGGAGGGCGGCCGCGCCAGCCCCGCCCGCATCCTGGAGGCCTCCGACTTCGGGCTCGAGGTGGAGATAATGAACTCCGCCTCCTGGCTCCAGAGCAAGGGGCTGCTGCGCATCGAGGAGAGCAGCGAGCGCATCTTCACCCTCGGCGACCGGTCAGCGGTGGAAGAGGGCCTCCCCGAGCGCCGGGCATTGAAGGCCATCGACGAGGCGGGCGGGGAGATGGATATGAACCGCCTCTCCGAGTTGCTGGGAGCGGAGGAGGTCAAGGTGGCCGTCGGCTGGCTGAAGCGCAAGGGCCTGGCGGACATCGTCCGTGACGGCGACGCCAAGAAGCTCCGCCTCACCGCGGCGGGGAGGGAGGCCCTCGGCCGGACGATGGAGGACGAGGAGCTCCTGGCGCGCATGGCGGAGGGGCCGCTGTCCGAAAGGGACGCCCCCGCAGCCCTGCTCAAGGACCTCAGCGGCCGCGGGGGGCTGGTGCGAGAGGAGGTGAGCATAAGCCGTGTGCTTCAGCTCACCCCCGCGGGCGAGGAGGCGGTCAGGGCGGGCATAGAGCTGAAGGAGGAGCTGGTGCAGCTCACCCCTGAGCTGCTGCAGACCGGCCGCTGGAGGGAGAAGGATTTCCGCCGCTACGATGTGAGCACCTTCGCACCGGCGCTGCATCCCGCCAAGAGGCACCCCCTCACCCGGCTGGGGGACCGCATCAGGTCGATATTCGTGCAGATGGGCTTTGCCGAGATAGAGGAGGAGTACGTACAGTCCGCGTTCTGGAACATGGACGTCCTCTTCACACCCCAGGACCACCCTGCCCGCGACCTCCATGACACCTTCTATCTGGAGGACCCGGCCTCGGTGGAGCTCGAGGACAAGGAGCTGGTGGAGAAGGTCCGACGCATCCATATCGACGGCGGCGACACCGGCTCGGCGGGATGGGGAGGCGAATGGTCGGAGGGGACCGCCGCCAAGGCGCTGCTGCGCACCCACACCACCGTCAACACCATCAAGCACCTGTCCAAGAATCCTGACCCCCCCATAAAGGTCTTCTCCCTGGCGAGGCTGCACCGCAACGAGGCCATCGACGCCACCCATCTGCCGGAGTTCACGCAGATCGAGGGCATCGTGGTGGACGAGAACGGCAGCTTCGACATGCTGGTGTCCATACTGCAGGAGTTCTATCGGCGCATGGGCTTCGAGGAGATGCGCATCCGCCCCGCCTACTTCCCCTACACCGAGCCGTCGCTGGAGGTGGAGGTGTTCTTCAACGGCCGCTGGATGGAGCTCGGCGGAGCCGGCATCTTCCGGCCTGAGGTGGTGGCGCCCTTCGGCGTCAAGCACCCGGTGCTGGCCTGGGGCCTGGGATTCGAGCGCCTGGCGATGCTGACCTGGGACATCAAGGACATCCGCGACCTCTACGTGAGCGACATCGACATGCTGCGCCGCAGCACCGTGTTCTGATCAGCGCCCCAGGCGGAAATGCTCGGAGGCGCGGTCCTGCACCCCCGCGGCCTGATAGGCCTCGCCGAGGAGAAGATGCCATCGCTGCCGGCCGTCCTCCGGCGCCATCCCCATGCCCTTGCTGAGGGTCTTCACCGCCTCGTCGCAGCGCCCGCTCCGCAGCAGTGACTTCCCCAGATGCAGCAGAACCAGGTCGGCGCGGTCGTAGCTGCCGTCCTCGGCGCTGCGGGCCAGCAACGCCTCAAGGGCGTCTATGGACTCCTGGTGCCGGCCCTGCTCGCAGAGGAGGTCGGCTATCCGGCACTCGAGCTCGGTGTCGATGCCCGGCCCGCGGGCGGAGAGCAGCGATCCGAGCGCCGAGTCCAGGTCGCCCTCCAGGGCGAGAAGCTCCCCCTCCAGGATGAGGCCGAGGCGGCGGTCGGGCCCTTCGAGCATCCCCTCGATGATGGAGCGGGACCTATCGGCATCGCCAGCGGCCATGGCCGCCTTCGCCTTCAGGGCGTCCACCTCTCCGCGGTACTTCTCCGGGACCTCTTCCAGGAGGACGAGGGTGTCGTTGAGGCCGTCGCCGGCCTCCAGCAGCGAGGCGCCGCGGGAGGATATCAGCATCGCCGCCTCGCGGCCGCGGCCGGCGCGCACCAGGTGATGCAAGCGCTCAGCATAGTCCTTGGCGCGCAGGCAGTGGTCCGCCGCCATGCTGTGGCAGCTGCGCCGTGACGCAGGGTCCATGAGCTCAGGGATGCGCGAGCGCATGTTGGCCGGCACGTCAGCGAGCCCGTCGTCATTGAGCGGCACCATCCTGGCGGCCTCGCCGAGGACGGCGGGGTCGAACGGATTGCGGAAGACGCAGGCAAGGCCGAACGACGCCCTCTCCGCCTCATCCAGGGAATCCCACATCAGCTCGGGGTCGCAGCGGGCGAGGTCCAGGATGCTGCTGACATCGATGCCCGCCTCGGAGGCGTAATGCTCGATCAGGCCCGCCCTCTCCCTGCCTGCAGGGGTCAGCTCATAGACCTTGCGGCGGGAACGGCTCCCTTTGATATGTGCCAGCCCCTCGCTTATAAGTCCGGCCTCCTTCAGCTTCTTCAACTCTATGGCGGCGTGGGCCCGCGATATCCTCGCCGCCGATGAGATGCCGTTCTGGCTTACATCGGCGGGGGCGCTGTACTCGTCGCAGCGGCCGATGAATCGGCTCAGATGGACGAGGATCCTTTCGGCAACGGTCAATCCGGTCATCGCACTCGGCTTTCATTCGTTGTCGCAACTATATAACCCGCTCCCTACATTGACACTACATCCCGCACCGGAAAGCGTTATGTCCTGCGACCCTTTTCACCGATGCATGCGCCTATTGGTGAGCAGCGAGGAGGACGTCGCCTCCCGCAACATGCGCGACCTGCTGATGCGGAAGAGGGAGTGGGAGACGCTCGACGGCGGGGAGTTCGGCGAGGGCCGGCTGCTGCGCAGCGGCGGGCTGCTCATGGCCACCATCGAAGGCATACACATCTACGAGGACGACCTAGACCGGCGTGCCGCCGATGCCAGCGGCCTCCCCGTCGATGAGGTTGTATTCCTGTCAAGGCACAAGGCTGCCTCCGCCATCCCCACCCTTACGGTGCATCCCATCGGCAACTTCGGCAAAGCGGAATTCGGCGGCAGGGACGGAAGGCTGGTGCCGCCGGCCCCCTCGCTGATGAACGCGCTGCTGCGGCGCATCGCCGAGCTGGGGGCGCATCTGTCTTTCCAGATATCCTTCGAGGTCACCCACCACGGGCCTTGGCTGGAGACGCCCACCGTGTATGTGGAGATAGGCAGCGACGAGGGCCAATGGGGCGACATGGACGCCGCCCGCTGTCTCACCGACGCGCTGCTCAGCGCCGAGGAGAGGAAGCACCCGGTGCTGATCGGGCTCGGAGGGGGCCACTACGGCCCCCGCTTCACCGACATCGCCCTCAGCCGCCAGGCCGACTTCGGCCACATGGTGCCCTCGCACGTGCTCGACCGCTGCTCCATCGAGGAGATAAGGGAGATAGTGGCCTATGCGATGAGGATCAGCGGCGCCTCGGCCGCGTACATGCACCGCAAATCCATGAAGCGCTCGCGCGCCTCGGCCATCAAGGAGATGCTGGAGGGTATGGGAGTACCGCTGCTGCGCTCCGAGGACCTGGAGCCTCTATGAGCGGACCACCGTCCCCTTCACCGGCAGGCCGCCGATGGCGGCCTCCAGGTCCTCCAGGTCCCGGCCGGAGACGATGATTATGTCTATGCCCTCCTCGCGGGCGATCCTCACCCCCTTGGGGTCGAAGACCGATGAGCGGCCGGCGTCGTGCTGCGAATAGACCAGCTCCGCCAGCTCGTCGATGCTGAGGGCGGAGAAGCGCTCCGCGTCCGGATTGGCGGCGGGGTCCTCCGAGTACACCGCGTCCACCGAGGTGGCGTTCACCACCGTTCTGGCACCGAGCTCGCGGGCGAGCATGGTGGCGACGGCGTCGGTGGTGTGGCCGGGGGCGGTGCCTCCCATCACCACCACCTTCCCCTCCTCGCGCAGCGACGCCGCCTGCTCCACGGTGTCGGGTGCTCCAGTGGAGGCCCGGTCCCCGAGGGCGATGCGAAGCAGGGCGGCGTTGACCCTTGTCACCATGATGCCCATGGCGTCCAGCTGCTCCACGCTTCCGCCCAGTGCCCGGCCGGTGTCCGAGTAGTAGCGGGAGACCCTCCCTCCGCCGCAGACCACGAAAAGGCATCTGCCCTCCGCGGCCCTCTTCAGCATGCAGGCGAGATCCTCGATGTAGGAGGAGTCCCCGTCTCCGGGGATGAGGATCGACCCTCCGATGGACACCACGACCGTCTCCACGTCATCACCAATAGCTTTATACGGGATTCCCTTTCTCTAAAAAAAAATAGCGGGTTGGTTTTATAATATGGGTGACGAAAAGTCGGCGGAGCGCGCCAGATATGACTTCAAAAAGGCCATGCAGGAGATAGTGGACCTGCGTGGCCGGGGCACCGAGCTCATATCAGTGTACATTCCGCCGCACAAGCAGATATCCGATGTCACCGCCTATCTGCGCAACGAGTACTCCCAATCATCGAACATCAAGAGCAAGAGCACCAGGAAGAACGTCACCAGCGCCATCGAGTCCATAATGTCCAGGCTGAAGACCTTCAACACCGTCCCGGAGAACGGCCTGGTCCTATTCTGCGGCGAGGTGGCCGCCGGCGGCGACCAGACCCGCATGGTGCAGTACGTGCTGGAGCCCCCGGAGCCGATGACCGCATTCCTCTACCGCTGCGACTCGACGTTCTTCGTGGAGCCGCTCTCGGACATGCTGCGGGAGAAGAAGTCCTACGGCCTCATCGTGATGGACCGCTCCGAGGCCACCATCGGCCTTCTGGTGGGCAAGAAGGTCGTCACCATCAAGAACTTCGACTCCCAGGTGCCGCGCAAGCACCGCCAGGGCGGGCAGTCGGCGCAGCGTTTCGAGAGGCTGATCGAGCTAGCCGCCCACGAGTTCTTCAAGAAGATCGCCAACAACGCCGAGGAGGCCTTCCTGGAGAGGAACGACCTGCAGGGCATCATCGTCGGCGGCCCTGGCGCCACCAAGGACTTCTTCGTCAAGGAGGGCTACCTGCACCACGAGCTGCAGAAGAAGGTGGTGGACACCTTCGACACCGGATACACCGACGAGTACGGCCTGAAGGAGCTGGTGGCCAACGCCTCCGCCTCCCTGCAGGACATGGACCTGATGAGGGAGAAGGAGCTCATACAGAGGCTGCTGTCGGAGATCAGGAAGGAGAACGGCGGACTCTCCGCCTACGGCGAGGAACAGGTCCGGGACCTGACCGTCGCCGGGGCGGTGGACACCATACTGCTATCCGAAGGGCTGGACCGTAAAAGGATCAAAATGCGCTGCGCCAACGGCCATGAGCAGGAGTTCACCGCCCGCGCCCCGCCGGACAAGCCCAATTGCGACCGCTGCGATGCGCCCATCGAGGAGGTCGAAGGGATGGACCTGGTGGACCACTTCTTCGAGCTGGCCGAGACCGTTGGCTCCAGGATAGAGCTCATATCCGCCGACTCCGAGGAGGGGGAGATGCTGCTGCGCGCGTTCGGCGGCATCGCCGCCCTGTTGCGCTTCCAGGTGGTGATGTGATGACGGTGAGGGACGATTTCCGCCAGGAGGTGGAGCGCCGGGTGAGGGAGGCCCTCCGCTCACTAGGGTGCGACGCCGCCTTCGAGGTGGAGGCCCCCTCCACCGGAGTGGCCGACCTGGCGGTGCCCTGCTTCACGCTGGCCAAGGAGCTCCGCAAGGCCCCGCAGGCCATCGCTGAGGAGCTGCGCGGACTGGTGCCCTGCGAGGGCCCGATATGCGCGGTCGAGAGCGTCAACGGCTATCTGAACTTCTTCATCGACCAGGACGTCCTGGTGCGCGAGACCCTCAAGGAGATATGCGAACAGGGCGGGGACTACGGGCGCCTGCCCTTTAAGGGAGTCAAGGTCAACGTGGAGCACACCTCGATAAACCCTACCGGGCCGATACATGTGGGCCGCGCCCGCAACCCCATCATCGGCGACACCCTGGCCCGCTGCCTGGAGAGGTGCGGCTACGAGGTGGAGACCGAGTACTACGTCAACGATGTGGGCAAGCAGGTGGTCCTGCTGACATGGGGGATGGGGAACGTCCCCGCGGGCGATGCGTTGGAAACTGAGAAGGCGGACCATCGGCTGGTCCACCACTACCGCGCCGCCAACAAGATGATGGAGGAGGACGAGGCGGTTCGCGACGAGATCGCCGCGATGCTGCAGCGCTTCGAGGAGGGGGACGAGGAGGTCATATCGACCGTCCGCGAGGCGGTGGAGGTGATGCTCGGCGGCCTGCGTCAGACCCTGGACCGCATCAACGTCTCCCTCGACCGCTACACCTGGGAGTCTCAGTTCATCGCAGACGGGTCCGCCAAGGAGGTGGTTGAGCGCCTCAAGCGCTCGCCCTATTGCGGCGAGGAGGGCGGCGCCCACTACCTGGAGCTGAAGGACTTCGGCATCCACGGCAAGAACACCCGTTTCACCTTCACCCGCCGCGACGGCACCACCCTCTACACCACCCGCGACCTCGCCTACCATCTGGACAAGTTCCGCCGCGCCGACCGGGCCGTGGACGTCCTCGGCGAGGACCAGAAGCTGGGAAGCCAGCAGCTCATCGCCGCCCTGGAGATACTCGGCTGCGGCACCAAGCCCGAGCCCATGTTCTACTCATTCGTTTCGCTCCCCGAGGGGAAGATGTCCACCCGCCGCGGCACCGTCGTCCACCTCGACGACCTGGTGGAGGAGGCGGTGTCCCGCGCCTACGAGGAGGTGCGCAAGCGCCGCGAGGACCTCAGCGAGGAGAGGATGAGGGAGATCGCCGAGGTCGTGGGCGTGGGTGCGGTGCGCTACAACATCGCCCGGGTGCAGCCGGAGAAGAAGATGGTCTTCCGCTGGGAGGACGCCATGAACTTCGATGGCAACAGCGCCCCCTTCCTGCAGTACTCCCACGCCCGCGCCTGCTCGATCCTCCGCAAGGCCGGCGACTTCGCCCCCGCCGTGGACGAGTCCCTTCTCACCGACGAGTACGAGCGCAGGCTGGTGGCGGCGCTCTCCCTATTCCCCGAAGTGATGCGCGAATGCGGGGAGAACAAAAGGATACACATGCTGCCGTCCTACGGGCATGAGCTGGCATCGGCCTTCAATCAGTTCTACGCCGCCGTGCCGGTTCTGAGCTCGGGCGAGCTGCGGGACGCCCGCCTGACGCTGGTGGACTGCTGCCGCGTCGTCCTGCGCTCGACCATCGAGACCCTGGGGCTGGTGGCGTTGGAGGAGATGTGATGGAAATCAGGCCGATGAGGATGAAGGACCTGGTCGAGGTCCGCGACCTGGAGATGCTCTGCATCCGCGAGTACTTCGAGAACATCATGGAGAACAGCTGGGAGGAGCTCCCCAAGGACTGGCTTGAGAACCTGGGGGCGAGCAGCTCCCGCTCCTACCGGCATTACGTGGACGGGGGCCTGAGCCTGGTGGCGGAGGAGGACGGCATGGTGCTGGGATTCGTCTTCGCCCAGATGCTGCATCACGTGTACAACGTGGAGAACATGCTGTGGGTGGAGAACATGGGCGTACATCCCTATTACCGCCGGACAGGCATCGGCTACCGTCTGCTGCAGCGCTGCATAGAGCTGGGCAGGGAGAAGGGCGCCGCCGCGGTGCACAGCGCCATACAGCCTGACAACCTCCCCTCCCTGATGATGCACCGCAAGCTCGGCTTCTTCACCGACAGCCGCGAGGTGGCCCTGCTCGACCTTCAGGAGAAGAAGGTCAGCGGCCCCAAATGAAGTCCTCGTTCCCGTAGCGCTCCCGCAGCAGCTCCTCGGCGCGTTCGAGCTCCCTGAGACCGAAAACCCCCTGGCAGAGCTCCTCGCCCAGCAGCCGCGAGAAAGAGGCCGTCAGAGCCTCTTCCGCCCTCCCCATGCTGATCGGGAGCGATTCCTGCAGCGAGCCCACCCCGTCTCCGAGCCGGCCGCCCTCCTTCTCAACGATGAGCGTCCCCTGCAGCGCCACCGCCCCCCCGCCGCGTATCTGTGAGTTGCCGGAGACCTTCCTCCCTTCGAGCAGCACGTCGTTGGGGGGCTTGACCTCCGCCTCCGCCCCCAGAGACCGCAGCGCCTCGGCCACCGCCCCGCAGACCCACAGCAGCGCCTCGCCCCGGTCCCTTGGGACCATCATCTCCGGGAGGGCGAGGGTGTAGATAAGCTGCCCAGGGTCGTTGTATATGGTCCCGCCGCCGCTCATGCGACGCAGCACGGCGACCCCCGCGGACGACAGCGCGCCGCGGTCCAAGGGGCCTGAGGGCTGGAAGTATCCCATGGACACCGTGGGAGGGCGGCGGTAAACGTGCAAGCTCGGCGGCGAGCCGCAGCGCAGCCCCTCCATCAGCGCATGGTCCATGGCGGCGGATAGATGCGGAGGCAGCAGGCCGGAGCTGATGAGGCGCACGGTCATTAAAAGAGGGAAAGGGGTTGGGTGTTAAATTGTTTCGACCGCTCAGCGGCGACGCTTCCCGCCCTTGCTGGAAGGAGGCCTCTGAGACTGGCTCTTCTTCCTGGGCTCTTCGAAGTCATCGAAGTCGTCCAAGGGCCGCTCGATCTTGGCGGGGGCCATGTAGTCCTTGCCGCCCTTGAGGTCGAGCCTCTTGGAGCCGGGGAGGCGGTTGCGGAAGTAGACCAGCACTATCACCAGTATGATGACGCCGATGACCGCGGCGACTATGGCTATGGTCCTCCAGGCCGCCTCATCCACCTCGACGGTGCGGTAGTTCTCGCCGGTTATGTCGGTGCCCTCGTAGATGGTGGACGCCTCCACCTTCAGGCGGAAGCTGCCAGCGTCGTTGGGGGTCCAGGACATGATCACGGTATCCTCCTCGCCCTTGGCGAGGTCGCCGAGCTCGACTTCGCTAGCGCTGACCAGCCTCCAGTCGTTCCCGTCCCTGATGTAGAGGTTCACCATGACGTTCTGGGCGTCCCAGTCTCCGGTGTTCTTCACCGTGACCTCGAACTCGCTGGCGGAGCCCTCGGTGAACAAGGGCATCTCATCGGGCAGGTCGACGCTGAAAGCCGGGGCCTCGGCGCGTATAACGGTGACATCCTCGGTCGCTGTGTCGCTGTTCCCGGCCGCATCGTAGACGGTGAGGGTCACGGTGTAATCGCCGGAGGCGTCATAGGTGTGGGTGACGTTGCCGCCGTCGGTGGTCTTGTTGACGCTGTTGCCGTCCCCGAAGTCCCAGGACCACTTGGCGATGACCCCGAGGCCGTCGCCGGCCGCCAGCAGGTCGTCGGTGCTGTTGTGGCCGGTGAAGGACACGGCGGTGCCGACCTTGGGCCTTTCAGTGGCCACGCCGATCTCCGGCTGCGGCGCTATGCCGTCGACCATGACGGTGAACTCGATGCTGGAGTTCTCGCCATAGTGGTTGTACACCGTCAAGGTCACGGTGTACTCGCCGCCGGTCTCGTAGGTGTGCTTGACGGTCTCGCCGCTGGAGCTGTTTCCGTCACCGAAGTCCCATGCGTAGTCCATAAGCGGGTTGCCGTTGGCGTCCGCCGACTCGGAGGCGTCGAACTCGACCTCCTTGCCCTCGCCCACTATGTAGTGCTGCAGGACCCCGTCCTCCTCCACCGCGTAGGCGAAGTCGCTCGGAGTGATGGAGCCCACCGCGCTCGGCTTGGCGGAGGTGGTTATCTCGAAGATCTTGGTCAAGGTTGACGAGTCATGCTTCTTGGGGTCGAAGGTGAACACTCCCGCGTCATCGCGCTCGATGCTGAGGAAAGCGCTCTCCAGCTCCTTGAAGCGGTCTATCTCGTAGTTCTCCGGGAAGGAGAAGGTGTAGCTGTAGTCGAACTCCAC
>PUJZ01000080.1 GCA_003550345.1 Methanomassiliicoccaceae archaeon
GCATCGCCGACCGGAAGGCCTGCACAAGAGCTTCAGCATCATCCATGGAACCAACTCCATCGCGCCCTATAACCTGCGCTATATTAACCTGTTCGCCGAATGCTTTCCCCTTCGTGTAGTAAATTATGGCCACGGTAAATGGTTTTAATAAGCAATGGGATATCTTGATTCGATGGACAACGTCACCCGCATCGGTGTCTCCCTCGAGCCCGACCTACTGAAGAAGTTCGATGTGTCGTTGGAGAGCAAAGGTTACACCAGCCGCTCCGAGGCAATCCGAGACCTCATCCGAGACGCCCTCGCCGAGGAGGAATGGAAGAACCCTGACCAGTTCATGGTGGGGACCATCACCCTGCTCTACGACCACGATGTGGGCAGCGTCAAGGAGAAGCTCACCACCACGCAGCACGAAAGGCATCATCATGTGAGCACCACGGTGCACGTGCATCTCGACCAGAACCGTTGCATGGAGATACTGCTGGTCAGCGGCACCCTCAAGGACCTGCAGGAATTCGCCAACGAGCTCATGAGCATCCGCGGAGTGCTCAGGGCCAAACTGACAATGGCCTCCCCCGCCAGCAGCCACATGCATCACATCGGGCCCCGCCACTTCAAATGATCTGAGTGCAGAGCCATAATTTTTATAATCACGTGATATTGGTCGAGGAAGATGAAGAGGCTAGTGATAACGGAGAAGGCCAACGCCGCCCGCAGGATCTCCACAATCCTCTCGGACGGGAAGCAGGAGACCGGCAAGGTGGAGGGGGCCACCGTCATCACCTTCAGCAGAGGGGAGGACGAATTCTCGGTCATCGGCCTGCGCGGCCACATCATCGAACTGGACTATCCTGACGAGTACAACAACTGGTCCAAGGTGCCCCCTGAGGAACTGATCTACGCCCCGCAGGAGAAGAAGGTCAAGGCGGAGAGCATACTCGCCGCCATAAGGAGCCTGGCCGAGGAGTCGGACCAGGTGATCATCGCCACCGACTACGACCGCGAGGGGGAGCTCATCGGCCTGGAGACGGTGCGCCTGGCGGCGGTGGACATGTCCAAGGTCCGCCGGGCCCGCTTCAGCGCCCTCACCAAAGTGGAGGTCGAGGGCGCCTTCCAGGACCTGACTTCGCCCGACGAGCGTCTGGCCGACGCCGCTGAGGCGCGTCAGATCATCGACCTCGCCTGGGGGGCGGTGCTCACCCGCATGGTGTCCCTTTACTCCGGGCAGGTGGGAAGGAACTTCCTCTCGGTGGGCAGGGTGCAGAGCCCCACGCTCCGCCTGGTTACCGACCGCCACCGCGAGATAGAGGATTTCGTGCCCCAGCCCTATTGGCTCATCAAGGGGCGCTTCGGCGAGCAGGGCTTCGAGGCCGAGCACAGCGACAACCCCTTCTGGGACAAGGGGGCCTCCGACGCGAAGATGGCCGTCTGCGGCGACGCGCGCGAGGCCGAGGTCCTCGATTACAGCATGGAGGAGAAGGACGATTACCCGCCGTCCCCGTTCAGCACCACCATCCTGCTCACGGAGGCGAACCGCCTCGGCATATCGCCGGGGGCGGCGATGAAGCTGGCCGAGGACCTCTACACGAGCGGTTACATATCGTATCCCCGCACCGACAACACCGTTTACCCCAAGTCCCTCAGCCTGAAGGGCGTCCTCAACCGCCTTGCGGACTCGGAGTTCTCCAAGGAGGCGGGGGAGATCCTCGCCCAGGAGAGCATACGGCCCTCGCGCGGCAAGAGGATGACCACCGACCATCCGCCCATCTACCCCACCGCGGCGGCCTCCTCCAAGAAGATCAAGGGCGACAAATGGAGGATATACGAGCTGGTGGTGCGCCGCTTCCTCGCCACCGTGGCACCCGCCGCCCGGGTGGAGCTGAGGGGCTGCTCCCTGGACGTGGGAGGGGAGAGGTTCGAGGCCAAGGGCCAGAGGCTCATCTCCGAGGGCTGGAGGAGGTACTATCCCCATTACCGGTTCGAGGAGTCGCATCTCCCCGAGCTCGAGGCGGGCCAGAAGGTGGAGGTGAAGGACCTTTCCATGGAGGAGCACGAGACCCGCCCCCCCTACCGCTACAACCAAGGCTCCCTCATCCAGGAGATGGAGCGGCTCGGCCTGGGGACCAAGAGCACCCGTCACGACATCATCGGCAAGCTGTACTCCCGCAACTATGTGCAGGGCAAGAGCCTGGCGCCCACCCCCAGCGGCGAGGCCCTGGTGAGGGGCATGCGCAAATACGGCGGCCAGATAACCGATGTGGGCATGACCGCCCGCCTCGAGGAGGACATGGAGAAAATCGCCCTGGGGGAGAAGAGCCTCGATTATGTGGTGAACGAGTCCCAGGAGATGCTCGCCGAGGTGGCCGAGGAGATCAAGGCCAACTCCAAGGAGATAGGGGAGGAGATCCGCAAGGCCCTGCACGAGCAGCAGCACATCGGGCGATGCCCTGACTGCGGCGGGGACCTGAACATAAAGAGGTCGAGGCGCGGCAACTTCATCGGCTGCGAATCGTACCCGGACTGCGCCAAGGCGTACCCGCTGCCGCGCTCCGCCATGGTCCAGACCACCGAGGCGGTCTGCGAGGTCTGCTCCAAGCCGATGCTGAGGGTGATAAGGAGGGCGCAGCCTCCGGCGGAGCAGTGCGTGGACCCGGAGTGCAGCAGCAACACCGAACGCACCGACCTGGGCGACTGCCCCAAGTGCGGGGAGGGGACGGTGCGCATGATGTTCTCCCGCGCCGGGAAGAGGTTCGCCGGATGCACCGCATGGCCGGAATGCGACCAGACCTACCCGCTGCCCCCGCGGGGGCGCATAGACGGCGGCGAGGGGCCCTGCCCGGAGTGCGCCGCCCCCGTGATCAGCATGGGCGAGAGGAGTCAGTGCGTGAACATGGAGTGCCCGACAAGGGCCAAGAACTCCGGCAAGGCAACGAAGAAGCCCTCTGCCAAGAAGGGCGCTTCCAAGAAGACCGCCAAGAAGGCCTCCGCCAAGAAGCCTTGACCGCCCTCAGCAGCCGCAGTCCGGGTCGTGGGTGTGCTCGTCGAGCCGGCAGAAGGGGTCGAAGCATTCAGGGTCGTCGCAGCCGCTGGCGCGGTGGAACTCGACCTCCAGGCTTCCTGGCAGCCCGGACGTCTTGGCGAGCAGCATCCTCTCCAGCGCTTCGGCCTCGGGGCCGTAGACTATCACATTGACAGTCATGCTGTATGACGATACCTCCCCCAGATTGCCCTTGGCCCGCACATTGCCGTCATCGGTGGTGCTGCTCAGGGACATGAAGGCGTCGCCGCACTCCACCACCGCCTTGACATGGCCGATGGACCAGGCGCCGGCCTCCACCGCGCCCAGGGTGACATCGCGGAGGAAGGAGGAGAACATCGCCTCCGCCTCCGGGCCGGCCATCGCGGGTTCGACCGCGCCGTTCAACTCCACCGCCAGCGCGGTGGGGATGAACTCCTTCTCCGCGGTCATTCGAATATCTCCATGATGTGCTCCATGTTCACTCCCTTGTCGGCCTGGACCGCGTTCACCGGGCCGCTGTAGCCCATGGAGGCTATCCTCTCCTTGATGCTGTCAAGCTCGGCGTCGTCCACAGTGTCCTTCTTGTTGATGAGGACGAGGTCGGCGATGCCCAGCTGGTTCCGCAGCGGCCTCTCGAACATCTTCCATATCTTGGAGAACCTCTCCGCGTCTATGACCACTATGGAGCTGAGCTTGTCGATGCTTATGCCGGTGCAGTCCTGCACCGCGTTGACCACTATCTGCGGGTCGGCGATGCCGGACGGCTCGACGATGATCACGTCGGGGTCCATGTTGGCCTGGACAACGCGCACGGTGTCGATGAGCCCGGTCTTGAGGGTGCAGCAGATGCATCCGCCCTTGAGGTCCTGGACTTCAAGACCGTATTTCCGCATGACCTCGCCGTCGATCCCCTTGTTCCCGAAGTCGTTCTCTATGACCACTATCCGGTGGCCCTTGCTCTCGTAAACGGACTCCATCATGTTTAGGATGACGGTGGTCTTGCCCACGCCCAATAATCCAGAAACCAGCACGAAGTGCATCTTCTCACCAGGGGGTTAAAGGTAACTATGGTTAATAAATATTGGTCACGGACTTAATAAGATGTCGGGGTCACCATTCCTCTTCCTCATCCCCCAGGAAATGGCGGTCGAGGTCGTCGATCTCGGAATGGATGCGGCGGTTGCGGCAGCTGATGCATTCGATCGGTTTGCCGAGGCTCCGTTTCAGGTCTATGAAATTGCGGTCCAGGTCCACGATCGAACCGCAGGAGCAGTACACCTTGCCTATCTCCGGCAGGCCATAGCCCGCCGCTTCCGCCAATGAGCCTATCATCTTACGCCTTCCGTAGCATTGCCGCCCGACGGGCAACCGCATAGCTGAAGCTGGTGCTATGGTGTTCCATTGAGCATCCCTTGCCGTTACGGCGGCGGGGGTCCAGGTGTTACCAGCAACTCCCTGTCCGGATGTCCTCCGCCTGATTGATATTGCAGAACGATGCCCGGCTTTTAATGCTTTCGTTAGGCCATGGTTGCAACCGTTTCCAATATAAAACCTGCATAAGAACGAGGCTTAGGGCTTCGTTCTAAGGGTATAAAAGCGGTTTGATACGAACGTTCCGCTTGCAGGACTGAACGCCGTGAACCTTTAATCGGTTCGTCTATTCGTATTTATAGATTGCCTGTTTGCGTAGACCTTTCACGTAGCAATTCCAACTGCTTCAGGACACTGGCCCGTATCTCCTTCGGCTCCCTCGGCGGCGATGCCCTCCTGCCGCCCTCCATGAGCGTTGCCTCGGCCATGTCCATGGCGGCGCCGCAGCCGCAGCGCGGCTCGTCGTCGCTGCGCAGCGAGACCTCCATAGCCAGGCAGTCCGGGCAGCGGTACGGGTACTTGCGCCCTGAGAACTTGCCGCGTTTCGACACCGGGACGCCGTCCCTCTCCACCAGGTCCATGGAGAAGTCGACGCTGGGGGCGTTGCTGATGCTCGTGCCCACCCCGAAGGAGTCCACGCCCGCACCGCGCAGCTCGGCGATCCGGCCCTCGTCCAGTCCCCCGGTGGCGATGATGCGCACCGCGGTTCTGCCGGCGAGGTCCAGCTCCCATCTCAGCTCCTGCACGATCTCGCGGAAGCTCCCGCGGCGCGACCCCGGCGTGTCTAGCCTCACCGCCTCGAGGCCGGGGATGCAGTCCGCGGCGAGCAGGGCTCCGAAGCGCTCATCGGAGAAGGTGTCCACCAGCACGATGCGGGGCACCTCGGCGGCGGAATGCCTGTCGAAGGCGCGGAAGGCGGCCTCCTCGTCGCCTATCAGGAGGAAGAGCGCATGGGGGACCGTGCCCATGGGCTCGACACCCAGCATCTCCGCCCCCAGGGGCGAGGCGACACCGTCGCAGCCACCGATGAAGGCGGAGCGGTCGAGCATGGGCGCCAGGGCGGGATGCATGCGCCGGTTCCCGAAGGCCATCACGTGGCCCATGTCCGCCGCCATCTTGCAGCGCGCCGCCATGGTGGCGACGCCGCTGGAATGGCAGAGCATCCCCAGCATGGAGGTCTCCATCTCCCCGAAGGCGCAGTATGGGCCCTGGACGTTCATGAACGGGACCCGCGGACCTCGCGGCGAGCGCGGGCGCCACACGGTGCCCTCCGGTATGCCGTGAATGTCGATGGGCGTGCCCTCCATCAGCCGCAGCACCTCCTCCGTGCCGCAGAGCACCGCCCATGGCCATCCCGCGGGCAGGGAGCCGGCGGTGAACTCCGCCGTTATGGGGAGCTCCTGCAGCCCTAGGGCCTCGAGCACGGCACGGCTTCGCCGGAAGTAGACGTCCATCGTCCTGCCGGCGCGGACATCCTCCTCGCTGGCGATGAAGAGCCTGCTCATGGGCGGCCCCCTCCTGCGGACGCGCTGTCCGATGAGCTCGGATCGCTGTCGATGCATGGTGGGCAGCGGCGCGCGCGGGAGCGCGGCATCAGGCCTGGGAGCGATGGCATGCCCGGTCATCGGGCTCAAAAGGAATAATCTTATCCCTCAGCGCCCGAACGCCTTGGCGCCCGGGAAGCGCGCTTTGCCTCCCAAGGACTCCTCGATGCGCAGCAGGCGGTTGTACTTGGCGGTCCTCTCGCCGCGGGCGGGGGCGCCGGTCTTGATCTGCCCCGTGCCCCAACCGACCGCCAGGTCGGCTATGGTCACGTCCTCGGACTCGCCTGAGCGGTGGGAAACCACCACATTGTAGCCGTTGCTGAAGCTCATGCGGGCGGCGTCCTCGGCCTCGGACACGGTGCCCACCTGATTGACCTTGAGCAGGAGCGCGTTGGCCGCGCCCATGGATATGCCCTTGCGCAGGCGCTCCACGTTGGTGACGAACACATCGTCGCCCACTATCTGCACCCTGTCCCCCAGCCTGCGCGTGAGCTCCGCCAGGGCCTCGAACTCCTCCTCGTCGAAGGGGTCCTCGATGCTGATGAGGGGGAACTCCTCCACCATCAGGGCGTAGTGGTCCACCAGCTCGCCGGCGGAGAGCTCCTTGCCGTCGATGCTGTAGACTCCCTCCCGGTGGAACTCGCTGGCGGCGGCGTCCAGGGCCAGGAGCACGTCGCCCCCGGGGGTGTAGCCGGCGTCCTCGATCGCGGTGCTCATGGTGGACAGCGCTTCGAAGGAGTCCTCCAGCGGGGGCGCGAAGCCGCCCTCGTCGCCGATGTTGATGGCGGCGACGCCGTAGCGGTTCTTGAGGAGGGTCTTGAGCGAGGCGTATATCTCCGCGGACATGCGCAGGCAGTCGCTGAAGCTCGCCGCCCCCGTGGGAACGACCATGAACTCCTGTATCCTGAGCTCGCCCCCGGCGTGCTTGCCTCCGTTTATGATGTTGAACATCGGCACCGGCAGGGTGACGCCGTCGTCGCCGATGTGCTCGTAGACCTGCTTGCCCGCGGCGGCGGCGCCCATCTTGGCCACCGCCATCGACACCGCCGTCACCGCGTTGCCCCCCAGGGAGGCCTTGTTGGCGCTGCCGTCCAGCCGTAGCAGCGCCTCGTCGACGGCGCGCTGGTCGCGGGGGTCCATCCCCTTCAGCGCCGGGGAAACCCGGGAGCGGATGTTGTCCACCGCCCTCAGGACGCCCTTGCCGCCGAAGCGGGCCTCGCCGTCGCGGAGCTCGATCGCCTCATAGCTGCCGGTGGAGGCCCCAGAGGGGGCGATGGCCGACGCGCTCATGCCCGCGGCGAATACCTCCGCCTCGACGGTGGGGTTGCCGCGGGAGTCCAGGACCTCTCTTGCCCAAACCCTTTCAATGATCATGAGAAACACCCTAAGGCCTCAGTCGGCCATGAAGTCCAATATCTCCTTGTTGCGCTCGATGAGAGCCAGGTCCTTCTGGTCCAGGACCTTGGGGTTGAGGGCCAGCAGCAGAGCGGCGTTGTTGTCCACCAGCAGGTCGTCTATCTGGTTGATCATCTTCAGCACCTGGTTGAACTCGTTGTTCACCATCAGAACGTCCAGGCCGTCGATGAGGATGACGCTGTTCTTGCTGTTCTCTATGAACTGGGAGATGTACGAGGTTATGCTGCCCAGCTTGCTGGGGTCGATATAGGCTTTGCCGCTGCGGGAGGTCAGCCAGACGATGGGCGTCTTCTCCAGGTCCCATTTCTCCCGTATGGACTTGGGGTGCTCGCTGGTGACCACCAGCCCCGCCTTCCCTTCCATGACCTCGACCACGAAGCCCTCGTAAATCCGCTGCGGCTTCTTCTCCATGACGATGTATGCCTTGCCGCCTTTGAGGTTCAGCTTCCGATGCGCCGGGGAGCCTGCCTTCTCATCCTTCTTGCCGAAGAAGGACTTGAACTTCAACTTCCCCTTGGGGTCCTCGGAGGCGTCGTCCTTGGAGATGGTCTTGATCCTCTCGATGAGCTCCTTCCCTTTGAAGGGCTTCCTGATGTAGCCATCGACCACGTCCTGGAGGCCGAATATCTCGCTGCCGATGTCGGTGTCGGCGGTGAACATGAGCACCTTTAGGCCCTGGGTGAGGCCGTCGTCCTTCATCTTGCGGAGTATGGTCCAGCCGTCCATGTCCGGGAGGTTGATGTCCAGCAGCACCAGGTCAGGCCTGAACTGCCTTATCTTGTTGAAAGCCTCCTTGCCGTTGGATACCGCCTCCACCAAGTGGTCCTCGGTGGTGAGTATCTCAGAGACTATCTCCTGTATGGCGACGTTGTCATCTATTATGAGGACCTTCATTGCCAAGACCTCCGACCGGGTAGCGCCGTTTGATTACGGTACACGTATTTCAAACATGACCCCCCCATGCCCTGGTGTTCCGCGGAGTGAGCCGCGGACGGCATGGCGATCATGACTTCCTGCTCTCCTTGGCCTTGGGGCGGAGCTTGCTGTACCCGCACTTGCGGCATCTCGTCGCCTTGGCGGCGTTGGTGACCGAGCAGCTCATGCATACCATCTTGTTGAGAAGCCTCTCATCAGCCTCTTTGAAACGTGCCATACTAAATCTCCAGGGCTCTGAATAATGAATCCTTATTTATAGCTTGGCTTGACCGCCTAAGAGCCTATCATGGTCAGATAGGCGAGCAGCGACTCCAGCTGGATGCGCTCGTTGCTGCCCTCCACCATGCGGAACTCCACCTCGCCGGTGCGGTCGATGAGGCGCACCTTCTCCGAGTCGGATATCGACAGCTCGTAATAGCTGCGGTGGATCTGCTTGATGATGTCCTGGCCGGAGAGGCCGTAGTTTATCATGATCTCGTCCAGCTTGGCCCTCGCCCCCAGGAAGTCGCCTGAAAGGGCCTTGTCCAGCATCCCCTTGACCTCCTCCGGCCTGGCCATGCCGGTGGTCTGGTAGACGACATCGAGGTCGATGGGCACGTCCAATGAGGCCGCCACCTGCAGCGAGTTGATGGCCTTCCTCATGTCCCCCTGGGACACATGGACGAGGGCGTCGACCGCCTCTTCGCTTATGCTGACGCCCTCCCTCTCGGCGATGCGCGACACGTAGCCCTTGACGTCCTCAGCGGTGAGCGGGCTGAAGCGGAACACCGCGCAGCGGGACTGTATGGGGTCGATTATCTTGGACGAGTAGTTGCAGGAGAGGATGAAGCGGCATATCCCCGAGTAGCGCTCCATGGTGCGCCGCAGCGCCGCCTGGGCCTCGGGGGTGAGCGCGTCGGCCTCGTCGAGGAATATTATCTTGAAGTCCGCCCCTCCCAGCGGTGAGGTGCGGGCGAAGTCCTTGATCTTCCCCCGGACCACATCGATGCCCCTCTCGTCGGAGGCGTTGAGCTCGATGACGTTGCCCCTCCAGTCCTCGCCGAACATCTCCTTCGCCAATGAGAGGGCGCAGGTGGTCTTGCCGGTGCCGGCGGGGCCGGTGAAGAGCAGGTGGGGCATGTTCTGGGTCCTGACATAGGACCTGAGCCTCTCGGTGATGTGCTTCTGGCCCACCACCTCCTCCAGCTTGCGGGGGCGGTACTTCTCTATCCAAATCTCCCTCATGGCCAACCATCGCCGCTATCGGGTAAGGTTAAAAAATACTTTCCCCCGGGCGGGGCGAAATTGTCCCCTCATGGCAAAACTTGATAACATTAATCCTTCCTAACCAAGTTGATGAAGCTCATCGACGTCTATCGCATGTTGATAGAGAGGGGGATGGAGGCGGACCCCCGCAGCCGCGAGGAGATCGAGGAGGGCCTGGAGAAGCAGAGGTCCGAGTACGAGAAGATGGACGAGGCCAAGAAGGAGATCTTCGACCAGGAGAGGCTCTGGAACCCCTATGCGGACAGCCGCGTCTCCTACGGGGACGATGACGTGGAGGTCGCCTCCCTGATGTGGGGCATAGACATCGGCACCGGCGAGGCGGTGCTCGCCGACCGCCTCCGCGAGAAGGGGAGGCGCATAGACGCCATCATGGGCCACCATCCCGTCGGGATGGGGAGGACCATCTTCCCCGAGGTGATGAACATGCAGGAGGGCATGTACCACGAGCTGGGCATACCGATCAACATCGCCGAGGGGATGATGGCCAAACGCATAGACGAGGTGGGCCGGGCGGTGCTGGCGTCCAACTACAACCAGGTGGTCGACGCCTGCCGCCTGTTGGACATACCGTTGATGAACGTCCACACCCCCACCGACAATCTGGCCCAGCGGTTCCTCGAGGAATACCTCGAGGAGAGGGCGCCCCGCCGCCTGGAGAACATGGTAGACGCGATCATGGAGCTCCCCGAGTACCGACTGGCGGCGAAGAGCAACTCCCCGCCCAAGATCATCCACGGCAAGAAGGAGGGCAGCGTCGGCAAGGTCGCGGTCAAGATGACCGGCGGCACCTCCGGGCCCACGGAGATATACGAGAGGCTCGCTGACGCGGGCGTCGGCACGGTGGTGGGGATGCACTTCCCCGAGAAGCATATAGAGGAGTGCAAGAAATACCATATCAACGTGGTGGTCGCTGGCCACATGTCCTCGGACTCGCTGGGCATGAACCAGGCGGCCGACATGCTGGAGGCGGAGGGCGTCGAGGTCCTTCCGTGCTCCGGCTTCATAAGAGTGAGCAGGGACTGAAGATGTTCGAGAGGCGATCGGCGATAATCCGCGACCCCAAGGTCCTGACGTTCGACTACGTCCCCGACAAGCTGGTACACCGGGAGGAGCAGATGCGCTCCCTGGGCATGCTCTTCCGCCCGGTGGTGGAGAGCGGCGGCCCCCAGTCCGCCCTGCTCATCGGTTCGGTGGGGACAGGGAAGACCGCCACCGCCAAGCGCTTCTGCATGGACATGATGCGGCACGCCGCCGACAAGGGCGTGCCCATGGACTACGTGATAGTGAACTGCCGCCAGAGCAGCACCGAGTCCTCGGTGCTGCTCCGCCTGATAAGGCATTTCGACGAGGGCTACCCCGACCGGGGCTTCTCGGTGTCGGAGATGCTGCGTTCGCTGAAGAAGCATGTGGAGAAGAGGCGCCTGAGGCTGGTGGTCATGCTAGACGAGGTGGACGTGCTGCTGAAGAAGGGGGCGCAGGACCTGATATACCAGCTCTCGCGCTTCAACGAGGAGCGGGTCGACCCGGCGACATCGCTGTCGCTGATGATGATATCCCAGGACTATGTGCTCGACCGCCTGGACCAGGCGTCGATGAGCACTTTCAAGAGGGCCAACACCGTGCGCTTCTCCAAATACAGCCGCTCCGAGCTGCGGGACATCGTGGAGAGCAGGGCGCTGAAGGCGATGAACCCGGGCACGGTGCGCGACGACTCCATGGACCTCATCGCCGACATCGCCTCCGAATGGGGCGACGCCCGCTTCGCCATCGAGCTCCTGGAGAAGTCCGCCCTGCTGGCGGAGGAGGAGGGCCTCGCCGAGGTGAAGGCGGAGCTGGTGCGGGAGGCCAAGGCGCTCACCTATTCGACGATAACCGAGTCCAAGCTCGAGCAGCTCGACCTGCACCGCACGCTGACCCTCTTGGCGGTGACGCGCTGCCTGAAGGAGGACGCTTACGTGAACACCGGCAAGGCGGAGAAGACCTACCAGGTGGTGGCGGAGGAGTACGGCGAGAAGCCCCGCAAGCACACCCAGTTCTGGAACTACATCAACGACCTCTCCGACCTGGGCCTCCTCAACACCCAGGTCAAGGGCGACCCCGAGGGGGGGAGGACCACCTACATCTCGGTGCCGGACATGCCCTCCAAGGTGCTCCGCGCCAAGCTGGAGGAGCTCCTCGACCGCTGAGCAGGATGCTCGGCACAGGCAGGTCTGGTGGTATGCTGAGCTGCGACCATTGCGACAAGGAGGCGGTGACCTACGTCCGCTACAACGGCAGCCACCTCTGCGAGGGCCATTTCCTGTCCTACGTGGAGCGGCGGGTCAAGAAGGAGCTGCGCCGCCAGGTCGACCTTTCCCGGGGGGCGAGGATCGGCGTGGCGGTCTCCGGGGGCAAGGACAGCATCGTCACCCTTGACCTCATACGCCGCACCTTCGGCAAGAGGAGGGACGCAGAGCTGCACTGCATCTCGGTGGACGAGGGCATCGAGGGCTATCGGCGCCCCTCCCTCGATGTGGCGAGGGGCTATTGCGAGGAGCACGGGATACCCTATCACGAGCTGTCGTTCCTGGAGGAGTTCGGGATGTCCATGGACGACATCGCCCCCCGCAGCGGGGAGAGCAGCCCCTGCACCTATTGCGGCGTGCTGCGGCGGCGCTGCCTGAACGCGAAGGCGCGGGAGCTGGGATGCGGCCACCTGGCCACCGGCCTCAACCTCGACGACACCGTCCAATCGATTATGATGAACTTCGTCCGCGGCGACGTGGACAGGATGGCCCGGATGGGGCCGCACGTGAAGGTGCAGCCGGGCCTGGTCCCGAGGATCCAGCCTCTGCGGGCCGTCCCCGAGAAGGAGTCCTACCTCTACGCGCTCCTCTCCGGCCTGGAGTTCCATGACGGCTCCTGCCCTTATGCTGACGCCGCCCTGCGCAACCAGTACCGCTCGGTGGTCGACGATCTGGAGGCGCGCTCCCCTGGCAGTCGGTTCAGCATCCTGGCATCGTACGACCGCATCGCCCCCCTGCTGCGCGAGGCCCATCCTCCGGCGTCGTTGCTGGAATGCGCCTGCGGCGAGCCCGCTCTAGCGGGGAAGTGCAAGGCCTGCTTGCTCCTCGAAGGCCTCAGAGAGAAGGATTGAGCCCCATCGATGCGGCCGGACCCATGGCCCGCTCTTTCCGCATCCGAGCTCGCTCGCCGCTTCTCGTCCCCGCATCGGACGGGGGCGCCCCATGACGCATCAGCGCTGGCGTCCGGTCGTCGTCTCGGTTGGAGCCTGCTTCGCCGGGCTGGAGTTGGATAAGGAAAAAACGCGGCCGCCAGGCCGCTAAGATGTTTCCGTCCGGCTCAGAGGCCGAGGTACCAGGTGGCGATGCTGAAGTAGACCAGCACACCCAGTATGTCCGCTATCGAGGTGACCAGGGGGCCGCTGGCGGTGGCGGGGTCGAAGCCTATCTTGGACGCCAGGTAGGGAAGGGTCATGCCCACCAGCGAACCGATGAGCACAACGCAGACCATGGTCATGGACACCACCACGGCGATCTCCATGCCGCCGCGGTAGAAGCCGAGCAGCGACACCGCCACAGCCATGGTAACGCCCAGCAGCAGGGCTATCTGCAGCTCCTTGGACAGCATGCCCGCCCAGTCACGCATCTTCACATCGCCGGTGGCCATCGCCCTGACGGTGAGGGTGGCGGACTGGGTTCCGGCGTTACCGCCGCTGTCGATGAGCAGTGGCAGGAAGAAGACCAAGGCAACCGCCGCCTCGATGGTCTCCTCGTAGTAGGCGATGCCCGCGCCGGAGAATATGTTCATCCCCACCAGCACCAGGAGCCACGGTATGCGGGCCCGGTAGAGTACGTTGAGGCCCGCCTCCTTGATGTTGATCACCGGGGATTCGACGGTGTAGACGGCGCTGAGCTTCTGGAAGTCCTCGGTGGCCTCCTCCTCCGCCAGGTCCATAACGTCGTCGAAGGTGAGTGAGCCCACCAGGCGGTCCTCGCTGTCCAATACCGGCAGGGCCGGGAGGTCCCAGTCCATCATCAGGTCGCGGGCCCTCTCGCGGTCGTCGAGGGTGCGGACGAACACCTCGGCCATGACCGACAGTTCGGATATGGGTGTCTCAGGGGACTCCTTCAGCAGCGTCCCCAGCCGGATATGGCCCTTGTACTTCCTCCCGGCATCGATGACGTACAGCATGTCCATCTCGTCGGCGCGCAGCGGCGACTGCCTGATGCGCTGCAGCATGTCGCCGACGGTGAGGCCCTCCTTGCCGCTCAGGTAACGTGGGTTCATCGCCCTGCCGGCGCTGTCCTCGGGGAAGTTCAGCAGTATGTTGATGCATTCCCTGGACCGAGGGTCCAGCTTGTTCACCAAGCGCTTGGTCACTCTTGCCGGCAGCTCCTCGAAGAGCTTCGCCCGGTCGTCAAGGTCCAGGCTCTTGAAGTACTCCACAACCTCGTCCTTGTCGAACTGGTTGACGAGCTCGGCCTGCTTCCCTACCGACAGAGCGTCGAAGAGCTCAACCGCCTGGTCCTTGGAGATCATGCGGAAGGCTATGACCATCTCAGCGCCCTCGAGCTCCTCGAAGGTCTCCAGCAGCGCTACGACGTCCAGGCTGTTCAGGTAGCGCTTGAGCTCCTCCAGCTCTCCCCTCTCAATTATCTCTTTCACATACTCCGAGGACATACGATCATCCTCCTGCGGGAAGCCCGCTTTCTTAGATGACCGCCAGACCCCGTGGTCTAGAAATGTCTGATTTGCTCTCAGGCACCCCTAGTCGAGTTTTGGCTCCGCAGGACGTAGACCCTTAAGGGTCAGCTGCCTTAGGTAGAGCCTTAATCCGGCAATACCTGCTCTACCCGTTGGCATCTCTCGATGTTTCCGGGCAGCAGCCTTTGTTCCTGCGGTAACCTCACCTAACGAGGCCCTCCGCGATCGTCTAATTGCTTAAATTAGAAATTATATAAATAGTTTGGGAATCGGGCCGAAGAGTCTCCGGCCGCCTAGACCAGCTCGTGGAAGCGGTAGGCCTCCTCGCCCTCGTTGAAGCAGTAGCGGATCTTGGTGAACCCGCGCTTCAGCTCCTTCACGTCCTCCTTCACCTTCGCCGGAGGGTCCTTGTTGCAGATGCGCGCGATGAGCTCCGCCACCTGCGTCATCTCGCTCTCCCTCATGCCGACGCGGGTGAGCTCCTGCACCCCCAGCCTGATCCCCGACGGCTTCACCGCAGAGGTGTCGCTGGGCAGCATGTTCTTGTTGCAGATTATGTTGGCGTCCTCCAGGTCCTGGGCCACCGTCTTGCCGCCGCCGTGGGCGGAGACGTCCACGGCGATGGCGTGGGAACGGGTGAAGCCGAGGTCGGGGCAGAGCACTTCGATGCCCCGCTCGTACAGGGCCTCGCCCAGGGCGCGCGAGTTCTTCACCGTCTGCGCCGCATAGTCCTTGGCGTAGACCTTCATCTCCGCCAGCGTCACGGCCAATGCTGCCATGGCGTGAAGGTGGTGGCTGCTGGTCACGCCGGGGAAGACCGCGCGGTGCAGCGCCTTCTCCTGCTCCTCATCGAGGTTGTCGCCCAGTAGCATGCCGTGGTTGGGGCCGGGGAATGTCTTGTGGGTGCTTGAGGACAGTATGTGGACTCCCTCGCGCAGCGGGTCCTGGAACTGGCCGCCGGCGATGAGGCCGAGGACATGGGCCGCGTCGTACCAGACGGTGCAGCCTATCTCGTCGAAGGTGTCCATGAGGTCCTTGAGCGGAGGGGGGAAGAGGAAGACCGAGAGGCCGAACTGGGCCACTTTCGGCCTGACGTCCTTGAGCACCTTGATGGTCTCGTCCACGTCCAGGTTCATGTCGCTCTCGTTGAAGGGGTAGTTGACCGACTCCACCGACCGGAGCCCGAAGGCGCCGAACTTGGCGGTGGATATGTGCGCGCCCTGCGCCAGCGCGCAGGTGGTTATGATGTCGCCTGGCTCGGCGAAGGCGAAGAGGACGGCCATGTTCGCCACCGTCCCCGAGATGGGCCTGAGGTCGGCGAAGTTGCAGTCGAAGAGCTCGCGCGCCATCTCCATGGCCTTGAGCTCCACCTCGTCGACGTAGATGTTGCCCTGGTAGTACCGCTTTCCGGGGAGCCCCTCGGCGTAGCGGTCGGCGAAATCGGATATCAGCATCTCCTTGGCCAACGGGCTCATCAGGTTCTCGGAGGCGATCATCGGTATGCTCTCCTCGAACCACTTGTTGTGGGCCCGCACCTTGTCCCGGATCCAAAGCGCTTCCTCGTTAATCATGGATGCTCGCTTTGCCATACGCTTTTCTTTTATTAATGTATCCCCGGCTCAGTGGCGCAGGAGCTGCGCGAGCTTTTCCTTCAGGGCCGTTATGGCCCCCACCGGTTCAGGGTCGACTTGGCGCATCAGGGCGAGGTACAATGATACGAAGTCGCCGATCAGCGAGGAGCGCATGTTCTTCTCCAGGCTGCTCTCCCCCTCGATCTGCACCTCGTGTACCTCCACCCCGTTGTCGCGCAGGCTGTCGATGCTCGCATCGACTATGCCCCTGAGCGTCTCGGGGGCGTTGGCGTCGTAGAGCACCACCGGGGAGCAGCGCATCGTCGGGCTCCCCTCCACCCAGCCCACGATCTCGTTGTGGTTGAACTCCGGCATAACCCCCGAGAAGGCCATCATCTTGGAGTTCTCGTTAATCTGCGTCTTCCATCGCAGCGAGGAGGCGGCCATGTTAGGATGGCCGTAGATCACCGGGACGGTGCCCATAAGGGAGCTGGCCAGCGCCGAGGCCTCGTTCTCGGGGTAGGAGGGCATCATGGTGTCGCGCAGCTCCTTGAACTCGGGCATCATCCTCTGCAGCTCCCTCTTGGCCGGGCATACATCGAGGCCGTCGAGGCACAGGGCGGTGACGCCGACCATGTGCCCGAGCGCCGCCCGCGGCTGTATGCCGGAAGGTATCGGGTAGCTGGGGACCCCATGCCTATGGCTCAGGTCCTGCAGCTCCCCGCCCGAGCATACGGTGACTATGGCGGCGTCCCGTTGCCTCGCCTGGCGGTAGAGCTCGAGCGTCTCCCAGGTGTTGCCCGAGTAGCTGGTAACCAAGGTCAGGGTGTCGGAGTCCACCCAGCGGGGCAGCTCCACCCCCCTTATCACGTTCACCGGGGTGGACGACCTCTCGTTGGAGAAGTCCGCGAATATGTCGCCGGCGATGGCGGAGGCGCCCATTCCGCAGACGCAGACCTTGGAGAACTTGAAGTCCAGGTCGAAAGGCAGCGACAGCGATTCCTCTATCTGCTCAGGGGTCTCGCTGATAGACCTGCCGATGTTGCTTCCGCCGTTGACGAAATCCAGAACTGTCTTTTCGACAGTTGACGACATGATGTTCAAGTATATGGCATTAAAATATAAGTAATATATGATAAACAGATGCCAGACATGCCAGGCCGATGCTGCATCGGAAGTTTGGTAGCTGAGTAAAAATATTTTAAGCAGCCGCCGATGTCAGTGAGGTTCAGGCCGCGGCAGATGCCGCTGACGGGACGGAGATCACGATGGGTGACATTGAAAAGGCTTTGCAGGACCTGAAGGACGGCAGGATAGTCCTGGTTTACGATTTCGACGACCGCGAGAGGGAGACCGACATGGTCGTCGCCTCCCAATTCATCGAGCCGGAGCACATCCGGAGGATGCGCAAGGACGGCGGGGGCCTGATATGCACCACGCTGCACGGACCGCTGGCGGAGGAGCTGGGCATACCCTTCCTGGCCGACCTCTTCGCCATGGCCGCCAAGGAGTACCCTGCCATGGAGGGCCTGGCGCCTTTCGACATACCTTACGACACCAAGTCGGCGTTCTCGGTCACCGTCAACCACCGGGACACCTACACCGGGATAACCGACCGGGACCGCGCCCTCACCATCCGCGAACTGTCGAGGATCGCCGGCATGGACGGCGACGCCGAGGAGAAACGCAAGGAGTTCGGATCCCACTTCAGGGCCCCTGGGCACGTGCACCTGCTGCGCACCAGCGACGAGCTGCTCAGCGCCAGGCAGGGGCATACGGAGATGAGCACCGTTCTGGCCATCATGGCCGGGCTCGTCCCCTCGGCCACCGTCTGCGAGATGATGGGCGATGACGGCGAAGCTTTATCCAAAGAGAAGGCCATCGAGTATGCCGAGCGCGAGGGGCTGTGCTTCCTGGAAGGGAAGGAGGTCATCGATGCCTGGGGATCGCTCTGAGGGGAAAGGTTCATGGTGAGGGTCATGGCGTCCGGAGTGTTCGACATCCTGCATCCGGGCCATCTTCATTACCTGAAGCAGGCCAAGGACATGGGCGACGAGCTTTTCGTGGTGGTGGCCTGCGACGAGACCGTGCGCAGGCACAAGCACGAGCCGGTGACGCCGGAGAGGATGCGCTGCACCATGGTGGGGTCGCTGAAGATGGTCGACGAGGCCTGGGTCGGCAGGGAGGGCGGAGAGATCTTCGACATCGTGGAGGCCATCCAGCCGGACATCATCGCCCTCGGCTACGACCAGCGCTTCGACGCCGACGAGCTGCGCCATCGTCTGAAGGAGAGGGGATTGAACGTGGAGGTGCGGCGGGTGGGCGAATGCTCCGAGGACCTGAACGGTACCCGCAAGATCATCAACCGCATCATCAAGGACCACAGCAGAGGTGCTGCCGATGAGGACGATAGGGATCGCTGACACCACCTTCGCCCGCTTCGACATGGGGGGCGCCGCCGAGGACGAGCTGAAAAGCATCGCCGACGGCATCAAGATACTGCGCGTCACCGTGCCGGGCATGAAGGACCTTCCAGTGGCCTGCAAGAAGCTTATCGAGGAGCAGGGATGCGAGATAGTGATGGCCCTGGGAATGCCCGGGCCCAAGGACAAGGACAAGATGTGCGCCCACGAGGCCTCCACCGGCCTGATCCGCGCGCAGCTGATGACCAACACGCATATCATAGAGGTGTTCGTGCATGAGGACGAGGCCGAGGACGACCGGGAGCTGGCGTCCCTCGCCGAGCGCCGCAGCCGCGATCACGCGGTGAACGTCCACCGCCTGCTGTTCCGCCCCCAGGACCTGCGCCGCAACGCCGGCAAGGGGCGGAGGCAGGGCTTCGAGGACGCCGGACCGGTGCAATGAGGAGGAGATATTATGAAAAGATACAGATTGGGATTCGTGGTGGCGGAGTTCAACTTCGACATAACCTCGATGATGCTGGAGCGAGCCAAGTCGCAGGTGGAGTTCCTGGACGCCGAGATCGTCAAGACGATCTACGTGCCCGGGGTCTTCGACATGCCCCTGGCCATCAAGAAGCTGTTGCAGATGGACGAAGTGGACGCCGTGGTGACGCTGGGGACGGTGATCGAGGGCGAGACGGAGCATGACGACATCGTCGCCGGACACGCTTCGCGGAAGATAGCCGACCTCGCCTTGGAGCACGGTAAGCCGGTGGCTCTGGGGATAACAGGCCCGGGCATGACCCGCCTGCAGGCGGAGAAGCGCATCGAGAAGGGCCGGGAGGCCGTGGACGCCGCCGTCAAGATGCTGAAGCGCCTGGAGTAGGCGCGAAACCACTTACCCCTGGACCTTCTTCAAGCGTCCGGTCATGAAGATGTCCAGCTTGTCATAGGCCTTCTCCAGGATCTCTATCTCCGGCAGTATGATGGTGCGGAAGTGGTTGCGGCCGAACTCCTCGCAGAATCCTGAGCCGGGAACGAAGAGCACGCCTGTGCCCCACAGGACGTCTAGTATGAAGTCCATGTCGTTCTTCCACAGGTCGGCCTCCACCTTGGGGAACATGAACATCGATCCCTTGGCCCTGCGGGTGGATATGCCCGGTATCTCGTTGAGCCTCTTGTACGAGTAGTCGGCGCGGGCGGACAGTTTGGAGTTGAGCTCATTGATGTAGTCCTGCGGACCCTGCAGGGCGGCGCGGGCGGCCCATTGGCAGGGCACATTGGGGCAGAGGCGGGCGCGCAGCTGGCGCATGCAGCCCTCGAATATCTCGTCCATCTCCCCGGACTCGTCCATGAAATAGCTGTACCCCACCCTCCATCCGGGCATCAGGTTGACCTTGGAGAATCCGTTCATGATGATCTTCTTCACGTCCGGCGAGGTGCGGGAGAAGGAGAAGAACGGCGTGTCGAAGGTGATCTTGTCGTATATCTCATCGGATATGACCGGCAGTCCGTGCTCGGCGGCGAGGTCGGCGATCTCCCTGATGGCCTTCTCCGGGTAGACGGCGCCGGTGGGGTTGTTCGGGTTGATCACCACGATGGCGCGGGTGCGCTCGTTCACACGATCGCGCATCATGTCGATGTCCGGCTGCCAGTCCTCGGACTCCACCTGCTCGTAGGACACGGGCTTGGCGTCGAAGTAGTTGATGTACTGGGTGTAGGACGGGTAACCAGGCCCGGGGACGAGGACCTCGTCGCCGGGCTCGAGGATGGTGCCCAGCACCACCTGGACGGATTCGCTCACCCCGTTGGTGACGATGACGTCCTCCGGGCTTATCCTGGCCCCGTGCTTCTCGAACTCGCGGTCGGCGATGGCCTGCCTCAGCTCGGGGCTCCCTTGGGAGTCGCCGTAGCCGTTGTCCACCATGTCCACCGCCTCCCGCAGGGCGGCCTTGAAGTACTCAGGGGTCTCGAAGTCCCATTTGTTGGGGTCGCCGATGTTCATGCGGATGACCTCAGCGCCCTTGGCCTCCATCTCATCGGCGGGGATGGTGACCTGTCTTATGGCGTAGTTCATCTTCATGGAGCGTCTGGAGGCCTTCATGTAACCCAATCCTGCGGAATGCCTACATAATCCAGCACATGATTTAAAACCTCTTTCCCGGAAAAGGCCGAAAGGAGAGAAAAAACAATAACGCTGGCGCCGTTCTGAGACCGATGAGCGCCCGCAGAGTGGCGGTGAGGATCGCCTACAACGGCAAGGGCTTCAGCGGATCCCAGCGCCAGCCGGGCCTGCGGACCGTGGAGGGGGAGGTGCTTAGGGCGCTGGAGGCGGTAATGCCCCGCATGGAGGGCGCTTTCGAACTGAAGGCGGCCAGCCGCACCGACGCCGGTGTGAGCGCCGCCGGGAACGTCATCGCCTTCCGCAGCGCGATGCGCGACGGCGCGGAGCTGCTCCGCGCCCTCAACGCCGTCAGCGGCGATGTCCACTTCCTCGCCGTCGCCGAGCTCCCTGAAGAACGCAACATCCGTCACGCCGCGTCACGCCGCTACCGTTATTTCCTGCCCAAGGAGGGCATCGACATCGAGGCGGCGAGGGCCTGCGCCCCGCTGTTCGAGGGGGAGCACGATTTCCGCCGCTTCTGCCGCGATGAGGGCAAGGGGACGGTGACAATCATCGATTCCATCAACGTGAGCGATGAATGCGATATGCTGGTCATCGAGTTCATAGCCCCTCGTTTCCTGTGGAACATGGTGAGGCGCATCGTCGCCGCCATCGCCGCCGTCGCCGAGGGCGCCAGGACCATGTCGGAGCTGGAGCGGGCGCTTCAGGGCGAGGACCTGCAGTTCGGCCTCGCTCCCGCCGAGAACCTCGTGCTCATGGACGTGGAGTACCATGACCTGGCGTTCGTGAGGCATGACGACCCCGTGCTGCATCGGAAGATCGCGGAGGGGCTTCACCGTTCGAGGGTCGACCTATCCCTGCTGCTCTCCGTCCGTCAACGGTGACATGTCGGGGGTGTCGGTCCGCTCCATGGGCGGGAAGCGCCGGCGGTTCCGCAGCAGTATGCTCACCAGCAGCAGCATCACCGGCACCTCTATCAGCACTCCCACCACGGTGGCGAGCGCGGCCCCGCTGCCCACTCCGAAGACCATGACCGCGGTGGCAATGGCGACCTCGAAGTGGTTGCTGGTGCCGATGATGGAGACGGGCACCGTCTCCTCATAGGTCAGCTTGAAGATCTTCGCCAACAGTATCCCGATGCCGAATATGAACAGTATCTGCAAAGTCAGGGGGAGGGCGACCATGCCCACCGACAGAGGGGCCTCGACTATGACATCGCCCTGCAGCATGAACAGGTATATCAGAGTGAGCAGCAGCGCTGTCATCGACACCTGGCCAGTGTTCCTCAGGAACGTCCCCTCGTACCACTCGATGCCCCGGCTGCGTATCAGATGTTTGCGGGTGACGTAACCGGCGACCAGGGAGACGCCCACATAGAGCATCACCGTGAAGAATATGGTCCAGAACGGGATGGGCATCCCGCCCACGTCGAGCAGGAAGTTGCCCAGCGGGGCGAAAAGCAGCAGCATCGTCAAGGAGTTGATGGCCACCAGGACCAGGGTCAGGCCCATGAATCCACGCGCCAGATAGCTGAAGACCAGCACCATTGCGGTGCAGGGGGCTATCCCCAGCAGAATCATGCCCGCCATGTACTCGTTGGCCAGCGTGGGGTCGAGGAAGGGCGCCCAGATTATCTGGAAGAACACAAAGGCGAAAAAGAACATGCTGAATGGCTTGATGCCCCAGTTTATGAAGAGAGTCAACGCCACCGGCTTGGGAGCCTTGACCGCGTTCACCACCTGGCTGAAGTCTATCTGCAGCATTATCGGGTACATCATGCCGAAGAGCAGGATCGCGATGGGGAGGTTGACCTGCGCCACCTGGATCCCTGCCAAGGTCTCCGCTGTCCCCGGGAAGAGCCTGCCCAGGACTATCCCGATGACGATGCACAGCAACACCCATACCGTCAGGGACTTCTGGAAGAACCCCAGGTCGTATCCCTTTTCAGCCATATTGACAGCCCCTCCCTTGCCGTGGCCGGTGCCCGGCAAGTTATTTCAACATTTTTTGAAATAGTTTACCGTTATATAAAGGTAATGCTGCCCGACAATGCTGGAGGAGGGGTGCCTGCAGCATGCAGGGCGATGGTCGGGGCCCTTGTTACATGCCGGCCCTCTGCTGCGGCGCGGTCATCGATTGCGGATTCATCGCGGCTGCCAACGCTGTAGCTGGAAACCGGTTTGCGGGCACGATGTGCCGCGCCCGCATTCATTCAAAAAAAGTGCTCCGGAATGAGGCCGACGGCGCCCGTTGGGCCGCGGCGGATAATCTAGCTTGAACATTCCTCCTCCAGTGACGGAACGCGTTGGCTGCAGCGAGAGGGAAATCTCAAATCCTGATTCGACCTTGGACAAGCATGCGAAGCAGTCCTAGCGGAAGTTGCCCCGTCTGCGGCGGGACCGACATGGGCGAAGGCCGATGGTCAGCGTATGCCGCTCTGCGGCCGGTCGGGAAACTGGCGCTGCCATCCCCGGTCCGGGCCAAGGTGTGCAGGTCCTGCGGTGAGATAGTCTCGGTCCGCGTTGAGAAGCCGGAGAGGTTCCGCTGACAGTCCGCATCAACCTTTAAATAAGCGTTTTCAGTCAACACCAACATGGCCGCTGTTAGGCTGGGCAAGAACCACCTCCGATGGTGCGACAGCTGCAACCTCCCGCTGCTGGAGAGGAAGGACTGTCCGCTCTGCGGCGAAAGCACGAGAGAGGTGGAGGTCACGCCCCCCGCCGATGTACGGCCAGCGTTCGACCGGGACCTGGAGCTGATCAGGCTCACGGCCGACGAGCAGTTCGGGGAGGGATGCGGGGAGGCGCTGCTGCCGTCAGGAAGGGTGGTGCTTCTGAACAAGGTCCCCGCCCTCGACCGCATGGACGAGGTCATCGTCGACGGCGAGGTGGTGGGGGCGCTGCGCTACGACCTCGGCCGCGGGCATGTCCTCGTGAACCGGCTGCAGGGCGCCAAGCGCATGCGTCCGGCGATGAGCAGGGGCTATGTGGAAAGCGACCCTGGGGCGCTGCCCTTCATCAGGGAAGGGAAGAACCTCATGGCCCCGGGCGTCATCGGCGCGGCGGACTCCGTGCGCAAGGGCGACGAGGTGGTGGTCACTGCGGGCGACGAGGCGGTGGCCACCGGCCTGGCGCGCATGGACGCGGCGGAGATGCTCGAGGCCGGCCGGGGGGTGGCGGTGAAGACCAAATGGACCAAGGACGTCGCCCCGCGCCTTCCCTCGCCCACTCCGGGATGGGATGAGGTGCTGGCTGCGAACGAGGAGGTCCTGAGCGGGAGGGCGGCGGAGGCGTGCGACTTCATCAGATCGGCCATCGAGCGCCACGATCTCCCCGCCATAGTCTCGTTCTCCGGAGGGAAGGACAGCCTGGCCACGCTGCTGCTCACCCTCGACGCCGGCCTCAGGCTCCCGCTGCTCTTCGTGGACACCGGCCTGGAGTTCGATGAGACGGTGCAGCACGTGGAGGAGGTGGCGGAGAGGCACGGCCTCGAGCTGATAGTCGAGTCCGCTCCGGTGGACGCCTTCTTCGGCAACCTCGTCCATTTCGGCCCCCCCTCCAAGGACTACCGCTGGTGCTGCAAGACCAACAAACTGGGCCCCACCGTGGGCGCCATACTGAAAAACTTCCCCGACGGGGTGCTGAGCTTCATCGGCCAGCGCCGCTACGAGTCCGAGGCGCGGCGGGCCAAGTCAAGGGTGTGGAGGAACCCCTGGACCCCCGGCCAGGTGGGGGCGTCCCCCATCCAGGAATGGAACGCCCTGCATGTGTGGATGTACATAATGTCGAAGGGCGAGGATTTCAACCCCTGGTACCGTCGCGGGCTCGACCGGATCGGATGCTTCCTCTGCCCCGCCTCCGACATGGCGGAGCTGGAGGCGGTCGCCGGGGAGAGCGGCCGCTACCGGCAATGGACCGAATGGCTGCAGCGATACCGGAGGGAGAACGGGCTCCCCGAGGAATGGGAGCGCTTCGCGCTGTGGCGCTGGAAGAGGGTCCCCGCGAGCATACGCGAGGAGCTGGAGACGTTGACGGGCAAGGACCTGAGCTCCCTGACACGGAGGGCGCCCCGCGATGACGGCGGCGCCATAAGGCTGAGGATGCAGGAGGGAGCCAGCCCCTGCGTGGTCGGTTACAGCATCGAGGGGTCCTTCTCCCGATCTCTGGACCTGGCCCGCCTCGCCTCCCTGGCCGGCATCATGGGCCCGGTGGAGCTGCGGGAGGATGAGGGTTGGGTCTCGGTCGACGGGGTGACCGTCTACGAGGAGGGCGTGCTCACCGCCAAGGGCCCCAGCGAGAGTACGATAAGGACCAGGGCGAAGACGATGCACGAGCTGGTGCTCCGCTCCGAGGAATGCGTGGGCTGCTCGCTCTGCGTCGCCCGCTGCCCCCGCGGCTCCCTCGCCCTGGAGGAGGGGAAGGTCACCCTCGGCGGTGACTGCGACCGCTGCGGCAGATGTCTTGAAGGCCCATGTCCAGCCAGCAGCTTCCGGGATGAGGAGTTCCGGCTGTGATCATATGCGGCGGAAGCCGCGGCCCGCCCACTCCCCCACCGCCTTCATCGCGTAGGACACGCTGCCGCCGATGCTCCGATGCTCGCCGCGGGGGACCGCTCTGCCCCCGACTATGGCCTCTATCACGCTCTCCACGTCACGGCAGCCGGCGGGCAGCGTGCAGTAGGCGTTGCCCATCTGCTCCACGCAATGGGCGTCGCTGCCGGCGGTCCCCGGTCTGCCCATCCTCGCCGCCAGACGGGCGGCCGCATGGTTGCCTGACTTCGCGGAACGGCCGTTGAGCACCTCGATGGCATCGAACTCCGGCAGAACGTTATCCTCGCCCAGTCCGGACCATACGCGGTAAGGGTGGGCGGCGACGGCTATGCCCCCGGCATCGTGTATCGCCATTATCGTGTCCAGCACCGGCATGCCCGGCGCTATCTCCCTGTCGATGCCGTAGGCCAGCACATGGCCTTCGGCGGAGGAGACCTCCACCGCCGGTATTATGACCAGGTCATCGGCCATGCCCAGCGCCTCGCGGTAGCCGTCCATGGTGTTGTGGTCGGTGAACGCCACGCACTCCATCCTCAGGGCCCGGACGGCGTCCAGCATGTCCTCCACGCTGCAGGTCCCGTCGGCGGAATGGTCGCTGTGGATATGCAGGTCGGCCTTCATCTCACCGATGCCCCCGTGCCTATTTCGCCGTCCACGGTGATGGGCACCGGTCCGCTGCGGAGCACGGCCACGGCATCTTCGTCGAAGACCGCGGCGTAAAGGCCGTCCTCCTCCACGGGCTGCAGCAGCCTCCTGCCCTCCACCTCCTCCTGCCCCTTCCTCAGGAGCAAGACCCTCATGTCCACCTTCTGGAACTCCTTGTAGTCGAGCTTGGGCGACCCGCCGTCGAGGCCGGAGTCCACCCTCGCCCCGTTGGGCAGCTCGGCGGCGGGAGTGAGCAGCCTGACTCTGCCGCCGCCGCTGCCAGCGTCATCGGCGGCGAGGACCATGCCTTTGGACTCGGCCCCGCGGAGCTTGGCGGGCTTGAGGTTGCAGACCGCCACCACCCTTTTCCCCATGAGCTCCTCCTTCCGGTAGTGGGAGCGGAGGCCGGCGACCACCTGGCGTTCCTCTCCGGTGTCCAGGGTTATGATGTATAGCTTGTCAGCGTCAGGATGGTCGCAGACGTCGACTATCTCCCCCGCCCGCAGCTCCAGTCTGCGGAAGTCGGCGAAACGCTCGCTCGCCTCCTCCTCAGGAAGCTCCACCTTGCGGAACACGGGGCGGGGGTCGCGCAGCTCCTGCCCCACGGGCAGCGGCTGCAGATGGCCGTCCCAGCCGGCTTCGCCCACCTCCCCGCTGAAGCCCAGGTCCTCCCATATGGTCTGGGAGGAGAAGGGCAGGAACGGATGCGACATTATGGCCAATGCCCTCACTATCTCGAGGTTGGCGTGCAGAGCGGCCCCGCACGCCCTGCGGTCCTCCTTGAGCAGCGCCCAGGGCTTGACGGAGTCGAAGTAGCGGTTGCCGTAGCGGGCCAGCTCCATCACCGCCTTCATCGCCTTCTTGAAATCGCAGTCGGCCAGAAGGCGGTCCGCCTCCTGGAACCGGGACGCGATCTCCTCCTTGACCGATGCCAGCGTGGCATCGGCGGGCGGTATGGAGCCGTAGTTCTTGCGGGTGAAGCTGAGGACGCGGTGGTAGTAGTTGCCCAGCTCGGCCACCAGCTCGTTGTTGATCTTGGTCATGAACTCCTGCCAGGAGAACTCGGCGTCGCGATGGTCGGGCATGTTCACCGAGAGGTAATAGCGGACCAGGTCGGGATGGTGCTGCTCCAGGACCGAGGGCAGGTCTATGCTCACCCCCCGGCTCTTGGACAGCTTGCCCTCCTTGGTGGTGAGGTACTCGTTGGCCGGTATCTCGTCAGGGAGGTGCAGGCCCCCGTAGCCCATCAGTATCGCCGGCCATATGATGGAGTGGAACGGTATGTTGTCCTTGCCGAGGAAGTAGTAGTGCCGGGCGGAGTCGTCCTTCCAGAATGACTCCCAGTGATCGGGCTGTCCCATGAGGAGCGAATGCTCCTTGGAGGCGCTGAGATAACCGATGACCGCCTCGAACCACACGTATATGACCTTGCCCTCCCAGCCCTCCATGGGCACCGGCACGCCCCAGTCCATGTCGCGGGTGATGGCCCGGTCCTGCAGGCCCCCTGCCAGCCAGTTCCGGGTGAAGGTCTTGACGTTGCTCCTCCAATGGTCCTTGGACCCCACATAGGAGATGAGCCGGTCCTGGAACTCGCTCAGCTTGAGGAAGAGGTGCTCGGTCTCCCTCACCTCGGGGCAGGACTCGCAATGTATGCAGCGCTCCTCCTCGATCTCGCCGGGCTCGAAGGTCTCCCCGCACTCGTCGCACTGGTCGGCGCGGGCGTTGCTGCAGCCGCAATCGGGGCAGGTCCCCTCCACGTAGCGGTCGGGGAGGAACCTCTCGCAGCTGCCGCAATAGTACTGCGGCGTCTCCTTGCGGTAGAGCAGCCCTTTCCCCAACAGGGTGTCGAACACGTCGTGCACGACTGCCACGTGATGGGGGTTGTGGGTCTTGGTGTAGAGGGAGAAGACGATGCCCATGTCCTCGATGGCCTTCTTGTTGATGGCGTGGTAGCGTTCCGCGACCTCCTCCGGAGGGATCCCCTGCCTCTCGGCGCTGAGGGTAATGGGGGTGCCGTGCTGGTCCGAGCCTGAGACCATCAGGACCTCGTTCCCTTTGAGCAGGTTGTAGCGTCTGAATATGTCAGGGGGCAGCAGCGACCCGGCCAGATGGCCGAGGTGTATCGCGCCGTTCGCGTAGGGCCAAGCGACACCTATGAAGACCTTGGGCATTTCTATCGCTTTGAGAACGGGTTAAATGATTTAAGTTTGATGGGTTCACCACTGTCTGGTCGCAGCGCTGGCGAAGGCGATCATGGCCTTCCCTGGACCAGATGCCTCTCGGACATCAGGACCCTCGCCGTGAGCCAGGCCCAGGCGGCCACCAGCAGCGATCCGGCTATCTCTCCGCCCGTCTGCCCCCACCAGACCCCCACCAGGCCGTATGCGGCGCCCAGATGGTAGGCGGGCAGGAGGGTGAGAACCAGGTTGCGCAGGATGGTGCCCAGCAGGGCCTTCATCGCCATCCCTATGCCTTGGAACATGGCCGCCGCCACACCGCCGATGCCGATGAACGGGAGGAAGAGGCAGCTTATGTGCAGGAACAGCACCATGCCTTCCGTCAGGTGGGCGGTGTCCTCGGCGTATGTGAACAGGAGCACCGCCTGGTGGGCGAAGAGGGCGAGCAGGGCCGCCAGGACGGTCATCGTCAGCGCGGTGGCCTTCATCCCGTAGCTGAAGGCCTCGTTCAGCTTGTCGTAGCGCTTGGAGCCGTAGGCGGCGGCGACGATGGGCACGATGGCCCCGGCGATGCCGAAATAGGGGAGCATCGCTATCTGCAGCAGCCTCCAGCCGCTGTTGAATATGGCCACCCCGTCCACGCCTCCGTAGTCGAAGACGATGATGTTCATGATGAATGCCGACACCGAAAGCACTATCATCTCCGCCCCCGACGGAATGCCGATGCCCAATATCTCACGGACGGTGCCGCGGCAGTATCGGAACCCGCGCAGCGACAGGTCCAGGTACCCCCCTCTCCCGGGCAGGTACCAGTAAAGGGCCACGAGGACAGCGATCCCGAATGCGAGCAGCGACGCCCATGCCGCCCCCGCCACGCCCAGGCCCAAGGTGTAGATGAATATGGGGTCGAGGATGATGTTCAGCACCGATGCGAGGACCATTATGTGCATGGCCCTCTTGGCGGCCCCCTCGGCCCGGAGGAGGCTGTTGGTGATCACCGCCAGGAAGATTATGATGTTGCCGGCGAAGATCACCCTCCCATACTCCAAAGTCATGGTCTGCGCCTCGCCCTCGCCGACGAACGCGAATATCGACTCCGCGAAGAGAAGCAGCGGCACGGTGAGGGCCAGGGAGACCGCCAACGCTATGAGCAGCGAGTGGACCGCCGCCGAGTCCGCGCCGCGTCGGTCCCCGGCGCCGATGCGCCGGGCGATGACCGCGGCGGCGCCGATGCCCAGGCCGTTGGCTATGCCCAGCAGTATGAAGAACACCGGGAAGACCAGCCCGACGGCCGCCAGGGCATCGGGACCGAGGCCCGCCACCCAGATTGCGTCGAAGAGGTTGTAGACCGTCTGGGCGAGCATGGATATCACAAGAGGCACCGCCATGCGGCGCACCGCCCTCCGGGGCTCCCCCAGAAGCAACTCCACACCCTCGGTGTCCTCCTTCATCGCTTGCAGAGGAACCTCCCGGCCTATTTAAGCATGGACCCTGCGGTCGATGCGGCGGATCGTTAGCCTTACCCAGCTGAAGACTATCAGCGAGCCGATGATGTTGGCGGAGCACAGGCCCACCCACAGGCCTATGAGGCCGAGGCCGAGGACCACGGCCAGCACATAGCAGAAGACCACCGACAGCAGCACCGCCCGCAAGATGGTCGCCACCAGCGCCTTGACGCCCATCCCCATCCCCTGGAAGGTGGCCGACGAGAGCATGCCGAAGGCGACCCCCGGGACCATGAACGCGAATATGCGCATGAACTCGACCAGGTCGTCGAAGAGGTGAACGGATTCGGGCGACCATGTGAACAGTACCATGATCTGCGGCGCGAAGACGAAGAGGAGCACCATCAGCGCGACGGTGATGTAGAGTGCGAACCTCACCGAGTACAGATGGGTCACTGAGAGCTTGTCGAAACGCATGGCGCCGTAGGCGGCGCCGGTTATGGGCGTCACGGCGCTGGCGATACCCTGCAGCGGTATTATGGCCAGCGATATCACCCTCCAGCCGGTGCTGTAGATCGCCACCCCGTCGGTGTCGTCCACCATAAGGATGAGGGCGATCATCACGAACTGCGTCAGCGCCATGGACATGAACTGCAGCGAGGCGGGCGCGCCCACCCGCAGGAAGTCGCGGTTTATGCCGCTCTCCCATCGGTAACCTCTGATATGGAGCCGGATGAAGGTGTCGTCCTTTATCAGGTAGATGCGCAGCAGCGCCAATGTGGTGAGGCCGAAGGCTATCACCGTGGCCCAGGCAGCGCCGGCGATGCCCATGTCCAGGCCGTATATGAGGATGGGGTCCAATATGATGTTGAGCACCGAGCCGAAGGCCAGAAGTATTGAGGACCGGCGGGCGTCGCCCTCTCCGCGCAGGGTGGCGGCGAGCACGTTGGCGAGCATGATGACCACCGCCCCGCCGAACACCACCCGTCCGTAATCGACCGCCAGAGGTGTCACGTCGCCCGCGCCCATGGCCCGGAATATCTCCTCGGCGAAAAGGAAGAGGGGCAGCGACAGGGCGAGCGATGCCACCAAGGTCATGAGGATCGTGTGCGTGAGGACCCGCTGGGCACCGTCACGGTCCTTGGCGCCTATGCGGCGGGCTATCGCCGAAGAGCCCCCGATGCCGATCCCCGCCCCGATCCCCAGTATGACGAAGAAGATGGGGAAGGCGAACCCCACCGCCGCCAGGGCGTCCGAGCCCAGTCCGGAGACCCAGATGGCATCGAAGAGGTTGTAGGCGGTCTGCAGGCTCATGGCGACGATCATCGGCACCGAGAGCCGCCTCACCGCCCGCTGGGGGTCGCCGAGCAGGGTCTCCACGCCCGTGGTGCGGGGGGGCTCACTCATCCTTACCCTCTGACACGTTGCCATGCATCTTCTGCAGCAGTTCCCTCAGAACCGACTTCTCCTCGTCGCTGAGTCCCTGCACCAGGCACCCTTCCAGCTCCAGACGCACGTCCTCCAGCCGCTTCATGGCCTCTTTCCCTTCCTCGCTGAGGCGCAGACGGTAGTTGCGGCGGTCGTAACGGTCCCGCTCCCGCAGCACCAGGCCGGCATCCTCGAGGCGCATCATCCCCCTCGCGACCGTCCCCTTGTCCAGGCCCAGGGCGGCCGCAGCCTGACCCTGGTTGATCCCCTCGTTCTGGTATATCAGGAACATGAGCGGGAACTGGCCGCTGCTCACGCCGATGTCGCCCAAGCGGGACTTGATGAAGCCGTGGCAGTCGCGGTGTATCATCGACACCAATCTTATCAACGATATGGGGCATCCCTCGTCCGTAGGGATTTGGAATCGTAGCACCATTGGTTGCGAAAACAACTTTATTGTTTATCCATTCTTCGACCGCCGCCGACGGTATTCCCGCTCATTAAAGCTTATAAACAATCTCCACATAGGCGGGCACATGCGCATCGCCGCATTGCTCAAGGACCGTTGCCAGCCCAAGAAGTGCAACCGCGAGTGCATGAGGTTCTGCCCCAAGATGAGGACGGGGGTGGAGGTCATCGTCGTGGGCGAGCGTGGCAAGCCGATAATATCCGAGGAGCTGTGCGCTGGATGCGGCATATGCGTCCACAAATGCCCGTTCGAGGCCATCAAGATAATCGGCCTCGCCGATGAGCTCAAGGGGGAGATGGTCCACCAGTACGGCGAGAACTCCTTCCGGCTCTACCGGCTGCCGGTGCCGAAGAAGGGGATGGTGACCGGGATACTGGGGCCCAACGGCATCGGCAAGACCACCGCCATCAAGATGCTCTCCGGGGCGGAGCTGCCGAACCTGGGCCGCTACGAGGACCCCCCTGACAAGGAGGAGGTGCTGGACCATTACAGCGGCACCGAGCTGCATACCTTCCTGTCCGGAGTGTACCAGGAGGGTGTGGCCGTGGCCACCAAGCCCCAGTACGTCGACAAGCTCCCCCAGGTCCACAGCGGCGAGGTGCGGACGCTGCTGGAGAGGGTGGAGGAGAGGATGACCATCGCCCAGGCGGCCGCAGCATTCGAGCTGGAGGAGGTCATCGCCCGGCCCTTGGACAAACTCTCCGGCGGAGAGCTGCAGAGGGTCGCCATGGCGGCCACCGTCATGCGGGAGGCCGACGTCTACTTCTTCGACGAGCCCTCCTCGTACCTGGACATCTATCAGAGGGTCAAGGCCGCCCGGGTCATACGCGAGCTGAGCGAGGACCGGCAGGTGGTGGTCATAGAGCACGACCTCGCCGTCCTCGACTTCCTCGCCGACAACGTCAACGTTGTTTACGGCGAAGAGGGGGCCTACGGGGTATTCACCCAAGGACGCCAGGTGCGCACCGCCATCAATGTCTATCTCAACGGATACCTGCCCGAGGAGAACATCCGTTTCCGCGACCGTGCCATCGAGTTCTCCATGTCGCCCCCCCGCGGCGAGTGGGTAACCGGGGACCTGGTCTCCTACCAGGGCCTGGGCAAGGACTTCGGGCAGTTCTCATTGCAGGTGGGTCCGGGGACGATCAAGGAGGGGGAGTCGGTGGGCATCGTCGGCCCCAACGCCACGGGCAAGACCACGTTCGTCAAGATGTTGGCCGGCGTGCTGGAGGCGGACAGCGGCTCGGTCGACGCTGACATCAAGGTCTCCTACAAGCCCCAATACATCACCCCTGACTTCGAGGGCACCCTCAAGGACCTCCTGCACAGCTCCGCCTTCGAGGTCGTCCAGTCCGGATTCTTCCAGACCGAGGTCATGGAGCCGCTGGCGCTGAAGCATCTCCTGGGCAAGAGGGTCAAGAACCTCTCCGGCGGCGAGCTGCAGCGGGCCGCCATCGCCATATGCCTGGCCCGGGAGGCGGACATCTATCTGCTGGACGAGCCTTCGGCATACCTTGACTCGAACCAGAGGATGAACGCCGCCCGCACCGTCCGCAGGGTGATGGAGAAGAGCGGCAAGAGCGCCCTGGTGGTCGACCACGACATCTACTTCCTGGACATGGTCTCGGACTCCATGATGGTCTTCGGCGGCGAGCCCGGCAGAAGGGGTGTGGGCGAGGGGCCGATGGAGATGAGGCTGGGGATGAACCGCTTCCTGAAGGAGGTGGACATCACCTTCCGCCGCGACGCCGACACCCACCGTCCCCGCATAAACAAGCCTGACTCGCGCCTCGACCGCGAGCAGAAAGGGAAGGGCGAATACTATTACGCCTAGATGCTCAGTATGCCCAAGGTCGCCAAGGTTGTTATGGCGCAGGCGATCAGCACCCCCGTGCCGATGACCAGGACCGATTTCCTCTCATCCAGCTGGAAAAGGAACGCCAGCAAGGTGGCCGTCCACACCCCGGTGACGGGCACGGGTATCGCCACGAATACGATGAGCCCCAGCTCCTGCCAGCGCTCCAGCACCTTGCTGTTCTTGCTGGAGACCCTTCGGACGCAGGCCTCGTAGACATTGCGCACCGGGTTTATCCGGCAGAGCCAGCGGGTGTAGACCACCCGTAGGCAGAAGAATATGATCGGCGAGGCGAGGATGTTGAATGCCGCGCACCACAGATAGGCCGCCAACGGGTCGGCCCCCATGGCTATTGCCAGCGGTATGGTGTACCGCCCCTCCCAGAACGGCACCATGGAAAGCACCGCCAGCAATGCCCAGTCGAGGTTGTCCAACGCCATGCTCACCACGTTCAGACGAACAATAACAGCAAGTATGCAAAGTATATAAAGGCGAATACCAGGCCGCCGCGGCGGGAGATGCCGCCGCGGAGCCTCATAAGCAGCAGCAGGATGAGCGAAAGACCCAGCATGACAAGCAGGTCCATCCGCAGCATCGCCGCCGGCACAACGATGGTCGCGGATATGGCGGCGAGGCCCATGACGAAAAGGGCGTTGAAGATGTTGCTGCCGATGATGTTGCTGAGTACTATCTCCGTCTCCCTCTTCCAGGCGGCCGCCAGGGATATGGACAGCTCAGGCAGGGAGGTGCCGATCGCCACGACCACCAGGCCTATCACGAGCTCGGGCAGCTGGAGGGCATCTGCCAGCTCCACCGCCCCCAGGACGAAGACCTGCGCCCCCAGGACCAGCAGCGCCAACGAGACGACCAGCAGCGCCAGGTTGGGCGCCAATCTCCCAGGGTCCTCGTAGATGAGCGTCTCATCGACCACCTCCCGCAGCGGATCCTTCTTGGATAGCCGGTACACGACGAGCAGGAAGGCCGTCATCAGCGCCAGGAGCAGGACGCCCTCCAGGATGTCGAATGCGCCCGATGCCGCCATCAGGGTCAGGAGGAGCGCGGCCGCCAGCATCACCCATGCCTCGAACTTGACGGTGTCGAAGCGGGTGGCGAGCGGATAGATGATGGCGGTGAGGCCTATAACCAGGCCGATGTTGGCGATGTTGCTGCCCACGATGTTACCCAGCACGACGTCCGGAGAGGTGCGTGCCATGAGCGCGATGGCGGCCTCAGGGGAGGAGGAGCCGAAGGCGACGATGGTCAGCCCGATAACGAACGGTGACACCCCCAGCAACAAGGCGGTCCTCTTCGCGGAGTCCACCAGCCAATTGGACGAATAATACAGCAGGATGAAGCCCAACGGCAGGCCCAGCAGAGCCAACGACATTCATTCAGGAAGCCTACTGTGATTATATCAACCTTTTCTAGTTCAGTATTAGTGCCTGGTTCGCTTGGGCCGAGCCCCTCCGGCATCC
>PUJZ01000015.1 GCA_003550345.1 Methanomassiliicoccaceae archaeon
GAGGGCATAGAGCTGTATGCGGACAGCATGCTGCCGATGGTCATCCACAACCTCTTGGACAACACCCTGCGCCACGGCAAGGACGCCAGCACCGTCAGGCTTCACCACAGGATGACCGATGGACGCCTGGACATCATCTGGGAGGACGACGGCGCTGGCATCCCAGCCGAGGACAAGGGCAGGATATTCCAACGGGGCCATGGCAGCAACACCGGGATGGGCCTGTTCATGGTCAAGGACATACTCTCAATAACGGGCCTGGACATCGAGGAGACCGGCGCCCCGGGGGAGGGCGCGCGCTTCGAGATAAGGGTGCCTCCGGGCCGCTACCGCCTGAGAGAATGAACAGGCGACCGTCGACGGACAGTATCCGGCGCCGGTTCTGATACGGGTGAAGGCCTGTTGCTTGGAACGCTCCTCCGAGCCTTCATACTCGATGAGGTCGATCAGGGCTTCTGGTGCCTGGGATTCCATTATATCCCCCTCCATCCATGTCAGATGGATGAAGGATTTCATTTCTAGGTACTTCCCCCAGATAACGGTGTTCGCGGTCGCGGTCTACGCCCTGCTGTGGTATCTTATATACTGGTACACGGACGACTTGATCCTGGCATCGGCCATAACCGCGGTCCTGGTCCTGTTGGACATCGCTGTGCTGGCCTGGCTTTACCAGGACGAGATAAGGTCGCGTCTGGGCGGGAAGGGCTGAAGAGCGGAGGCTAATCGTCTATGGTCCAAGGGGTGGGCCACTCCCAGGGGCGGAACTCGCCGCTGTACACCGCCACCCCCACGACCGCCGCCGCCGCTCCCGCCTCCTTGAGGACTAGGACGTCGTCGATGTTGCTAACGCCCCCCGAGGATATGACCGGGTGCGGAGAGCGGGATATGAAGTCGATGGCCGACCGCACGTCTATCCCCTGGCCTTTTCCCTCGACGTTGACGTTGGTGTTCAGTATGCCCGCCAAGGGGATGCCCTCTATACGTGAGAACATCTCCTCCAGGCCGATAGGGGACTCCTCCTGCCAACCGCGCATGGTTATCCGGCCGTCCTTGACGTCCAACGCCAATATGACGCGTCCCGGATGACGCTCCGCCAAGCTCTCCAGCCATTCCGGCTCCTTTATGGCCCTGGTGCCGACGATGACACGCGCCACCCCCGAGTCCAGCAGCCTGTCGGCCTTATCGTCGCTGGATATGCCGCCCCCCACCTGCACCGGCACCTCGCACTCGGCCGCCATCTCGATTATGCGGTCGAGGTTGTCCTCCTTCCCGAACGCTCCGTCCAGGTCTACGACGTGCAGCGCCGGCGCTCCCTTCAAGGTCCATCCCCTGGCGACCTGCAGGGGGTCAGGGATGCTGAACAGCTCGGTGCCGGGGACCCCTCCTACGAGCTGCACCACGCAGCGGTCCATGATGTCCACCGCCGGGATGACGATCATTGGCATTCCTCCGCGAAGCGGACGAAGTTCCTCAGCATCTTGAGGCCGAAGGAGCTGCTCTTCTCCGGATGGAACTGGCATCCGTAGGTGTTCTTAAAACGGAACAACGACGGGAACAGGCTCTCATAGTAGGTGGAGCCGACGATCACCGTCGTGTCAGCGGGGGAGGCGCGGTAGGAATGGGCGAAATAGAAGTAACGGCCGTCGACCCCGTCCAGAATGGGGTCGTTGCCGTCCACGTCATTCCACCCCATATGGGGCAGGCTGCCCGCCTCCAACGGGACCACGCTGCCGTCGATGAATCCGAGCCCCGGGGAGCTGCCCTCGGCGCTCCCCTCGAACAGGATATGCATGCCGATGCAGACCCCCAGCGCGGGGACGCCGCTATCCAGCCGCTCGACTATCCTCTCCTGGAAGGGGAGCAGGCGCTCCATGGTGCGGCTGAACGCCCCCACGCCTGGGAGCACGATGCAGTCCGCCTCGGCGAGTTTGGACATGTCCTCCACCTCCGTTACCTCGGCGCCGCAGATCTCCAGGGCCTTCCGTATGGAGTGGAGGTTGCCCACGCCGTAGTCGGCCAGCGATACTTTCAGAGTCATCCCGTAAGCTCCTCGCACGCCTGCAGCAGCCTGTCGTTCATCTCCTCGGTGCCCACGGTGAAGCGGACGCAGCCCTCCAAGCGGCGCCGGTGGCCGAAGTCCCGCACCAGTATGCCGCGCTCTTTCAGCCCCTCCACCAGCGAACGGTGGTCCACCGGGCTGCGGGCAAGGATGAAATTGGCGTCGCTGGGGAAGCAGTGGAAGCCCATGCCTTCCAGCCCGTCCGCCAGCTTCGGACGGTTCCTCTCCGTCATCTCCACCGTCCTCCTGATGAAATCCTGGTCCTCCAGGGCGGCGACGGCCGCCCTTTCGCTCAGCATGTTGAGGGAATAGGGGATCCTGATGCAGGTCATCATCTCCGCCGCGGCGGCCCCGCAGGCGCAGTAACCGACACGCAGCCCCGCCATGGCGTAAGCCTTGGAGAAGGTGCGGGTGACGATGAGGTTGTCGTGCTCCTCCACCAGGGGTATGAATGAGGGGCCGCAGTACTCGCCGTACGCCTCATCGATGACCACAGGGCAGTCGCTGTCCTCGATTATGCGCAACAGGTCCTCGCGGCGGAAGGAGTTGCCGGTGGGGTTGTTGGGCGAGGGGATCATGATGATGGCCGCGGCGGGGTCGAGCATGGCCTCGACGTCCAGCTGGAAATCGTCATCGAGGTCGACCTTCACCGGGACCCCGCCATGGAGCTCGCTGAAATAGTCGTAGATGGAGTAGGAGGGATAGGGCATGACGGCCAGGTCGCCCTTGTCCGTGAAGGTCTTGAACAGGATGTCGATTATCTCATCTGATCCGGAGCCGGTGACGAAGTTGCCCTCGCTGAGGCCGTGGCACTCGGCCAGCTTCCGCCGCAGCGGACGGGAGTAGGTGTCCGGGTACTGGTTGAAGTCCAGCCCGGCCAGGTCGGCGAGGGCCGCCGCGGCGGCGGGGTTGGGGCCGAGCACGTTGGTGTTGGTGTCCAGGCGCAGGGCGCCATCGGCGTCGGGGCTGTAATAGGGCTTGAAATGCCGGGTGGATCCCCGCATCCACGAGCGGTCCATCATGGCACCAGCCTGTCGATGGGCAGGGTCAGTATGCCCTTGGCGCCCATTGACTTCAAGGAGTTCACCGCGTCGTAGACCTCGCTCTTGTCGATGACGACGTGGATCGCCACCATGTCGTCGCGGCCGGCGATGTTCATGACCGTGGGCCCCGCCATTCCCGGGAAGAGCCTCTCAACCTCCGGCAAGGTGTCGGTCATTATGTCCGCCATGAGGTATTTCTTCTTCTCCGCCAGCAGCACGCTCTCCACCGAGGACGCCAGGTCATTTATCTCCTTGCCCTTGGTCTGCAGGCTCTCCGGGTTGGCGACGATCACCGCCTGGGAATGCATTATGCTGTCCAGCTCCACAAGCCGGTTGGTGCGCAGCGTTGAGCCGCTGGATACAAGGTCGACTATCAGGTCCGCAACGCCGATGTGCGGCGTGATCTCCGCCGCACCGGATATGCGCACGATCTCCACCTTCTTATCGCGGCCGGCGAAGAACTGCCAGGCCAGGTTGGGGAACGAGGTCGCCACCTTTGCCCCCTCGGGGATGTCATCGATGCTGGAGTATCCGGCGGACTCGGGGGCGGCCACCGCCAGACGGCAGTGACCGAAGTCCAGGTCCAGCACCCATTCCACGTCAAGGTCCGCCTCCAGGATGAGGTCGAGGCCGGTTATGCCCATGTCCACGGTGCCGCTGTGGATGAAGCGGGGGACGTCCTGGGCGCGGACGAACATCACCTCCATGTCCTGGTTGTCGGCGGCGGCATAGAGGCGCCTCCCCCAGTTGATGTCCATCTCCAGCCCTGATTTGCGGAGCAGCTCCAGCGACCTCTCGTTCAGTCTGCCTTTGTTGGGTACGGCCATTCTAAGGGTCATCGCCTCATCTCCTCGCCCATGTCCATATATTCTGCGCCTAAAAAAGGATTACCTTAGATGCTAAGGATCCGTCTGGTTATCAGCTCTCCGCTTTCCTCCACCCTGATGAGGCGGGGAAGGTCCCCTGCCATGGCCAGGCGCTCGCCGATGTTGGCCATCGCCCCCTTGACCCCCTTGGCCTTGGCCACCGCGGCGACGCATTCCTGAAGGTGTGCCGGGTCATCGCTGACGACCATGTTGCCCAGGGCGGTGGCGAAAGCGTCCGCCAGGCTCACGTCCTCGGAGACCACGGTGCACACATGGGACTCGCCCAATGATATGGAGTGCCCCACCTTGGCGGAGGAGCTGCAGACCCCGAGCACCGAGCCGCCGGGGGCGACGGAGAGGCCCAGGTTCCGCAGCGGACCGCCGCTGTGGATGCCCACCGTGACGGGGCGATCGCAGAACAGGGCGATGTCACCGCCGTTGTCCACCACCGCCGTCCTGGCGCCGGCGTCGCGCATCGCCTCCACCGCCTCCCAGGCCACGGTGCCCGCCACCGCCGCCATCGGGCCCACCCCCGCCGAGGCGGCGGCGGAGCACATGCGGCGCACCACACGGTCGTCCGTGACCGCCTCCATGGGCTCGAAGGAGCTGGCGAAGTATGGGTCGGCGGCTATCGCCGCCTCGATGCTCGCGCGTGCCGCGAAGACCGCCTCCTTGCCCGCAGCTATGCAGTCCTCATCGGCGATGATGGTGAGGGCGGTCTCGCCCAGCTCGAAATGCTCCCGGATCACCATAGCTCCAGCTTCATGGCCTTGGGGGAGCAGGCCTGTATGCAGGCCTCGCAGGCGATGCACTTCTCCGGATTGAAGCGGACCTCGTAGCTGTCCATGTCCACATGGAAAGCGTCGGTGGGGCATATCGACACGCATGCGCCGCAGTGTATGCAGCGCCACTCGTCGCGGAAGACGTGACGGTCGAGCTCCCTCATCTCCACGCCCTGCTCCAGTATGTAGGCCTTGGCCTTCTCCAGGGACTCGGTGTCGCCCTCTATGTCCAGCACCAGGCGCCCCCCTCTCTCGTTCACCTTGGCCTGCATGATGTTGGGTATGATGCCGAACTTCTGCACCAGCACCGCTATCACCGGGAGATTAGCATTCTCCGGGGTGAAGGCCAGCAGGTATTTCTTGCGCACGGTCATTCCAACTCCTCCCGGGTGGATATGTTCAGGGGCTTGACCTTGCTCTCGGCGGGCAGCGGCGCCACCGGACGGCTGATCTCGAAGCGGCCCTCATCAAGCCAGGCCTTGAGCTCATCGGCGATGGCCTTGGCCTTGGGGTAGGAGGAGAGCGAGGAGGTCTTGACCTTGCGGTCGAACAGCTCTATGGAGCCGGACCGGAGGTCGGCGTAGCTCACCTCCGCCAGCGTCTTGCGGCGCCGCGACTGCACCGAGTAGTCGATGACCGGGGCGTAGATCTCCTCGTCCCTGATGGCGCAGGCCCGCATTATGTCCTCGTCCAGCACGGGAATGGGGATGCCTATGCCCACCGCGATCGATATGCCGTACTTGTGCACGCTCAGGGCGCGCACGTAGTCGGTGCTCATGCCCTTCAGGTCGCCGATCACCGCCAGGGTCCGGCTGTTGCCCACCGGCACGCCGTTCTTGGTCGGGTGGGAGGTGTTGTACTGCGTCCCCTGCCATGAGACGTAGCCTTCGTTGCCGCCGAGGAATATCCTCGTGCCCAGGCCTATGGTCCGGCACTCAGGGTCGTTGAGCAGCGGCGACAGCTGCCCGGCGGAGCTGTAGGTGGCGTTCTTGTAGCGGGGCAGCAGCTTGCCCATGTAGGTGAACAGCGTCCGCGGCGACGAGTTGACCCCCACCGCGTAGTTCTGATAAGCGTTGCGGGGATTGAACATGTAGGCCTCGTTGAGGGTGTCGAGTGACACGAAGGTCTCGATCTCCTTGCGGGGATAGCAGTCGCTGCCCATCGACTCGGCCCGCAGCTTCACCGCCTTGCCCGCTATCAGGTCCTCTATGACGTGGGCGCCGCCGTAATCCTCGCCGTCACCCTCCATCATCTCGGTGGCGCCGATGTAGCAGTCCACTGCCGCGATGCCGGTGTAGGCCGGCACGTCGTTAAGCCATAGCTTGCCCATCTTTATGGGCGGGTCGGAGTGGCCGAAATTGAGGAAGGCGCCGGAAGAGCACATCGCTCCGAAGGTCCCAGTGGTGACCACGTCCACCTCGGCGGCCGCCTGCTCCACGCCCACGGAGTCCACCAGGCCGATGACCTCCTCCGCGGTCATCACCACGGCGTCGCCCTTGGACAACTTATCGTTGATCTCCTCGTAGCTTCGTTTCATCTTCAACCTCACAGTAGGCCCTTGGCCTTGGCCAGCTCAGCGTTCAGCAACGATCCCCCCGCCCCCCCGCGCAGGGTGTTGTGCGACAGGGCGAACAGCTTGAACCAGTCACCGTCCCGACGGACGCGACCGACGGCCACCGCCATCCCCCTTGCCCTCTCAGGCTCTCCGGCGAACGCGTCCAGGGCGGGCTGGGGCCGGTCGGGCTCCTTCATGACTATGACGGGCCTCTCCGGGGCCGAGGGGAGGCTCATCCCTTCAGGGAGGCCGCGGAACGACTCGAGCGCCGCGACGAACTCCTCCACCTCGGGCGAGGAGTCCATGCGCAGCATCATGGCCTCTAGATGCCCGTCCACCACTGGCACCCGGGCGCAGTTGGCGAGCATGGTGAACTCGGAGTGGACGAAGGCGCCGTTCCAGGAGCCCAGCATCTTCTTTATCTCCGTCTCGATCTTCTCCTCCTCGCCCCCGATGTGGGGTATGATGTTGCCCAGTATGTCCAACGACGGCACCCCCGGGTACCCAGCGCCGGAGATGGCCTGGTAGGTGGTGACGGTCACGATGTCCAGTCCGAAGGCGTCGTCCAGCGCCTTCAGCGGCGGGGCGATGCCGGTGGTGGAGCAGTTGGCGTTGGTCACTATGAAGCCGCCGTTGGCGAACGATTCCTGGTCCTTGACGGCGTCCAGGTGCTCGTGGTTCACCTCCGGTATGAGCAGCGGCACGTCCGGCGACATGCGGTGGGACGAGGCGTTGGAGAAGACCGCCAGCCCGGCCTGGGCCAGTTCGGACTCCATGCCCTTGGCCGCCTCGGAGGGAAGACCGCTGAACGCCAGCCTCGAGGAGGCGGCCACGGTCTTGGCCTCCATCTTCTCGATCGGCATATCCAAGGTGTCGTCGCGGAAGCGGTGGTCCCTTATCCTCAGCACCTCCGCCAGCGTCTTTCCCGCCGACCTCTCGGAGGCGTAGAGGCCCCCGAACTCGAAATAAGGGTGGTCCTCCAATATCTGAATGAATCTCTGCCCGATCATACCGGTCGCGCCAAGAACTGCTACCTTAACCTTTTCCAATAGAAAACCTCCATCGCAGCTAGCTGAATGGGATTCCCATAATGGATGGCTATTTAAAACATCTTTTGTCAGAATTATTCTTATAAGAATAAATAATCTGGTTGAAAACAGCTTATCGGAATAGCTTTTTCTGGCGCTCCAGGGATATCTCCAGTATGGTATGGGCTATCTTCCTGGCGTCCTCCTCGGAGATGTCCACCTCCTTGGATAGCTGGAGGTAGCGCTCCACCACCTTGCTCTCCACCTCGGGGTCGCGGTGCCCTTTGGCCTGACGGCTCTTCTCCTTGCCGAGCTCGTCGGCGACCTCCATGCGGGTCGCGATGAGCTCCACGATCTCCCTATCGATGCTCTCTATCATCTCGCGAAGTTCATCGATTTCAGTCATCAGAGGTCCTCCTGGAGCCTTCGCCGAGGGTCTTCATCATGTTCTCTGTAAAAAAACTTGTTCATGGCCACCGTTCCCCGGTCCGCATCCCCAGCAGCCCCATGTGCCTGAGGAAGCCGGGGCACTCCTCCTCGCATATCCCCGGATTGGAGATGGACGTATCCCCCTCGGAGCTGACGGCGGCGATGATTGCCGCCATGCAGACCAGCGGGTCGTCGATCTCGCCGAGCTCGGCGCCTTGCAGGTCGCAGCGGGGGATATGGGCGCCGTCACCGGTGGCCCTCGCCGGGCAGCCCATGCGCCTCAGCATCTTGACGGTGGGCGTGATGAGGTCGCGCCCTGGCAGCAGGGCGGAATGCAGCCTTGCGCCTCCGCGCGCCCGGGCCGAAAGCACCGCCAGCGCCGGGAAGGCGCGGGGAAGGTGGGACATGTCGACATCGAGCCCCTCGATGGCCGATGCGCGAGCGGTCACACTGTCGCCGGAGCTTTCGATATCGACCTGGAAGGACCGTAACGCGCCCACTCCCGCTTCATGCGCCAAGTCACCCCTCACCGTCGCCCGCCCGCAGAGGGCGCCTGCGACCAGCGGGTAGCAGGCGAGCTCATGGTCGTCACGCACCTTGACCGTAGCCGGCCGCAGGGGCTCCGAGCCGGAGACGCGGACCCTGCCCTCGCTGAAGGACATCCCCAGCCCGAAGCGGGCCATGGCGTCCTGGGCGACGCCCATCGACGAGGTGCTGCGGTCGGGAGGGGACACCGTTATCTCGACGTCCCTCATCCTCATGACGGACGCCAGGGGCAGGGAGCAAACATAGGCCGGAGGCAGGTCCCCTGCCACATGGGTCCTGCCGCTGCGACCCGGCCCTTTGATAACCCAGGGGGGATCCCTGCCCCTGTTCTTCGAGGACACGGAGACCCCCAACGCCATCAGGGCGTTGAGGAAGGGGTAGGCCTCGCCCCTCCGCGACTCGAAGCTGATGCGGCTGGGGCGGGGGAGGTTGGACGCCACGGCGCAGAGCAGCGCCAGGTTGGAGCTGTGGATGCCAGCGTCTATCTCGCCGCGGGGATGGAAGAGGCCTCCTTCCACGGCGACATCGCCGCCGGAGACGCTGAAGGCCGCCCCCATCGATTCAAGCCCCTTCATGAGCCCGATGGTGACATCGTCCACCGCCGCCCTCTCCAGGCGGCTGCGGCCGAACGCCATGGAGGCGAGGGCGAGACAGAGCTGGGTGTGCCAGCGCGAGGGCGTGGCCGGTATCGCTCCGTCGATTTCCGATTCTGATATTATCATGTCCTCAGTCTTCGCCGTTGTACAGGTCGACGACGCGCAGGTCGCCGTCCCTGCATTCGAAGAGGTTGAGGAAGTCCTCCACCCGGTTCTCCTTGACCAATATTATGCTGCTCGGCCCGGTGCCGGTGAAGCCGGCCGCCGCCGCCCCATGGACCAGCGCGTTCATGGAGACCTCCTGGTCCAGGTCGAGGGCGGCGGATATGCAGAGGCTGTTCAGCATCATCGCCCGCAGGTAGTCACGGCTGATGGCCATCCCGAATGCCAGCTCCATGATCTCGCTCCAAGCGGAGATGCGGTGCAGGGGGATGTCCCTCTTGCGCACCCTCTGCCGCGGCACATGGATGATGACCCGGTAGTTGTTGTTGAAGCGGCCCCGCCGCAGAAGGGCCTCGGCGCTGTTGTCGGTGATGCATATCCCGCCGAACCAGGACGCGCAGGCGTCGTCGAAGGCGCCGGTCTTGGACAGGCCCGCCTCCCGGGAGGCACGGGTGCCGATGCGCAGGGCCTCGAGGGGCTCTATGTCCACGTTCAGGGCGTCCAAGGTCGCCCGTATCACCGCATTGGCCGCCGCCGAGGAGCTCTTCAGCCCCCGTGACATGGGGATCTCCGAGCGGGTGACGACCTTGGCCCCGTACATATGCTCGGGGGCGTAGGTGTCGAGCACCTGGGACACGCAGCGGTGCACCAGGTACTTGTCCTCGTTCTCATGGTCCTCGATGCGGATGTCTATCCGCCCGCTGTCGTTGATCTCCACGTCCGCCCAGGTCTTGAGGTCGATGCCGAAGGAGCAGCCGCGGCCGCTCACGATGGCGTTGATGATGCTGCCCGACGCCCGGGCCATGCCCCTCCCCCTCATCACCATCTCACAGGACCTCATGGGCCAGCGGCCCGCATCCGAATCGTGTACCACGTATTTGATTATTTACGGATGGAGGCGC
>PUJZ01000098.1 GCA_003550345.1 Methanomassiliicoccaceae archaeon
GCCAGGCTCTCGGACGTGGCGCCGGACGGCAGGGCCACGCGGGTCACCTACGGGCTGCTGAACCTCAGCCACCGCGAGGGCCACTCCTCTCCCAGCGAGCTCGAGCCGGGGAAGGACTACGAGGTCAGGATAGAGATGAACCATGTGGCCCAGAGCTTCCCGGCGGGACATCGCCTCAGACTCTCGATATCGACGTCATATTGGCCGCTGGCATGGCCCTCGCCCCGCCCGTCCCGCCTCACCGTCAAGCCCGAGCTGAGCAGCATCAGCGTGCCATGGCGTCCGCTGCGCCCCGAGGACGACGAGCTCCATCCCTTCGGCGCCCCCCGCCAAGGCCCCTCGCCGCCCACCACGGTGCTTAGCCCGGCGCAGCGCGAATGGACGGTCACTCACAATCTGGCGAGCAACGAGGTCACGCAGAGGATAGTGAACAACGACGCCCGCCACCGCCTCGACACCATCGACCTGGAGCTCGGAAACGAGAGCACCGAATGCTACAGCTACGTGGACAACCGTTACGGGACATTGCGGGCGGAGGTGAGGTCGCACCGCCACCTGGGGCGGGGCGACTGGCAGGTGGACACCTACACCCGGACGATACTTACTTCGGACGAGGATCATTTCCGGGTGCGCGCATCGCTGGACGCCTACATGGGGGACACGCGGGTCTACTGCCGCAGCTGGGACGAGCGCATCAGGAGGGACATGATATGACAGGAGTGATGGAATGAAGAACGTGTTCGTGGTAGGGTTGGACGATTTCAACCTCGCCATGCTGAAGAGGCTGCCGGAGGCGGAGCACTGCCGCTTCCTGCCGGCGCTGGACATCAGCGAGATCAGGAACGTGGAGAGGTACGACATGGAGCATCTCATCTCCACCGCCGTACGGCGCATGAGGGCGGAGCCCGGCGGCGTCGACGCGGTGGTGACCTACTACGACTTCCCCGGCACCGACCTGGTTCCCATACTGGCCGAGGAGTTCGGCGTCATAGGCCCCGACCTCGAAGCGGTGCTGAAATGCGAGCACAAGTACTGGAGCCGCCTGGAGCAGCAGAAAGCGATACCGGACAACATCCCGACGTTCAGGGCGTTCGACCCCGAGGACGAGGAGGCATTTCAGAAGCTGGACATGCTTCCGCCGTTCTGGATAAAGCCGTTCAAGTCCTTCAAGTCCTACCTCTCCTACAAGGTGAACGACGAGTACAGCTTCCTCGCCCACTCCCGGGAGATAGCCGAGAACCTGGACTTCATGCAGGAGCCCTTCAATTACCTCCTGGAGGCTTACAACATGCCCAAGGAGTTCGTGGAGATGAGGGAGAGCTGCATCGCCGAAGGGTCGCTGAGCGGCCGGATGTGCACCTTGGAGGGGTACGTGTTCCAGGGGGAGGTGGTCGCCTACGGCATAGTGGACTCGGTCCGCGAGACCGACCGCTCCTCGTTCTCCCGTTACGAGTACCCTTCATCCCTGCCGCTGGAGATACAGTTCCGCATGGCGGACGTTGCCCGCAGGGCGATCACCGTGATAGGCCTCGACAACTCGGCGTTCAACATCGAGTTCTTCTACGACCCGAACCATGACAGCGTATCGCTGCTGGAGATCAACCCGCGGATATCGCAGGCGCACACCGACATCTTCGAGAAGGTCCACGGCACATCCCACCACCGCATAATGCTGCGCCTCGCCCTGGGGATGCGGCCCAAATCGATGGCCTACGACGGCGAATTCCAGGTGGCGGCCAACTTCATGGTGCGCACCTTCGAGCCGGGGAGGATGGTCAACGTTCCCGACCAGAGCACCATTGAATCGCTGCAGAGGGAGCTCCCCGGAACGATAGTCGAAGTGTCGGTGAAGCAGGGCCAGGACCTGAGCGAGCTCCAGTACCAGGACTCGTACAGCTTCCAGGTCGCCAACGTCTACCTCGGCGCCGGCCACCGCATCGAGCTCCTGGAGAAGTACAACCGCTGCTTGGAGGCCCTCGACTTCCAGGTGGAGCGGGGGACCCCCATCTGACCGGGTAGGAATCTACATATAATCCCCTGAGGCGATAGGGTAGCATGAAGCGTGTCGAAGCGATAGCCAGCGGCCGTGTCCAAGGCGTCAACTTCCGCCGCCACGTCCAGAAGGCCGCCGCCGGGCACGTGGTCCGAGGCTATGTGAGGAACCTCGGGTCCGGGGACGTGGAGATCGTCGCCGAGGGCAGCGAGGCCGAGCTCAGGAGCTTCCTGGCGGCGGTGATGAAGGCCAAGCCCCCCATCGATGTGCAGAGCATAGAGGTCCGCTGCCTGGAGCCCAGCGGCGAGTTCGACTCCTTCGAGATACTGCGCTGAACCGCCGTCGCGGCAAGGCCCGATCAGCGTCCCCGCGGACCGAGCACACAGTCCTCGATGATGCGGCGATGGTCGAAGGCCAGCTCCGGCAACCTATCCAGCGGGTGCCATCCCGCCGCTGCGGCATCGTCGCCGGCGGAGAGCTCCCCGCCCACGGCCCTCAGCCCGAAGACGACGCTCACGGTGTGGCCCCGCGGGTCCCGTTCAGGGTCTGAGTATACTCCCAGCAGCCTCTCCACCACGGTCTCGAGGCCGGTCTCCTCCCTCATCTCCCTGCGCACCGCGCACTCCACGGTCTCGCCGTAGTCCACGAATCCCCCGGGGAGGGCCTTGCATCCCTTGAACGGCTCCCTCCCCCTTTCGACCAGCAGTATCATCCCTTGCTCCACCAGCACACCGTCCACGGTGAGGGCGGGCCCGCTCCACTTCCGTTCCGCCATGATGCCCCTCCTGCCTCAGCGATGACAGGGTTTAAACGGTAAACGCGCTATCGCTAAATATGCTTAACCAGCAGCGGAGGATACCCACGGTCCTGACGGCGGAGGAGCTGATGGACAAGGCCTTCCACCGCGCATCGAAGATCAGGAAGGAGGGCAGCGGGGCGTTCGACGGCAAGAAGAAGACCGCCCTGGCGAAGATAACCGCCTCCGGGGACATCGTCATCAGCACCCTGGACAGCTATCTGAAGGCCTTCCCCCGTCTGGAGAAGACGGAGGACTTCTATCCGCAGCTGGTGGACCTGGTGGTGGGGCTGGATTCCCTGAAGAAGTCGCTGGGCGCCCTCAGCTGGGCCGCCTACCGCACCGAGAGGCTGAAGAACGGCTACCTGTCGATGATACGGCGCGCCAAGGACATCGAGCGCGTCGAGTCCATGCGCCGCGGCTTCTACGGGAGGCTGTCGTCGGTGATCAAGCAGATAGCCCCTGACCTGGAGAACGTCAACCGTGCCCGCAACGCCATGCGCCAGCTTCCCTCGGTGGACCCCGACAAGCCCACCGCGGTCATCGCCGGCTTCCCCAACGTGGGCAAGAGCCAGCTCATAAGCGCCCTCAGCAACGCCGCCCCCCAGGTGGCGCCCTACCCGTTCACCACCAAGGGCATAGTGGTGGGCCATATGGAGCACCGCTGGAGGACATTCCAGCTCGTGGACACCCCCGGGCTGCTCGACCGGCGACTGGAGGAGAGGAACGACATCGAGCGCCAGGCGGTGCTGGCGCTGCAGTACCTCACCGATGTGATGGTGTTCCTCATCGACCGCTCCGAGACCTGCGGCTATCCGTTGGAGAAGCAGATGGCATTGCTGGAATCGGTACGGCAAGGCTTTTCAGGGCTGCCGATAATCGAGGTGGAGTCCAAGGCGGACATATCCCCTCCCGGCGAGGGGAGGCTGAGGGTCTCCGCCGTCGACGGACAGGGGATGGAGGAGCTCCGCGCCCTGCTCATCGAGGAGCTGGTCAGGGTGGCGGAGAGCAAGGAAGCCGAGGCAACATGAGAAGAGTGGCATGCGGCGAGGGGATGGAGAGCTATTTCCAGGACCTCGCCTCCCGCACCGACTACTGTTACGGCATCGCCCGCCGCGCCCGCTCCCGGGGCAAGGACCCCGAGGTCAAGATAGAGATACCTCAGGCCGAGGACCTGGCCTCGCGGGTGGAGAAGCAGCTGGAGGAATGGGGCGTCGAGGGCGTGGCAGAGCGCATCCGCGAGCTGAGCGAGGAGCACGGGAACCGCGAGGTGGTCTCGCTGCTCATCGCCAAGGAGATCGCCACCCGTCCCGCCCGCACCCGCGAGGAGGCCATCGACCGAGCGGTGAGGGTGGGCCTGGCGGTGCTCACTGAAGGGATACTCGTCGCCCCCTTGGAGGGGATAGCGTCGGTGAGGATAGGCCGCAACAGCGACGACTCCGAGTACCTGTCCATACTCTTCGCCGGCCCCATACGCGCCGCCGGGGGCACCGGTCAGGCGATGAGCGTCCTCATAGGGGACGTGGTCCGGCGCGAGCTCAACATCGGCGAGTACCGTCCCACCGCCCAGGAGGTGGCGCGCTTCCATGAGGAGATCCCCCTCTACAAGTCCCTGCAGCATCTCCAGTACACCCCCGGCGGCGATGAGATCGACCTGATCGTGGAGAACTGCCCGGTCTGCATCGACGGCGAGGGCACGGAGAAGGAGGAGATATCCGGCTACCGCGACCTGCCGCGGGTGGAGACCAACCGCGTCCGCGGCGGCGCCTGCCTGGTGATAGCCGAGGGCCTGACCCAGAAGGCCGCCAAGATCCAGAAGCACGTCCAGAGCCTGGGCATCGACGGCTGGGAGTTCATCGAGGAGCTCCTCAGCCCTCAGGAGGGGGACGAAGACGAGAGCGAGCAGAAGGTCAAGCCCGGCGACAAGTACCTCAAGGACATCGTCGCCGGCAGGCCCATCTTCGGCCATCCGTCGCGCCCGGGCGGGTTCCGGCTGCGCTACGGGCGGGGGCGCACCTGCGGTCTGGCCGCCATCGCCATCAGCCCGGCGTCCATGTACGCGCTCGATGAGTTCCCCGCCATCGGCACCCAGATAAAGATCGAAAGGCCCGGCAAGGCGGGCGCCGTCACTCCTTGCGACAGCATCGAGGGGCCCATCGTGCTGCTGCGCAACGGCGACCTGCTGCAGTGCAACAGCAGCGCCGAGGTCAAAGCGCTGGGACGGGAGATAGCCGAGCTGGTGGACATCGGCGAGATGCTCATACCGTTCGGCGAGTTCTCGGAGAACAACCACCCCCTGGTGCCGGCGGGCTATTGCCTGGAATGGCACCGGGAGGAGCTGCGGGAAGCGCTCGGCGAGCCCCCGTCGGGATGGGAGTCCCAGACCCTTGAGGAAGCGTTGCGGGCAAGCCGGGAGCACGGCGTCCCGCTCCACCCCCGGCACAACCTCTTCTGGTCCGACGTCGCGCTTGACGACCTTATCGGCCTCAAGGAGCACATCCTCCGCCACGGGAGGGCGGAGGAGGGAGCGCTGCTCCTCAAGAACGAGGCGGCCCCCAAGCGCACCCTGGAGTCATTGGGGGCCCTGCACCGCATGTCCTCGGGGGAGATAAGGCTCGAGGAATGGGCGGCGCCGCTGCTGCTCGGCCTGGGGCTGGAGGCCGGGGAGGGCGGGATCGTCGACGCCGCTCCCCTGCAGGGGGACGATTCGCTGCAGGCGGTGTCCGCGGCCATGGGCGTCACCGTAATGCCGCGGGCGCAGACCCGCATCGGCGGACGCATGGCGCGCCCCGAGAAGGCCAAGGAGCGCAGGATGAACCCCCCGGTGCACGCCCTCTTCCCCATCGGCATGGAGGGCGGTGCGCAGCGCTTGATGAGCGCCGCCCTGGAGAAGAGCAAGGACAGCTCCGGGGGGAACGGCTCGAAAGGCACCATAATGGTCGACCTGGGCCTGCGCCATTGCCCGGGATGCGGCTCCAAGGGATACCTGATAACCTGCCCGGGATGCAACGGCCGCACGCTGATCCCGGAGGACAGCCGCACCTTCGAGCGGCGCCCCAAGACCAAGGTCAGGCTGGTCGAGGACTATGCCCGCGCGCTCGAGTCCCTGGGCCTGAGCAACTCCGCCCCCGAGGTCAAGGGGGTGCAGGGCATGACATCACGGGAGAAGGTCCCCGAGCCGCTGGAGAAGGGCATCCTGCGCGCCAAGCACGAGGTATACGTGTTCAAGGACGGCACCTGCCGCTTCGACATGACCGACCTTCCGCTCACCCACTTCCGCCCCCGGGAGATCGGCCTGAGCGTGGAGAGGGCCATCGAGCTCGGCTACGAGCGGGACATGCACGGCGAGCCGCTCACCGACGGCGAGCAGCTCTGCGAGCTCAAGGTGCAGGACTTCGTCCCCTCCACCAGCTGCGGCGACTACATGGTGCGGGTGGCCGCCTTCATCGATGAGCTCCTCGTCAAGTTCTACGGCCTCGAGCCGTTCTACAACGTGGAGGGCAGGGAGGGCCTCATCGGCCACCTGGGCATCGGGCTCGCCCCCCACACCTCGGGCGGGGTGCTGCTGAGGATCATCGGCTTCATGCCCGCCAGCGGCGGTTATGCGCATCCGTTCTTCCATGCCGCCAAGCGGAGGAACTGCGACGGCGACGAGGACAGCATCATACTCCTGCTGGACGGGCTGATGAACTTCTCCCGCCTCTTCCTCCCCGACCGCCGCGGCGGCCTGATGGACGCACCGCTGGTCCTGACCACCCGCCTCGACCCCGACGAGGTGGACAAGGAGGCCCACAACCTCGACTGCCTGCACTCCTACCCGCTGGAGCTCTACCATGCGGCGATGGAGTACCGCCATCCCCGCGAGATCGAGGGCATGATGGACATGGTGTCATCGCGGATCGGCAGCAACCTGCAGTTCGAGGGCATCGGATTCACGCACGACACGGCCGACATCGCCGAGGGCCCCTTCCACTCCAAGTACACCACCCTGGAGACGATGATGGACAAGATGCACGGCCAGCTGGAGCTGGGGAGGAAGATACGCGCCGTGGACGAGAAGGACGTCATCACCCGGGTGGTGGACAAGCACTTCCTCCCCGATATGGTGGGCAATCTGAGGTCCTTCTCCGCCCAGAACCTGAGGTGCACCCGCTGCGGCGAGAAGTACCGCCGCATCCCCCTCGCCGGCAAGTGCCGCTGCGGCAACTCGCTCACCCTCACCGTGCATGAGGCCAGCGTGAAGAAGTACCTGCAGGTGTCCAAGGAGATGGGGGAGCGCTACGGCCTCTCCGAGTACACCCGGCAGCGCATCGAGGTGCTGGAGATGAGCATGGCGTCCCTGTTCGACAACGACAAGGTGCGCAAGTGCAAGCTCAGCGACTTCATGTGAATAAAAGGGGGGAAGGGGATTTCTTAAAGGGTTTCGGCCTTGAGCTCCGAGACCATCCGGGCGAACTCCTCGAAACCGGCCTCCAGCGACTTCAGGGCCAGCTCCAGCGCCTTGGCGCTGGTCATGGACCCGTCGGTCTCGAAGCTGAAGACGAAGTTGCGCGGGTCGCTGCAGACGGTTATCGCCTGCTGGTCGCACTCCTCGGCGCAGGTGTTGCACAGGGTGCAGTCCAGCGGCCGGGCGGGAACGGGCCTGCCGTCCACCTCGTCGAAGACCTTGCGCGGGCAGCCGCTGACGCACTGCATGCCCTGGTCGCAGAGGGTCTCGTCGATCTCCACGATGGGGAGGTACTTGTAGCCCACGCCGCTGGTGGCCTGCCACTTCACGTGGCGGCGGCCGGTGCCCATCTCCGCTATCGCGTAGATGAGTATGGCCTGCCCGTCGTCGAGGTCGACGATGGGTATCAGCGTGTCCTTGACCTTGAAGGCGTCATGCCCCAGGGGGATCAGGTCGCCGGAGTACACCGTGCACGGGCCGATCTTGTTCAGCGAGTACATGACGATGCAGTTGGGGCAGCCTTCGCCCTCGCAGACGCAGTCCTCGCGGAAGCTCATCAGCTCCAGGTCGGTCGGGATAGGCACCTGGCCGAGGCGGTGGGCGACGATCTCGTCGAAGAGGGGCGTGATGCTTTCGTACTCCTTGCCGTCGGCCATGATCGGCCCCAGGTGGAACTCCACCTGGTCGATGGCCATCTTCGGTATGTCCGACGTGATCGCGCGGCGCAGGGCGTTGGCGTCCGAATGCGACGCGTCCTTGAGCAGGAAGCGGCACCGGCCCTCATCCAATTCCAGTATCTCGATCTGCATGGCAATTGCCTCTAGACCCTGCGTCCCCGGCGCCCGCCCTTCTTCTTGGTGCCGTCATGCGGCACAGGGGTGACGTCCTCGATCCTGCCGATGCGCATGCCCGCCCGGGCGAGGGCGCGTATGGCGGCCTGCGCCCCGGGGCCAGGGGAGCTCGACTTGTTCCCTCCGGGGGCGCGCACCTTCACATGTATGCCGGTGATCCCCTTGTCCTTGGCGATGTCCGCGACGCGCTCCGCCGCCTTCTGGGCGGCGTAGGGCGAGGACTCGTCCTTGGCCTGCTTGACCACCATGCCGCCGGTGGCCTTGGTTATGGTCTCGGCGCCGGTGATGTCGGTCAGGGTTATCAGTATGTTGTTGTAGCTGGCATAGATGTTGGCTATGCCCCACTTGGCACTGTTGGACATCTTCACTCCTCCTTGGTCTCCGCCACCGGCTCCTCCGCCGCGGACTGCTCATCGGCATTGACGGGCTCCTCAGGCGCGGGGGGCTCCGGCGCCGGGGCGCCGTGGCCGTTGCCCTGCTGCATCCTCATGGGGTGCATGTCGTCGGTGAAGGGGGACGAGGGGTTGTACTCGATGCTGGACTCCTCCGCCCTCTTCACAATGTAGCCGGGCACGGTGACCCTGCGCCCGTCAAGGAACACATGGCCGTGGACGATCATCTGCCGGGCCTGCTTGGGGGTGTTGGCAAGCCCTTTGCTCGCCACCACCGTCTGCAGCCGCCGCTCGAGGATCTTCTCCTCGTTGAGGGCGAGCACATCGTCGAGCGTCGAACCCTCCATCGGCAGAAGCCCCATGCGGGCGCACTTGCCCAGGAGCTTCTCGGTCTCGATGTTGGCCTGTTCCTCGCCGGTGCGGAGACGTGCCTGCAGCTCGCGGGACTGGGCCCTCAGATTCCTGAGGACGGTCTGCGCCTTCCAGAACTCCCTCTTGTTCTTGAGGCCGTAGTTCTTCACCAGCTCATGCTCGTTCTTGATCCTCTCGCCCTGCCAGGGGTGCGCGGGGGTGTCGAATGAGCGACGCGGTTTCTTCGGATCTCCCATTCAGCTCACCTCCTCTTCCTGCTCACGCCGAGGGTCAGGCCCTTGCGGCCGTTGGACCGTGTGCGCTGGCCGCGCACCTTGTGGCGGGTCTCGTGCCTGATGCCGCGGTAGCATCTGATCATCTTCATGCGGTTCAAATCATCCTGGCCGACCATCTCCAGCTCGTTGCCTATCAGGTGCAGGTCCGCACCCGATACGTAATCCATCTGGCGGTTGAGGGCCCAAGAGGGGACCATCTCAGCGTAGTTGAGGAGGAGCTGCTCGAGCTCCTTCACCTTTTCGTCAGGCACCTCACCTATCCTGAGAGAGGGGTCTATTTCGGCCTTGCTCACAATGATTTGGGCCACCCTCTTGCCGACACCTTTGATCGACTGGATGCCAATTATTGAGTTCTTGGCACCGTCGATGTCGGTGTTGGCGATGCGGACGATGAAATTGAAGTTCTCGTCTTCCATGGGCTTCTTCTGTTCGGACATTCCTATCCTCCAGTATGTCCTGGTGTATAACTCAGGTCGTTTCCCATACTGGAAGTCCATATATAAGGATTTCTGATGGCCGGGATCCCTCCGCCCATGGAGGGCCATAACCGTCAACGCAATGGCCAGGGCCCTGATAAACCTTACACCTTGCGTCCGATGTCGAAATTGCCGAGCATATGTTCGAAATAACAATGTTAAAAATCATTTTCGACATTTGCAATGAACAAAATTAAGGAATATCGACAAAAAATTAGGTTTATGTGTCATTTTTAC
>PUJZ01000071.1 GCA_003550345.1 Methanomassiliicoccaceae archaeon
CTTCGATATCATTCATTGACCTTTCCACTTTGAAATCAATTGAATAGAGCTTCTGCCACTCTTTTATCTGTGCTTCATTAGCACATATCTCATCATAATAAGATTCGGGGATATGGTCTATAGTAATGCAGTAGTCGGACTGGAGCACGAACTTCTTCTTCTCCCATAGCATCTTCTGGAAATTCTCGAGCTGCGCCAGGAAATCAATGATACGCAGCGCAACCGTCTTTAGAACCTTGGACCTCTTGACATATCTTTCCACTGGCAATTCGTTCTCTGTACCGAGGTCGTCCAATCGGAAGACCTCGTTCTTGATATAGAAATCGAGTTCCTGGCCAAGGAAGGATCTAAGGTCCTTATGTATGAAGAAGTCACTGGAGCTTGCCCGCGTGAATCCGTGCAGATGTTTCATGAGCCTTGTTTTTGGTTTGGTATCTCCGATGCTCTCTCCTTTCACTTTCTCCAATCCTATTTTCAGCCCAGGTGGTAGCGACTCGTTCTCAAGTATGGATTCGGCGAGGGCCTCGATGATATCCTCATTGTTAGGTTTCTGCTTATTAACGCTAGGAGGGAAGGTCCTCTTCAAATCTGAATCCGAGAGGCTGATATGCCTGAACCTTACGGTGAGCAGCCTCTTTTCCTCATTATAATTAATTCCATCTTCATTGTCGCTGATTACGAAGTAACGTTTATCCTTCTCACTTCCTGTTTCCATTTCCTTGTCAGAACTGACGACCTCGAACATAACCTTGTAATCACCAACATCGAATCCATGGCCACGTAGGAAACGGTCGGTCTTTACGTAATACTGGTCTTTATTTGCCCAGTGGAGCAGCACCTCCTCGCCGTTATATGGAACGGCATACTTCTCGTTGGCTGCATATCTTCGCAGTGAAAGAAAGTCCCCGTCCTTATAATACCTGGTGAAGAAAGATTCCAGATGGGAGAATATCTCTGCCTTCTGCATATCACTCATGGTCGCGTCTTTCTCTTCTTTTTTAAGTTCTTTCCATTTTTCATTGAGTTCCTTTGCACGATTGCTGTTAAGATAATCTTGTTTTATCCCTTGAATGTCAATGGCTTCCTCGTGGATCTCCTCGCGTATCTGTGTCTCCAAAGATGCGATATCTTTGCTTATCCTCTCACGAAGTTCAGAGTCATATCTTCCGAATTCGGTGTCAACCAATTCGACCAGCTCGTTATCAAGGAACCGAATAATTTCCTGCTTCCTTTGATTAAGTATCCGATAAATGCCAAAACCCAGTTCGGGGGAGTCTATCTGGAATATTTCAACGAGGGATCTCCTCAGACTCTTCTTCAATTCGTCGAGGCGTTGTAGGTTGTGATCAGCGGTTTTTCGATTCATGGTGAGACCTTTTTAATTAAATTATTATATTTATTAAATTATTGATATTCCGATGTTTTCTAATCACTTGATGATTGTAGTAACTGTAATGATTATTTCCATATTGTATGTTTTGATGTAATTGTATTGTGCTTATATTAATTTAATGAATTTTTAATAAAAATTTTGTCAACGACGGTTGCCCGAATATCAACATGATTACGGCCGAATCCTGAGTTTCATTGGGGATTATCGTCCACGGAATCACTTTTTGGAAATTGCGGTTTAATCGCTGTTTAGAAACTGGAATTCTACTATACAATATACATTACTAATATTATGTGTTATGATATTGCCTAATACAATTAAGTAATATGCTAAACTGTAATTTCCGACATGAAATTGTCATCAATATACGGCCGCATACGCAATGAACAGTCTGATTTTCTTGCATTGAACGATGATGTGCCCAGTGGAGTGGATTATCGAGTTTAACAAAATATTGTTTCCATGGCCTTCGATGGCCGGACATCGAACTACGACAGAATCGTATCGGTGAAAATGTCGGAGAACGTTAGGATGGACGTTATGACCTCTATGAGCACCGAAAAAATTTGCGCCTGATGGATGCCCTCTCGACTGCAGCGGTTCCGCCTTCAGCCAAAGCGCCTTTCTGATATACTCTTCCCTCCCAGATTCCTGTAAGAACTCAGCCTCGAGAGATAATCATTCAATCTCCACCGGCATCCAGGAATTTGATGGACAGCCTCGCCGGGATGATAGGCAGACGTGACGTCCATATCCATCACAGGAACGATATACTTAGCATCAGATTCGAGGTGGCCGCCTACACCGACCTGGAGCATGCATGACATTTGACGGTCAGGAAGCGCCTCACCGAGGAACGGGCTTGAAGACGATGGCTGAATTCACGTAGATGGACTCCATCATCTGATACTCCATCATTTGCGATATGATGTATGATTTGAACAGCTCCTCTTTGTCGGGATGCATCTCCACCAGCTCCAGGCATCTCCTGGTAAGCATGTCCAGCTCTCTCTCGTAGTCCTTCTTCAGCGCATCTTTGTCGGTTAGCACGTGTTCATCGATTATCCGCATCCCCGCCTCATTGGCCTGCTGCCCTATGGGCTCGGAGATGTCATGGTAACCCTCGTCGATGATAATCAGACCGTCCTCCGCCAGGCATCCCTTGAGCGCCGATAGGGTGTCCTTGTGGTCTCCGAACACCTGGCCGATGGAGCCCAGCACGATCACGTCGTAATCCCTGAGCTCCTTGACCTTCTCGCGGATATCGGCCTCCTCGAAGGAGCACAGCCCCTCGACGCCCAGCTCCTTGGCTTTGGACATGGCCTCCCCTATGAACTCTGGAATTGCGTCTACGCCCATGCATCGGCAGCCTAGCTTGCTCGCCGCCGATATGCAGACCGCGCCTTTACCGCAACCGAGGTCCAGGAGACTGGCGCCTTCGGGTTCGGCCTTGTTCCTCCTTATCAATTCAATTATGACGTCTGGATAGGTGCCCATCTCCCAGAAGTCCTGCAGTATGTAGGGCAGATGGGGAAGCAGCTCCTTGTCCTTCACGCTCATGGCCTCGGCGACGCTGTCCTCGATCGGTTTCATGCTCGTGTCAATCATTGCTTTGGCTCAATGATAACGTTTTCTTGTCCTTACCGAGAAACGGAGTCTTGATGTTGTACAGGGGGCTCTCTCAATCCCTCGAGATGGTCGATGGCGCTCTCATGCACACAGCCGACCTCGACTGGCACCCTCTTTTCGGTCAGCCTGCCCATAAGATTCAGTGAATATGCTATCGCGAAACGGTGGTTGCCGTCCTCTCCGAGGAAGAGCTCGCCGTCCGGCCCTACATGGACGACTATTCCTCCTCTCTCCCGGAAATTCCTCGGTTCCACCCGATCCCTGGGTTTCAGACCTCCGTCCTCCGCTATCTCATCGAAGAGCGAGTCCAGCCTTCGGAGGTAGTCGTCTATGTCCGACATGCTGCGGCAGCCGTAAGCGCCTGGATATTTCTCCATCGCCCGGGCGATGCGTTCAGCCTCGTCGGTCTCCTCCCACGGGACTCCGTGCAACCAATGCTGGACGCAATCCCTGATTATGCTGATTTCCTCCACAGGAATGGAGTTCTCGTAAGGCCATGCGCCTTTGATTACCTTCGCCGAGATCTCGTCCTTGCGCCCCATCCTCTTCATGCGCATACTGCAGTCTTCTATATCCATCCAAAGCCGCTCGGCGAAGCGCGGTGCATCGTCCCCGTGGACTATCCTGTTGTGGACATCGCGCAGAATATATATCCTATAGCCTGTGAGCTCAGCGAGAGCCAGCTCGAAGAATTTCCTTGATTTGTTCTTCCTGAGCATCTGCTTGAGGTCCATGACGTCCACCTTACACCGCTGAGAATGTTCGGCCCCTGATGCCTTCTGGGATATTTAGATATGCAGTGGTGATTGAATGTCGGACCAATCAATCCATTTCTTAATATTAGGGTATGGCCTAGAAAACAATAGCAATCGAAATATCATTTATGATTCCGTACGAAGCCCATGATCGTGTTTATTATGTTCTTCACCCCATCGCTCCTTGATGGCGAAAGGTTCGTGCTCAGACCTGTTTCGTCCAAGAAGAAAAGCTCGGAATCCATTATCTCCTCTGGCCTCGTTCCGTCCATCACTCTCAGCAACAACGATAGGATCCCCCTAGTGATCAATGCGTCGCTATCTGCCTCGAGTTTCAACGTGCCGTTCTCCATGCCCATCCTCAACCAGACATTGGATTGACAGCCAGGTATGGCGTTATCCTCCGTTCTATGTTCTGGGCTGAGCGCATCGAGCCCCCGTCCTAATTCTATAAGGTGCTCGTACACATCGAACCAGTCATCCAAGACGGAGAACTCCGCGACGATTTCATTCTGGATCTCTACGATGTCCATTGTATCAGGCGAACAGTCCCTGGACCTTTCTAAGGCCCTCCGCTAGTATGTCTATCTCCTCCACGGTGTTGTACATCGCCAAGCTGGCTCTAACATTGCCTGTGATTCCATAATGGTCCATTAACGGCTCGGCGCAATGGGTCCCGGTCCGGACTGCGATCCCCATCTTGTCCAGTATCTGGCCGGCATCGTAATGATGGATACCGTCCAGATTGAATGAGAAGACCGGGCAGCGCAGGGGGGCGTTCCCGTAGAGGGTGAGCCCCTCGAATCCTGCGAGCGATTCCAGCATATGTTCTGTCAGGACTGCCTCATGCTTCGCCACATTTTCCATCCCCAACGACGCGATGTAGTCCAAGGCGGCCGAAAGGCTCACCGCGCCCACGTAGTTCGGAGTTCCGGCCTCGAACTTGAGAGGCGGTTCTGCATAGGTGGTGCCGCCCATCTTCACTATGCCTACCATCCCCCCGCCGCCTTGGTACGGGGGCATGTCCTCCAGCCATTCCGATTTCCCGTACAGCACTCCGATGCCCGTCTCGGCGTGCACCTTGTGGCCGCTGAATGCCAGGAAGTCGCAGTCGATGTCCTGGACGTCCACCTTCATATGCGGGGCCGATTGGGCGGCGTCGACTAGCAACGGCACATCGTGCTCGTGGGCCAGTGACGCGATGTCCTTGACCGGGTTGACCGTCCCCAGTACGTTGGAGACATGGCTGACCGCGACCATCCTTGTGCGGGGATTGAGCATCTCCTCCAGCAGATGGGTTTCCAGGTTGCCGTCGTCATCGAAGGGCATCGACCTCAAAGAGGCCCCGCTGCGTTCGCAGGCCATCTGCCAGGGCACGATGTTGGAGTGGTGCTCCATATCGGTGACTATCACCTCATCCCCCCTTTCCAGATATGCGGAGGCGAAGGACTGTGCAACAAGGTTGATGCTCTCCGTCGTACCTCTGGTGAATATCACCTCCTCGTCCCGGGGGGCGTTGATGAACCCCCTCACCTTGGACCTGGCGTCCTCGTAGGCGGCGCTGCATCTCCCGCTCAGCTCATGGACGCCCCGGTGGATGTTGCTGTTGTGATTGGTGTAGAGGTCGGTGACCGCCTCGATGACGCAGCGCGGCTTCTGGGATGTGGCGGAGTTGTCGAAATACACCAGCGGACGGCCGTGGACCTCGCTGGAGAGTATGGGGAAGTCCTCTCTGACCCTCTCCACATCGAACATGACCGCGACCTCAGGCCCCCAGCCTCAGCAGGGAGAACCATCCCCGCTCATCGCTGTGGCTCTCGCGCACCGACAGCCCCACGCCCTCTATCATGCCCTGCACCTGCTCCGGGGTGAACTTGTAGGAGTTCTCGGTATGGATCATCTCGCCCTCCTGGATCTCTATGGGCGCTTCCAGGCCCTCCACGCGCACGGTTGCGGGCGCCAAGGCGCGAAGATGCATCTCGATGCGGGACTCCTCGGGGTTGAAGAAGGCCACATGCTCGAACATCCCCGGATCGAGCTGGGAGCCTATCATCCTGTTGACCACGTTGACGATGTTGCGGTTGAACTCGGCGGTCACGCCCTGGCTGTCGTTGTAGGCCTCCTCCATCACCGCCGCGTCCTTCACCATGTCGACGCCCAGCAGCATCTCGTCACCGGGGCGCAACACCTGCGCTAGCTCCTGGAAGAAGTCGTAGGCCTTCTCCCTCTCCAGGTTGCCGATGGTGCTGCCGAAGAACACCAGCAGGCGTCGGCGGCCGTCGGGCACGCAGTCCAGGTGCGACAGGAAATCACCCACTATGCCGTGTATGTCCATGCCGGGGAACCTCCTCCTCAGTTCGGCGGCCGATTCCTCCACCGCCGAGCGGCTGAAATCGACCGGCACATAGCGCAGGGTGGGGATGTCCTCGGCGGGCACGCGGCCGAGCAGAATGGATATCTTGGAGCAGTCGCCGCTTCCCAGCTCCACGATGTCATGGCCCCTTAGGCCGTGGGCCATCGCGTCGGCGGCCATGGCTATCAGCCTCTTCTCCAGCTTGGGAGGGTAGTACTCGGGAAGCTCGGTTATCATCTCGTAGAGCTTGGACCCGCGTTCATCGTAGAAGAACATCGAGGGTATCTCCTTGGGCTCCTTCAGCAGGCCCTCCACTATCGAGTCGGCGAGGTGAGAGCCCTTCAACTCAGGGAGGAAGTCCTGGATGATGAGCTCCCCCTCCTTCGGAACGCGGCCTTCAGACACCGTAGAGCCTCCCGCTGACCTTGATGTCCGCAGGCTCGCCGGTCTCGATGGGGTTGGCGTCGTCGCTGCTCCATTCGAACCATCCGCCATCGTAGACCGATATCCGCGGCCAACCCATCAGCCAGGCGTTGAAGAAGGCCTCGCTGCCCCTCCAGCCGGTGCCGCAGTAGAAAGAGTTGTGCTTGTCGGGGGTGATGCCGGCCTCGGCCCACATCCTCCCTATCTCATGGAATTCGCGGGTGGTGTGGTCGAGGTTGCGGTAGTTCTCCATATGATAGGCGTCGCTGCCGCAGTTGCCGAACACCGCTCCGGGTATCCTCCCTTTCTTCTCTATGTAGTTGTAACCGCTCACCCTCCCGATGAGCTCAGGCCAGCTCCGCACGCATACCAGGTTCGAGTCCTCCGCCCCAAGTATGCGCTTCGCCTCGTCGGTGTCCACCGCCAGATCGGGTCGCTGAGGTATGTCCGCTCCGAACCCGGCGGCCCGCGGAGGAGAGGGCTCGGAATCGCTCAGCGGGTACCCCTCGTCGGTCCATGACTGCATGCCGCCGTTCAGGACCCGCACGTCATTGACGCCGGCGTACAGCATTATGAAGGCGCAGCGCATCGCCCCCAGCTGGCCGGCGCTGCTGCCGGGGAACGGGTCGTCGTTGCGGGGATGGGAGAACCTCCCGTAGAGTATGACGGTGCTGTCCTTGTCTATGCCCTTGGACTCCAGCGCCGCCGCCAGCTCATCGGGGGAGCGGCGGTTCCAGCTGACGGTGTCCTCCAGGGAGTTGGTGTCGAGGTCCAGCGCCCCGGGTATGTGCCCCTGCTCGTAATCAGCGCGGTTGCGGTAGTGGCAGTGGCATATCACCGGGCTAGCGCCCTCGCAGGTGGGAGCGGATCCGGTGTCGATCAGAAGCTTAAGCCATTGGGCGGGGACCAGATGCCGGTGGCGGGGCAGGCTCTGCATCGGCAGCGACGGGTCCTCGCTCCACTCGTCCAGGAAATCATGGTAGACGCGGACGTCGCCATGCCCCAGCCTCTCCAGGCCGGAGGCGACCTTGACTGCCTCCTCCCCGTAGCCGTAGACAACCGCGCGGGGGAAGGAGAGGACCCCTTTGTCCTCCACGATGTCAGGCCAGTCGATGTAATTAAGCCACTTCCGGGGCAGGCTCCTGGCGCCTTCGATGTGGCCACCCCTGCTCTCGCCCCCCAGCCTCCAGCCGTTGTAGGCGTCCACAGGGCGGGCGTCGATTACCACCGTTCCTTCATCATCGAGCGCTTCCAGGAGCTGAGGGGTCGATATCTTTCGAGAGCCGCTCACTTTTTCCATATGTTCGGCCTCCGCCTGTTCCGTTGATGGTGCGGCGACGCTTCCTCCTTGAACCTGTAGGCGGCGCCGGCGCTGTGACTGTTTCGATGATTATCATCGCTAATAGATTTTTGTTTCTTACCTCTATTCCCGCATAGGCTTGATGCAGCGTCCTGGGCGGCCATGTTCTGCCTTCAAAACGCTTATGGGCAAAGCGTTGTAGTGCACTATGGATTATTATTAATTATTAATGTATGTTACGTACAAAATCAAAATAAATTAGATTATTGTATTTTCTACATGTTTCAATACGGTTTAATGATTAACGTCATTAACCCCTATATTTCCACTGCAGAAATCAGGCGAGCACAGTGTACGGGCACGGATACGGCGGATCAGGGCGGTCGGCTCTTAAGAGACAAGCGCAGGGCATCACGTGCAGAGTTCAGAAGGCGGCCCTGAATGCAAAAAATGATTGGGTTAAGGGGTTTGGCGCTACTGTTGCTACACGATCACATGATGGGAAGGACGTTCTTTCCCTTCATGGTGTTGAACAGTATCGCGGTGGGCAGGTAGAGCGAAAGCAGGCCGGTGATGACACCGAGCAGACCGCCGAGCATCTCATACGTGGAGGAGTCGAGCTCTCCAACCCAGATCCACAGAGCGACCATCAGGAAGGTCAGGCCGGCGAGCACGATGACCCCGGTGACCATCTTGACCGGCTGGGCCAAGGAGACGGCGCCCATGATGATCAGGAACACGGCCCCGAACAGCACGTACATCCCGGTGTCGGCGAATTCGGTCAATGCGCCCAGCTGGGCCCCGACCACTTCGGGGAACCCGTAGAAGAACACCGCCAGAATGCCGAACAGAGCGGTCGCGAACATGTTGTCATTGAAGTAGCTGAACACCGCCACCAGTCCGAATGCAAGAGCTGCATACGGCAGGAAGGCGAAGACCATGTACATGCTTCCGAACGGCCCTATACCGACATCCAGCAGTGCAAGCCCTACCATCAGGGCGACGAAGGCCACCAGGTACAAGCCTAGTATCTCCGGCATCGCCACTTTCACTTTCACTTCGTCGTGACTAGTCATTTTCCAAACCTCACAATCTTGACACTAGTGTCTTGTGTCGAAAAAACATTGACAACTGTTTATTTAAAACTCTTACCCATAAATACCGTCCACGCGATTATCCCTGGAGGATGTGTCCATATCTCGTGCTTAACGCTGGTTAAACAACGGCAAAGAGCGTATATATGCTTCGATTTATAGATTAACTATATATATTTGGGAATGTCTTAAAAGTTAGATTCTTCCCTCGCCCATGCTTTTTTAAGATCGTCCGCCCTGATGACCGTATCACTATCCTCTGGTAGTTCCATGTAGGTCCGGTGCCGAGGGTTCCTCACTTTGGAGGCCATCCTCCTCTGCACGGAGTTGAACGTTAACGTGGTGATTATCCTCTGGTGGTCCGAGGGGATGAGCATGTCCTCCCATCTGAGGAAGCCCGCGTACACCGGGTTATGTAGCACGGTCCTCAGATTGTGCACGTTCCAGGGGTTGCCGCTGCGGGTGAGCGTGCCGTGCCGGTTGTTGAGCGTGAATGCGATGTCGTCCATGGACCTTCCCTCCAGATAGGCGGAGAATATCCATCTCACGATGTCGGCCTCGGACTCCTCCGGTATGAGGGAGCCTTCCTCCAGCCGGTACCCGTAAGGGACGCGGAAACCGAGGATGCCGCGCGCGGACTCCGCCTTCTCCCTCATGCCCATATAGGTCCGCTCGCCGATCTGCTCGCTCTCCAGTTGACCTATACGTTGGATCATGTCCATCACGAAACGCCCCAGGGCGTTGGATGTGTCCAAGGATTCGGTGGAGGAGCTGAAGCTCTTGCCCCATCCTTCGAGGGATTCCATCATCGCCATGAAGTTCTTCGAGCTGCGATGGATGCGGTCCATCTTCAGCACCAGGACGCAGTCCCAAAGCTCGCGCTCCTCCAGCATCCTCTGGTATCCGGGCCGGCGGGTGTTCCTCCCCGAATACCCGTCGTCCCGGTACACCGAGGCGACCTCCCATCCTTGGGCCTCGCAGTAGGCGCGCAGCATCTCCTCCTGCGCCTCCAGCGAATGGCCCTCCCGGGCCTGGTCCTCGGTTGACACTCGGACGTAGAGGGCCGCCCTCATGGTTCCTTTAACATCGAATCCTGACTTATCGTTTTCCGAGGCCATGGCGGACAGGGTGCCTGACACATCCTGGCCGAAGGCCCTGACCGCGGTTGGCCTGTATCATCCTCCCTGCTGCTGGTGTGGCTCGTAATCGTCTTATACCTTTAGCAAAGGAAAGGAAGGCCCCCCGCTTACGCTAGAGCGGCATGCCCAGTCGCAACCAGGAACACCAATGCTGACGCTAGGCATTCCTGTCTCTACCGATAGGCATCGCTGATTGTGTCTCAACGTAACGGGAGACGGCCTCCATGCGCTACCTTAGGGGGCCGGTCCTCATCTCCTCCTCATCGTGACAGCGGCGATCCCGAATATGAGGAGCAGTGCGAACGGAAGCGGGCAGATATCCTCATCGTCCTCTTCCTCGGGATCCTCCTCCGGCGGGTCCTCTTCCGCCGGGTCCTCATAAACCGGAGTTTCCGTATCACCGATGTCGTTCTGGGTGGTCTCTATGCCCCCCAACCCGTCATTGGCCGCGGCGACCTCCATGCTCTCGAAGGAGAACTTCCCCTCCATGTCCATGCCGGTCATCGTTTCCACCGTCCCGATAATCATCTCCTCGGTGGCTTCAGTGGTATCTTTGAGCACTGAATCCCATCTATCGAAGTCCAACAGGTCCTTCACATAGGGAAGCCCGCCGATGAAGACCGTCTGGTTTTCGTGCCAGCCTCCGGTCAGGTCCCACAACGGTATCTTGACATCCCCTGGTATTGTTATGTTGTCAGGGTCCGGGTTGTCTCTCAGGAAGATCCAATAGATGTTGGAATCATCGTCCATGACGCCCATCTGGAAGAAATGATGGAACAGCGTGGAGTTATCGGTGCTGGAGTTATCTTTACCGGTGCATATCAGCGGAATCTGCATCGGTACCGGTATTATCCCCAGCAGCATCTCGCCGTTCACTATCTCCGGTTCTATCTCTTCGATGATGTCTCCGTTCACATCGTCGGCGGCCTCAACGAAGTATTCTGAAGGGATGCTCACCTCCTCGAGTATTATGGGGAATCCCTCAAGGCCGCTGGCTCCGGGCATATCGGCGGCTATCTCGGCGAACATATCCGCCAGATTACCATTGATCTCCGTCACAGCCGGGGACTTGCCGGCGCTGGCCATGTCGATGACGCCTTCGAACCTAAGGCTCACGCTGATGTTCTCGGTGGCGGTGTCCCATTCGTGGTCGGTTTCGATGTTCTCAAGGTCGAAGAGCTTCAGCCCGGGCATGAACTCCAGGGCGAGCGTCGTCTTCACATCGGCCTTCACGAACATCTTGAAGCTCTCATAGCTCACGGTGATGCTCTCGTCCTCGTCATCTAACCAGGGCAGCTTCTCCATGTCGATCTCGATCATGAAGGAGGGCCTGATGCTCATGGATATCTCCATGATGTCCATGGATTCCTCATCGAAGGTCACCGAAAGGTACTGGACCATGGCGACCTTGAACTCCAATGACACGGAATTGCTTATATCAATCGTGTCAGCTTGTTCGAGGGCGTCCTCATCGTCATAGACCCCTGGCTCGGTCATGTCGAGCATGACCGCCGACATCGTCGCTTTGAAGATTATCTCGAAGCCCATCTTCTGGGTCACAGTGACATTTCCATCGCTCTTGTCGGTCACCCCTACAGAGGCGAAGGCCTTTATCGACCCTTTTTCTATGCTCAGGTCCTCGAGCTCCATTATTCCTTCATCAAGCAGCAGGGCGGTGAGATTATCGATAAAGATGTCGGTGTACTCATCGAACAGGCTCAGCATGTCGATTTCGATTCCGGCAGCCACACCGTCCCCCTCATCCCAATCGGGGGCCTCGTTAGCAGCTCTTATGTCAACTGGCATTAAAAGTGAGAAAGCGGCAATCGAGACCATCAGGACAAGGGCCACACTAGCGGCCATGAATTTCCTGGATAGTCTGATCTCTCCAAGCATGATAAATAAACTTAATTATTAGGTATATAATGTTATTCAAAATTTTGAGGTTTATATGCCGTATGGCGGTATTTACGCACGCCCTTCCATATCCGTAGGTTCGTTCTGTTCGAATACTGCCAGGAATGCGGCATATCCTATCTTCAGACGACAGTCATGCAAACTTGTACGCCGCCGAACGCTGTCGATATCTAATCTAGTTCTAAGGAAAAATCCGCTTATGATGTCACGGGTCAGGCAGAGCCCTTCTCAATCACTGGGGGATCGTTGCCCCGGAGTCCGCTGAACTCCTCCTGGCTGATGATCGCCGCATGCTCCCCCTGCCTGAGAACGTCCGCCCAGCGGACGTATCCGCAGTACAGCGGGTTCTTCAGTATGCGGTGGACGCTCTGCCTGCTCCAGTCCAGGCCCTTCTTGCTCCTGATCCCCAGCGAGTTCATGCGGTCGGCGATGGCCTGCAGTGAGCTCCCCTCGGCGCGCATGCGGTACATCTCCCGCACGACGCGGGCCTCATGCTCGTTCACCGTGAGTCCGTCGTCGGTCACATCATAGCCGTAGGGATGCCCGAAGCCCAGTATGCCCTTGCCGCTCCTGGCCTTGTGCTCCATTCCCATGCGGACGCGCTCGCCGATCTGCTCGCTCTCCAGCTGGGCGATGCGCTGCATGATGTCCATAACGAAGCGCCCCATGGCGGTGGTGGTGTCGAAGCTCTCCTGCACCGAGTTGAACTCCTTCCCCCATCCGCGCAGAGCGTCCATCATCAGGGTGAAGTTGACCGAGTTGCGGTGGATGCGGTCCATCTTCAGCACGAGGATGAGGTCCCAGGAGCCGCTCTCCTCCATCATCCTGCGGTACGCCGGCCGCCTGACATCCCTGCCGGAGTGGCCCTCGTCCACGTAGACCGCGGCGACCTCCCAGCCCCTGGCCTTGCAATAGGCGCTCAGGCGCCTGCGCTGCGCGTCGAGGGAGAACCCTTCACGCGCCTGGTCCTCGGTGGAGACCCTGAGGTAGAGTGCGGCTCGCATTCCCATCCGCATAAGGAATCCTGTTGCCCGATATATAAAATATCTGACAAATGTCAGACAAATAGACCTGTTTGTGGGCGTTACCGTCCGACACTATCGATGGGGAATGGAACAATCGCTGTAGAATAAAAGGGAATGGTAAATGGTTTGCTTAAGGTATGATTGCGCCTTCTGGGCTCACATCATGCCGCCGGGCATCCCCATGTTCATGCCGCCCATGCTCGGGTCGTTCATGGGGTCGGTGGGGGGAGCCCTCTTGGAGGCGATGACGTCGTCGATCCTGAGGATCATGTTGGCGACCTCGGCGGCGGAGTTTATGGCCTGGGTCTTGACCCTCAGAGGCTCAAGGACGTTGAGCTTCACCATGTCGGCGGCCTTCCCGGTGTTGAGGTCTATCCCGTAGACGGTGCCCCCGTTCTGCTCGTGGGCGTGCTTCAGGGATATAATCACGTCGATGCCGTCAAGGCCGGCGTTCTGGCCCAGGGTCCAGGGGACGGACTCCATCGCGTCGGCGAAGGCCTCGATGGCGAGCTGCTCCCTCCCGCCCACGCTGGACGCGTAGTCGGAGAGGCGCAGGTTGAGCTCGGTCTCGGGGGCGCCGCCGCCGGCGACGACCTTGCCGTCCTCGATGGATATGCCGATGACGCGGACGGCGTCATGCAGGGACCTCTCCACCTCGTCCAGGACGTGCTCGGTGCCGCCGCGGATGATGATGGAGACCGACTTGGGGTTCTTGCAGCCGGTGACGAAGGTCATCTCCTCGTCGCCCACGGTGCGCTCCTCCACCAGCTCGGCCTCGCCGAGGTCGTCGCTGGTGATCTCGTCGATGTTGCCGACGATCTTGGCGCCGGTGGCGCGGGCCAGCTTCTCCATGTCGCTCTGCTTCATGCGGCGGATGCAGAAGACGTCCTGCTTGGCCATGTAGTGCTGCACCAGGTCGTCGACGCCCTTCTGGCAGAAGACGACGTTGGCGCCGGACGCTTTGACCTTGTCGGCCATCTCGCGCAGGGTGTTCTCCTCCTCCTGGAGGAAGGCGCCCATGGCGGAGGGGTCGCTGATGTTGATCTGCGCGTCCACCTCGGTCTTCTTGATCTCCATGCCCGAGGAGATGAGGGCGATCTTGGCGTCGCTCACCTTCTTGGGCATGCGGGGGTGGACCCTCTGCTTGTCGACGACGATGCCGGAGACCATCTCGGTCTCGGCGATGGTGCCTCCGACCTTCTTCTCGACCTTGATGTTGTCCACGTCCACGCCCTGCTCGTCGGCGACCGCGCGCACCGCCTTCACGGCGATGTCGGAGAGGCGCTCCTTCTGGCCGCCCACCGACTTGCCGGTCATGGCGGTGTTGGACACCCTCTTCAGCATCTCGTCGTCATCGCTGACGTCGATGGATATCTCGTTGAGTATCTCGATGGCCTTGGCGGCCGCCAGCTTGAACCCGTTGGTGATCACGGTGGGGTGGATGTTCTGCTCGATGAGCTCCTCCGACCTCTTCAAAAGCTCTCCGGCGAGGACCACCGCGGTGGTGGTGCCGTCGCCGCACTCGGTGTCCTGGGTCTTGGCGACCTCCACGACCATCTTGGCCGCGGGGTGCTGCACGTCGATCTCCTTGAGGATGGTGACGCCGTCATTGGTGATGATGACGTCGCCCATGGAGTCGACGAGCATCTTGTCCATGCCCTTGGGGCCGAGCGTGGACCTTACCGCGTCCGCCACCGCGCGGGCGGCGGAGATGTTGTTGTACTGGGCTTCTTTGTCCTTGGTGCGCTCAGTGCCCTCTTTGAGCACGATCACAGGTTGGTTTCCCATGCTGTTTCCCATGCCATATGCCATGTGTAACTGTCCTCCTTGACTGTCATTGGTAATTTTGTTCTTCTATAATAAGGTTTCCATATGCTGGTACCCAATCAGGATAACTGACCCGCCTTTGAGTAAGGCCTCAGGCGCTGAATGAGTCCTTGTAGCGGGTCCAGCGCTCCTCCAGCGTCGGGTCCTTGACCGTCTCCAGCACGTACTCGGCGTACTCGGCGCCGCTGGCGCCGTCGGCCCGTCCGGTCATCGCCAGACGCCTCTCGAACTGCCCGCAGACGTCCAGGGCCATCTCCAGGCGCCGGGCCTGCTCCGGCCTGCCGATGTGGGCCAGCAGCATCGCCGCCGCCTTGATCATCGACGAGGGGTCGGCGTACTGCGCCCGGCCCTCGTCCACCATGCGCGGCGCCGAGCCGTGGATGGCCTCGAACATGGCGTAGCGCTTGCCGATGTTGGCGCTGCCGGCGGTGCCCACGCCGCCCTGGATCTGCGCCGCCTCGTCGGTGAGGATGTCGCCGTAGAGGTTGGGCAGCACCATCACCTTGAACTCCTTGGCGCGGTAGGGGTCCAGCAGCTTGGCGGTCATGATGTCGATGAACCAGTCGTCCCACTCCACCGCAGGGAAGTCCTTGGCCACCCTCTCGGCCACATCGAGGAACCTGCCGTCGGTGGCCTTCACCACGTTGGCCTTGGTGACCACGCTCACCTTGCCCATGCCGTTGCGCTCCGCGTAGTCGAACGCCAGGCGGATGATGCGCTCCGAGCCCTGCTCGGTGGTGACGCAGAAGTCTATGGACACGTCGTCGTTAACATGCACGCCCTTGCTGCCGAGCGCATAGGAGCCCTCGGTGTTCTCACGGAAGAACACCCAGTCTACGCCCTTCTCCGGGATCTTCACCGGCCGCACGTTGGCGAAGAGGTCGAGATGGCGCCGCATGGCGACGTTGGCGCTCTCGATGTTGGGCCAGGGGTCCCCCTTCTTGGGAGTGGTGGTCGGCCCTTTGAGTATGACATGGCAGTCGCGGAGCTCGTCGAGCACCGCGTCGGGGACGGCCTTCATCTCCTTCACACGGTTCTCTATCGTCAGGCCGTCGATGGTCCTTATCTCGACCCTGCCGGCGGCGATCTCCTCGGAGAGCAGGTCCTCGAGGACGGTGCGGGCGTGCTCGGAGATGAACGGGCCGATGCCGTCGCCGCCGCATACGCCGACCACTATCCTGTCCAGCGAGCCGTAGTCGGTCCAATCGGCGGCGGCCTTCATCGCCTCCGCCCTCTCCAGCTGCTCCTCGACGACTCTCCCGAAGTGCTCCATCGCCGCTTTGGTCTCTTCCCTGAAGGCCATGTTCATCAGTCCTGTCATCGTAAAGGCGACCTCATATTTGAAAAAATGCCGCCCTCTCAGAAGGCGTCGCGGCAGATGAGGCCGAGGGACGAGGCCTCCCGCCTCAGCCGGTCGAGGGACGCGGCGGAGGCGGGACCGAGGCCTGACGCCTCCAGCTCGGCGCGGCGGTCGGGGCGGAGGTTGAGGGGGTCCACCATAACCGTCCTGACGCCGGCGGCGGCGATGGCCTCCATCAGCTCCCGCTCCCCGCCGGCCAGGCAGGAGAGCGCAGGGCCGACCATGGCGAATGCGTCCACGCCGGCGGCGGCCAGGCCCTGGAGGGCCTTCAGCCTCCTCCCCGGAAGGGGGGCCCCCGGCTCCAGCTTGCGGGAGACGGCGTCATCGAGGGTGGTGACGGTGACGCCCGCCTCCATGCCGCGGAGCAGGTCCGCGTCGCGGAGCACCAGGTCCGACTTGGTATGCACGCAGGCACGGGCGTTGCTGCGCGATATCAGCTCCAGGCATCCGCGGGTGAGGCCCGTCTCGGCCTCGAGGGGCTGATAGGGGTCGGTGACGGTGCCCACGCCGATGGTTCCCGCGGCGTGGCGGAGCTCCCTCTCCAGCAGCCGGAGCAGGCCCCTCTTCGGCAACGCCTCGGGCCACTCGTCCCAAGGCACGTGCGTCAGCGACGGGGCGTAGCAGTAGACGCAGGCGTGGGCGCAGCCGCGGTAGGGGTTGAGCGCATGGTCCAGGCCGGGCAGCCTCGTCGGGCTGAGCGCCCGGGAGCAGGGGGCCTCGCGGCGGCGGGCCACGCCGATGTCGCCGAAGCGGTGCAGGTCAGAGGAAGTCATCGAGCCTCCTCTGGGTCAGCATGTCCTTCAGCACCCCGGAGTTGAAGACCCAGCGCTGCCGGGGTATGTCCATCACGCGGTCGACGTGCTGCAGCGCCTGATCGAGCGACTCGTAGCGGTGGGGGAGCGTCGCCAGCGCCGCCCTCACGTTCTCCCTCACGTTCCAGACCCCCACCGGCATCAGGTAGCCGGGATGGGCCTCGCGGAAGATCACCGCCCCCGCCTGCCTGCCCTCCTTGATGAGCAGCTCGTTCACGGCCATCCTCGCCGCGTAGTAGCATCCGCCGATGCGGGCGTACTCCTTGCGGCCGTCGTGGAACTCATGGTCGGATATGATGGAGACCTCGCGCCCATAGGGGTTCCAGGTGGTGTTCGGGTACCAGGCCTCGATGAGCTCGTACCTCCAGCTGCAGGGCATGAGGAGGACGCACCAGCGGTTGTCCAGCTCCTCCCATTGGTAGATGCGGAAGTCGTCGATGGTGGGGTTGTGCCTCGTCGTGCGCAGCAGGTGCTTCCCCACGGTGTCGTCGACGGCGGTTATGCTCCAGCGGGTGGGGACGAAGCGCCTCCTCTTCCCCGTGCCCAAGGTGCCCACCGACAGCGCCTTCTGTATGTCGGAGATCAGCGTCCCCTCCTGATAGAGGGAGACCATGGCCTCGCTGGCGTTGAGGTCCGTGTCGTAATAGGCCTTCTCGATGTCGCTGTGGTAGCGGCCGTTGCCGGTGCGCATCCTCTCCAGCGGGGCGGAGGGCCCGAACGGCTGCACCTCGTCGTCGAGCACCATCCTCCCGCCGGGGCGGCGGGAGAAGGAGGCCTCCACGTCCGAGGGGTCGCGCATGAGGGCGATCTCCTGCACCTGCTCCATGATCCTCCCCCCGGAGGAGAGGTCGCGGGCGTCGACGCGGTGCCTCCCCCGCACCAGGCTGTAGCGGAAGTCGACTATCTCGTCGATGCTGCGGCCCACCCATCTCTCCGGGGTGTCCATCAGCGAGGTGTCGCCCATCACCGGCGGCAGCAGCGGGCCGATGTCCACCTTCGGATATCCGTGGCGGCCGATGAAGACCGCCGGAGGGGACGACCCGGCCATCTCCCTGCCCTCCACCAGCCTCATGCTCTTGGTCTGCGAGTGGTACTTCACCATCAGCGGGCAGCGGTCCTTGCCGCAGAGGTTCTTGGAGCCCTTGCAGAGGACGCAGAGCTGCGAGCGGTCCTTGCGGTGGGAGGGCTGGTCGAATATCCTGTCGAAACCGGCCGCCGCCTGCATGCCCTTCCATCCTCATGCCTGATAAATGCTTTTTCCGGGAGGTCCTCGGAACTGCCTAGTCCTCCTCGTAAAGGAACTCGGCCAAGTGCACGGCCGATACCCTCTTGATCAGGTCCTTGCTGCGCTCCCGGTGCTCGTTCTCGTCTATCTCCCCCTCGTCCAGAAGGCGGTCGAGCTCCTCCAGCTCCTCCCTGAGCACCTCCTGGGCCTGACGGAAGGCCTCCGCATGGGCATCGGAGCCCAGGCTCCGCTCCGCCGCCGGCCTCGGCGCCGGGCGGGGCGCCTCCACCCCACGGGAGGGGCCGCGCCTCAGCCTCCGCAGGGCCAGGTATGCGGCCAGGAGCAGGGAGAGCAGGAGGATGCCCCCCAGCGCGTAGCCGTCCAGCCACCCGATGTCCAGTCCCTGCTCGGCGGCCATCGCCACGATCGCCTCGCTGGCCGCCTCCAACAGGAGGAGGATCTGGGCCGCCCATCCCTCCAGCTCCTCCCCGGCCTGCTGCAGCGCCGGCAGCGCCGATCCCTCCAGCCACGCCGTCAGCGCCGCGATCCCCTCGGCGCCCTGCTCCGCGAAGAGCTGCAGCTGCAGCGGGTGGGCCGCCGCCAGGAATTCCAGGAAGGAGAGCAGCCTGCCCAGCTCGTCCAGCTCCTCCGCCGCCACCGTGTCCGCCGAGATGGACGGCCCGCTCTCGCCGATGATGTTGCTGGTCGTCACATAGTAATGGTAGTTCACGCCGGAAGAGACGCCGCGGTCCACATAGCTCAGCCCGGCGGTGCTGCCGATGCGCTCCCATTCGCCGTCGCCGTCGTGGCGGTACACGGTGTAGGTCAAGGGATGGAGGTCGGTGGGGTATCCGCCGTCATCGAAGGGCTCCTCCCAGGAAATCTTGTTGTGTATCCCCGTCCAGCTCGCCTTGGACGATGCCTCGGTGGCCACCGGCCTCCCCGGCTCGCTCAACGGACGGGTGGAGAAGGAGAGCTCGTCCGTCCTCACGTTGCCGGCCCTGTCGGTGGACTGGACCGTGAGCTTGAATCCCTGGGGGTTGTCCAGCCTCTCGCTGGGCCGGAAGACCAGCGTCCCGTTGCCCGTCCATTCCATCGACCCGGGTACCCGGTAGCCGTCGTCATCCACCATGACGGCGTAACTGAGCAGAGTGTCCATGAGGGCCGGGTCCTCATGCAGCATCTCCGCCGGCACGTCGAAGAGATGGTCGTCGTATCCGTCAGCGGGGGAGGTCCACGCCAGCGCGGGGACCTCCTCGGACACCCTCAGCACCAGGTCGCGGGTGAGGTTGTCGCCGCTGTCGGAGCAATGGGCCCATATGCTCATCTCATGGACGCCCTCCTCCAGGTCAAGCGTCACGTTCAGCGCATCCCCCAGCGGCACGGCGGAGCCGTCGATGACGTAGCCGAAGCTGAAGTCGCCCTCGCCCCAGACGTCCCAGGAGATCTCCGCCGGCCTCCCGGCGTGGCCGTTCTTCGGCGATGTGACGTCGAAGATGGCCGCAGAGTCGCCGAACACGAGGCCCATGCTGTCGGACCCGAGGTTGCCGATGCGGTCGTAGGCGATCACCTCCACCAGGTGGTAGCCCTCGTCCAGGCCTTCCAGCGTCCGGGAGGTCTCCCCGGTGATGTCGACCGGGTCGCCGCCGTTTATGCGCATGTAAACGCGGTCGACGCCGCTCCCTTCGTCGTCCACCTGCCATTCCAGCGTCGTGGACGCGCCCACCAGCGGATGGCCGTCGGGGATGTCGATCGACACAACCGGCCCGGCGCTGTCCACCGTCACCGTGGCCGTGGCCTCCGCGCCGTTTCCCGCCTTGTCGAACGCGCGGACGGCGATCGCCCTCTCGCCTTCGTCCAAGTCAAGGACGTGGCTGCGCGAGCCTGCCGGCAGCGTTGAGACCGCGCCGTCCACGTCCACCTCGAAGCGGTCGATGCCGGAGGCATCGTCGCCGACGTCGTAGGCGCTCCACTCCAGCAGCCATTGCGAGCTGGGCAGGATCTTCCCGTCCAGAGGGGAATCCACCTTCACCTGCGGGGTGACGGTGTCGATGAAGAAGTCGGCGCGGGCGAAGCTGAAGTTGCCGTCAGGGGCGTAAGCGCGGACGCGCAGGACCTGCTCACCGTCGTCCAGGGAGACGGTCGCCTCCTGCTCCTGCGTCTCAATCCAATCTCCGGGGCCGATGCGGTACTCGTAGCGGTCGACCAGACCCGGGTCGGCGACGGACCATACGAAGGTGTTCGTCGACGTGTTCAGATAGAAGTCCGCGGGATGGGTAACGCTCAGCACCTGGAGGTCGGTGAGGTAGTCTATGGTGAAGTTCATCACGCCGAGGTTGCCCAGGGAGCTGTAGGCCTTCACGGTGACGTTGTTCTCCCCGTGCACGAGGCCGAGGTCCCCGGCCCTGGTCTCGGGCTGGTCGAGGGTCCGGAAGGTCTCGCTGTCAGCGCTGAACATGTAGAGCTCCACGCCGGAATCCGCTTCGAATCCGAGGTCCAGCATATCGGTGGAGTAAGCTGAATCGGGAACGTCGCCGATGAATTCCGGCGGGTCGTTGATGTTATCCGCCAACGGTGACGGGTCGACGCCCTCGCCGGCGAGCTCATACTCGGCCGCGCCGGCGAGGTCGCTCCACCAGTTCCCGCTCCAATCGTTGTCGCCTTGGTTGTAGGCCTGCTCGCCCTTCTCCCAAACGCTGCTGCCGTTGTTCTCCACGAAGCTGTTGTTGGCCACCTTGCTGCCATCGCCTTCCATGATGATCGCGTGGGAGGGGCCGCGGGAGAAGACGTTGTTCTCCACCGTGAGGGCCGAGCCCTCCGACTGCAGGCCATGGACGTTGCCCTTAACCAGGCTGTTGTTCCGGACCAGGGCATGCGAGTCGTAGAAGGACATCGCCGCCTGGTTGTCCCGGAAGGTGTTGTTGAGTATCGCTATGGATGAGGACGACCTGACGCAGATCGCCAGCTCCTTGGCGGAGAAGAGGTTGTCGCGGACGGTGACGTTGGACGATCCGTTCAACGATACGCCCCCGCCGAGGCCGAGGAACTCGTTCCCGGCGATGACCACGTGCTTGCTGGTGTTCTCCAGGGTGACGCTGCATTCCCTCATGTCCTCGAATACCGCCCCGCTCAGGAGGTACGGGTCGGCCTCGGTGCCCGAGCCGGACCATTCTTCGTGCTCCTGGACCATGAGCTCGAGCTCCTCATCGCTGGTGGCCGCCATGTCCATGGACGGTATCTCGTCATAGCCGCCGATGCGCAGGGCGGGGTCGCCGAGCAGATTGAGCGTAGCGTACACCCAGCGGATGTACTGGTTGCCGAGGTTCTCGATCTGCGTCTCCTTGGCCTCCTGATGGACGCGGCCGAGGCTGTCCTCGGTGTCGAAGACCAGGTCCATGAAGGCCATGTCGAAGATGTTCGACGGTCCGTTGATGTAGACATCGGGGTCGCTGCTGCTGATGTACCAGCCGAAGCGGGAGTTGACGATGTTGGCGACCGAGTTCTTCTCGTCGGCGAGCATCGTGTTCGAGACCGAGCCGCGGTCGAAGCCTCCCACGTTGCAGCCCTGGCTGTACCAGATGTACGGAGCGTCGTTCTCGATCTGGTTCACGTTGGAGCTTCTCAGGGTGGCGAGGAAGTCGTAGTCGCCGTGGCCGAGGTTGTTGATGATGTGCGCCTCCTCCACCAGCGGCTTGATCTGGCTGAAGCGCATCTTCCCCTTGTCGCGCTCGTAATGCTTGGTGAGTTCGCGGTCATCGGGGACGAAGGGTGCGTTGGTGTCCTTGACGTCGCCTCCCCAGACCCTCTGGTCCAGACGCTCGCCCAGGAAAAGGACATTGTCCAGATATTCGTCGCCGGCGCTGCGGCTCTCGTAGGCGATGACCTTCTCGACGTAGTTCCTGGCGCCTTCGACGGCGGAGACCGGCACGCGCCCGACCAGCACGTCAGCCACGGGATGGAAGGAGCTGGACCAGTCCACGCCCCCGCCGTACGCCCCGTAATAGAGGTCGGACGGTATGGCCTCGGTGTACTCGCCGGCGGTCAGGGTCACCTTGTGGGCGGGGACGATGCTCGCATCCCCGCCCAGGAGCAGGTACTCTATGCCGCTGACGTTGTGCTGGCTCCAGGCGAAGGCCCTGACGGCCTCCGAGAGGCTGCGGTCCGGATAGGCGGCGGCGACCTGGCTGGTGGTGTACACCCTCGCGTCGATGCCCAGGGCGGACCTCCAGCGCTCCAGCCTCTCGAACTCCTCCCGCAGAGAGGTGGAGGTGACGATCAGCATGTCGTAGTCCCCGGAGAGGACCCCTGCCTGGGACGGGTGAACGTCATTCCCGGACGCGCTCGGAGTCGGCGCACCCTCCTCGTAGAGTATCTCCACCTTCACCTCCTCGTGGAAATAGGCGCGGCCGTCATCGTGATATGCGATGGGCGTTACCGAGAGCGGGACGGCGGGCACGCCGTCCCGGTGGTATATCGGACCGGAATAGGCCAATGACGGGTCCGCGCCCGAGGAGCTGCCGTGGCTGTTGCCGTAGCTCAGCCTCGGGATGTCGAAGACCCCCAGGGGCACGGGGTCGGAATGGCTTATCCTCAGGCCGATGATGCTCTTCGCCCCCAGCGGCAGCAGCACCTCCTGACTCAGCATCGGCAGCTCATAGGAGGATCCGCCCGGGGCGCCTATGACGGTCCCCTCGACGTGGAAGGGGCGCTGCTCAGAGCCGGTGAGCTCCGCCATGGGGAAGCTGAAGCTGACCTCGTGCGTCGAGTGCCCCGGGGCCGCGGCGCTGTGGAAAAGAGGCAGGCCTGTGAGGACGAGGGAAAGCGCCAGCGCCACCGCGAGGAGTCTGAGGCCGGCCTCCCTCCCATCATCCTGTCGCTCCCTGTAGGGCGTTGCCTCCATACGGATGGAATAACATCCGCAGCATATAAGCAAACTTTTCCTACCATGCCGCAATCGATGGCCGCCCACGGCGCCGGGCATCGTGGCCACGGTCACATCGGATGGTGGCCCTCCGATCTCACCGGTGGGGATCCGTGGGCACCGCCGGGATCTTAATGACCGTTCGATGCGCTCTATTAGCCCCGTGACGGACATCTCATTTCTAGAGGTGTGAGGGGTCCTCTTTGTCGCTGAGGGGCCTCCACGGGCCTCCGGGCGCGGTTAATCGTTGAGTTTCCCTGTCCTGCGCCGAGATGTCCGGGGAGGTAGCATGCTACCGCCTAAGATGCCTCCCCCTATGACCGGTCGAGGACGGAGCTCATCTCCTCTTCAGAACCAGAATGGACGCCCCCATCATCAGCATCAGGGCGAAGGGCAGAGCGCATATGCCGTCGTCATCGTCGTCGGGCGGATCCTCGTCCGGCAGAGCGGTTATGACGAAGCTGCCGCTGGTTGCGCTCCCGCCGCTGGGGGCGTGGGTGACGGTCACGCTCAGCATGGTGAGTTCCGCCGCGGCCCCGTCGAGCAGGCTGGCGGTCAGCCCATGGCCGGCGAAATCGGCGAACGCGACGGTCTGGTTGCCGGTGTCGCTCCAGAGGAGGTTGACCTGCATGCCGCTGAAGTCCAGGGCCTCGCCGACCTCGTAGGAAAGGCGCGGCTGCTGCTGGATCCAGACCGAGAGCACCACGCGGTTGACCGTTATATCGAAGGAGTCCTGCTGCCCGGAAGGGGTGTGGGTCGCCGTAACGGTGGTGTCGTCATGGGTCAACAGATGCCCCTGCACCGGGTCCGTTGCAAGGGAGCCGTGGCCCCAGGCGATGACCGAGCTGCTGCCGTCGCTCCATATCAGCCTCAGCTCGAAGCCGCTGAGGTCGATGGCGTCGTTGTAGTTGTAGACGGTCACGTCAGGAATGGTGTCGACCTCGACCGCTATGACCACGGTGTTGACGGTTATGCCGAAGCTGTCGCTATGGCCGGAGACGGTGTGCGTCACGGTGACGGTGCTGTTGGCGTGGGTCAGCGGGAAGCCGTGGGGCGGGTCGCTGCTCAGCGACGGGTCGTCCCAGGGCAGGACGGAGCTGCTGCCGTTGCTCCAGGTCAGGTTGAGGGTCAGGCCGGTGAGGTCGAGCGGCTCGCCGAAGTCGTACACGGTCGTCACCGCCGGGGCCTCTATCCCGACCGCGGTGACGATCGGGTTCACTGTGAGAGGGGCGCTCTGGCCGGACTCTCCGCTAGGAGCATGTGTGACGGTCACGGTGGAATGGCCGTGGTCAAGCGCGGTGCCGACCTCCGGTTCGGCCTCCAGCCCTTTCACAACGAATCCGCTGAAAGGAACGGCCTCGATGAAGCCGTCGCTCCAGGTGAGGACCGCTTCCATAATGCTGAGGTCGAGCGCCTCGCCGAAGTCGTACGTCAGCGAGGGCTGCGTGAGGATCCCCACATCGACCACCGTTCCGCCCACGCCCTGCAACAGGGGGTAATGTCTTCCATCCACCATGGTCCAGACCTCATCGAAGTCCCAGGAGGCGTCTGTGAATGTCGCCTGCGTCCGCATCCCCTCGGTGGTAATCCCGTCGCCGCCGGCGCTGACCGAGAGCCCGGAGGTCTGCATGTCCCAGAACGATGATGTGACCTCTGGTTCGGTGAATAAATCGAGCTCATAGCCCACCAGGCCGCCCGCGGCCTCGCCCAGGACCGCACCGACGGAATAGGAATTGGCGATCAGCATGCCGTTGAGGCCCACCAGGCCGCCGGCCGCTGACACCTCCTCATCCCCGCTGGGAGGGACCAACGCGCCTATGGCGGTCACGCTCCCCATGGCATAGGAGTTGTTGATCAGCCCAAAGTTCTGGCCCGCCAGCCCTCCTATAAGGGTGTATCCGTGGACGTCGCCGCTGGCGAAAGAGCGTTCGATGAGCCCCTGGTTGTGGCCAACGAGACCTCCGGCGGCGGAGAGGTTGCCGCTGTGCTCGCTGTCCGGCGTGCCGGTGGCGATGGCGTCCCCGCGGGAATATGAGTGTTCGATGACCCCTTCGTTCAACGCCGCCAGCCCTCCGACCAGGAACATGCCTTGTACGTCTCCGAGGGCGTGGCAATCAAGAATGTCGCCATCGTTCAATGCCACCAGGCCGCCGGCGACAGAGACATTGTTCATGAAGGCGTCCCCCGTTGCGACCGCCCCGGACGCGGTCACGTCCCCTGCTGAATAAGAGCCCTCTATCCCGCCCTCATTGATGGCCACCAGCCCTCCCACTCCAGCCCAACCCTGCACATCCCCCAGGGCGTGGGACCCGGAGATGTTCCCGGAGTTGTACCCCACCAGCCCGCCCACGGCGTACAGGCCGCTGACATCCCCAGTAGAATAGGAGAGGTCGATCGAACCCTTGAAGTTGATCCCCACCAGCCCGCCGGCGTAGGACACGTTGTCGAAGAAGCCGCCGTACGGGTCGGCCGTGGACCCGCGGGCGGTGACGCTGCCTGAGGCGTGGGAGTTGCTCACCTGGGCGTCATCGGTGTTCACTCCCACCAGGCCCCCCAAGGCCCATTCGGCTGAGACGTGGCCGCTGGCGAAAGAGTTGTTCACGATCCCCATGTTCATGGCCACCAGGCCCGCGACCATGGATATCCCGTCAACCGCACCAGTGGCATAGCACGCATCGATCAGGCCCCCGTTAATCGCCATAAGCCCTCCGGCCACAGAGAGGTCCAGGCCCGGGGGTGCGATCACGGTGCCGGTCGCCGTCACATCGCCGGTGGCGTAGGATCCCGTCACACTGCCATCCATGGCGAATGCCACCAGGCCGCCCACGATCGCCTCTCCGCTGACCTCTCCGGTGGAATGGCATTCCTCTATCATGCCGACATTGATGCCCGCCAGGCCGCCCACCGCCGATATGCCGGCCACATCACCGTGGGCCGAGGACCAGCTGACGTTGCCCATGTTGAAGCCTATCAGGCCTCCGGCCGCCGAGTTGTTGACATCGGCGCTGAAACGGAAGACGCCCGCGGCCTCGACGGCGCCGGTCGCATAGGAGCCGCTGACGTTATGCAGGTTCTGCCCCACCAGCCCGCCCACGATGGCCAGGGCCTTGACGGAGCCGGTCGCGTGCGAGGCTTCTATCTCACCAATGTTCAGGCCTACGAGGCCTCCCACAGTGAGGTTCCCCTCCACATCACCGCTGGCTGAGCATTGGTCTATGGACCCCATGTTCATGCCCGCCAGGCCGCCGATGCCGTCGGCCCCCTTCACAGAAGCCCCATGGAAATGCGAATGGGCCAGGATCCCCATGTTCACGCCCGCCAGGCCGCCTGCCGCGGTGATGTTCATCCCTGGTTCCATCTCGATGCTTCCGGTCGCTTCCACCTTGCCGCTGGCACAGGAGCCGTTCACCTGGCCCATGTTTGCGGCCAGCAGCCCCCCGACCATTACCTCCCCCCTTACATCGCCGATTGAATGGCTGTTGTTTATCAGCCCCATGTTGATGGCGACCAGCCCTCCCACGGCGCTGATTCCTTGGACATCGCCGCTGGCCTGCGAATCGCTTACGTTGCCGAAGTTGAAGCCGATGAGACCTCCCGCCATGGAGACGTTCATGTCCTCGTCCATTTCAACGCTCCCGGTCGCCAGGACATCGCCGGATGCGCGGGAGTCGCTGACGTTCCCCATGTTGAGGGCCAGGAGCCCGCCGGCCATGGCGACCGAATGGACGCGGCCGGAGGCGCTGCAATTGACGATGGTGCCGACGTTCATCGCCGCCAGGCCGCCGATGGCGATGGCCCCGGACACGTCGCCTGAGGCCGAACAGTCCAGCAATTCACCGACGTTCATACCGACCAGGCCTCCGGCGGCAGAGGCCTCCAAGCCGCCCCCCAGATCCTCGACGTCGGTGACGAGAACGTTCCCGCTGGCATGGGACTTCGATATGCTGCCGTTGTTGATGCCTGCCAGCCCTCCGGCCACCGCCGCAGACCGCACATCGCCGCTGGCGTCTGACTTCGATATGCTTCCCTCATTCATGCCTACCAGGCCGCCCGCCGCCTCCTCGCCCTTCACCTCCACGGAGGATGAGGAGCTCTCGATGACCCCTAGGTTCACACCTGTCAGCCCTCCGACCATCATGAGGGTCCCATTGACGACGCCGCTCGCGCTGCAGCCGATGACATCACCCAGGTTGGCCCCTGCCAGCCCCCCGACGCCGATCCCGGCGGTGATGTCCACGCCGACCATGTGGAGATCGCTGACCTGGCCGCTCTCCCCGATGAACACGAACAGCCCCCCGCCGAGGTCACCGGGGCGGTTGACGTATAGCCCAGATATTTCGTAGCCGTTGCCGCTGAAGGTGCCGTTCAGCCCGTAGTGGAACCTGTCGTTCTCTATGTCGTCCATCGTCAGGTGGCCGATGGGCAGGAAGCCCTTGCCCTCGGTCTCGTTGCTGCCCCACATGCCGCTCTTCCGCTTTACGTCAGCGAGGTCGATGTCGCTCATGAGGACGTAATCGGAATCACGGTCCATGGCCATCAGCTGCAGCTGGTGGCTGTTCCTTATCTCCGTGGACCATTCCATGCGCAGGAACGGCCGCGTCTCATTGTCGGCCATCCACCAGACGCCGTCGAAGTCCCAGTCTGCGAAGGTGGACTGCCGCATCATCTCGTCGGTGGTCCTGCCCTCGCCGCCGACCGAGGTCGTTTGTTCAGTCGTCTGATTGTCCCAGTAAGATCGGTCTACGGAGCCCTCATTGTGGCCGACGAGGCCGCCGACGTGAGTGTTGCCGATGACATGCCCGGAGGCGTATGATCCGCTGACGGTGCCATGATTATAACCGACCAGGCCGCCCGCCACGTCGTCGTAACCCCTAACCTCCCCTATGGCGTAGGATTCGGTGATTGTGCCAGAGTTAAAGTTCTGACCGACGAGGCCGCCGACACGGGTGTTGCCGCTAACTTCTCCAGAGGAGTAGGATTGGTTGACCATGCCGTTGCTGTAACCGATGAGGCCACCCACGTTCCAATCGCCGCTGATTTTTCCAGTGGAATAGGATCGGTTTACGGTGCCATCACTATAACCGACCAGGGCGCCGACCCATCCGCGGCCGCTGACGTCCGCGTCCATCAGCCCGACGTCCTTGATCTCTGCCGTTCCTGAAATACGACCGAATAGGCCAACGCAGTCGGTAGAGGTGCGGTCAATGAAGAGGCCGTTTATGGTATGGCCGTTGCCGTCGAAGGTCCCGGTGAAAATGTCCATCTCGTTGCCGATGGGCTCGAAGCCGGCGCCGCCGTTCCAGCCCGAGCTGTCGCTGGCGTCGATCGAGTTGTTCAGGACATAGTGGGCGCTCAGGTCGTTCTGGATGTCCTGAAGCCCCTGCAGATCGAAAATGAGGATCGGGCCGTCACCGGGATCGGCGGCGGACCTGTATGAGGCGAAGGGGGCCAGCAAAGCTAAGATGAGGACCGTGGCCACGATGACCGTTGTGATCTCCTTCGCCATGTTCTCGCTCCGTTCAAGCACCCCCTAGCAAACTGTGAATTCACTGACCTGTGAATATATATAACTATGTTAATGAAGTGAAAATAATATACAAAACACCTATATCCAGACAATCAATATATAGCTAAAATCATAAATATATACCTAAGAATCGGCACATACGGGAAAGACTGCCTCTCAAGCTCATCGCCGGCCAGGCCTTTGGAATGAGGGCGTCATTTGCCTTGTGTTGCGTGGCTAGAAGAGGAGCATGCCCGCCTGGGCTATCATCCCTCCCACCAGGAAGGACACCGCCAGCGTCGCCAGGAGAAGGACGGCCGAGACCTTGAGGCCGAACTCCTTCGCCAGGACCCCGATGACGGCGATGCAGGGGATGTACAGCAGCGCGATGACCGAGGCGGTCATGAGCTGCAGCGTACCCAGGCCCATGTCCAACAGCGGGAGCACCGCCAGCTCGCGGCGGAACACCCCGAGGATCAGGGGAGTGGAGGCCTCCTTCGGCAGCCCCAGCCAACCGGTGACCAGCGGCTCCATCAGGTCGCTGACCCGCAGCAGGACGCCGGTCTCGTATAGAACCGAGGCCGCCCCGATTATCACCACCATGGGGACGACGCCGTCCTTGAGGAAGTGCCTAACCCGCAGCAGCAGCTTCTTGCCCAGCATCCTCATGTCCGGGAGGAGGAGCTCGGGTATCTCCTGCACCATCATGTCCCTGCGCACGCCCAGCAGGCGGCTGATCGCCGCGCCGGAGACGAAGGCGGCCATCAGGGAGAAGCCGAACAGGAGGACGACCAGGAGCAGCGAGTGCTCCGCCAGCAGAGCTATGAACGCGCCGGACTGCGCCACGCAGGGCACCGAGAGGCAGACGACGGAGGCCACCACCACCCTCTTCCTCCTGTCGCTCATGTTGCGGGTGGACATGATGGCGGGAACGGCGCAGCCGTATCCCAGCAGGAAGGGTATGATGTTGGAGCCGGAGAGGCCCATGCGCCGGAAAACGCCATCGACCAGGACCGCCAGGCGCGGCAGGTAGCCGCTGTCCTCCAGGATGCTCAGCGCCAGGTAGAACGATATGATGTAGGGCAGCACCAGGCCCAGGGGCCACTCGATGGACTTGATGAGGAAGCCGTACTCCCCCACCAGTATCTCCCTGAGCATGCCCTCCGCCACCGTGGCCTCCACCGCGGCGGTCAGCGGCGGGAAGACGAAGGCCTCGAAGAAGGGCATGAGGACGAAGCGCCTGAGTCCCATGCCCAGGCCCACCACGAAAGCGAAGATCAGTATGAGAATGATGATTGCCAGAGGGATGCCGGGTATCGGCCGCACCATCAGGTCGCCCCAGCGCTCCCTCCTCCCTCCGTCCTCAGGGGCGGCGCGGACGCGGCCAGCTATCCTCTCCGCCTCCCTCCATCCGTGGAACAGCGGCCGTGCCGGCGGCACCGTGCCGTCCAGAAGCCTGACGATGAGCTCCTCCAGCTGGGGCACGCCCTCGCCCTCCACCGCCACCGTCCTGATGACCGGTATGCCGGCCTCGGCGGAGAGCCTCTCCAGGTCGACCCTCCCCTTAACCAGGTCGGAGCGGTTCACCGCCGCCACCGTGGGTATGCCCTTGTCCAGCACCTGCAGTAGCAGATGGATGCTGCTCTCCAGGTTCTTGGCGTCCAGCACGAAGACCGCCCCCGCCGGGCTGCCGGAGAGCATCTCCACCGCCACCTTCTCCGCCTCGTTGGAGGCCTTGAGGTCATAGGTGCCCGGAACATCGATGAGGGTGAAGCGCCGGCCGTCGGCCTTGGCCTCGCCCTTCTTGAACTCCACCGTGGTGCCGGGATAGTTGGCCATCGACACGTCGAGGCCGGTGAGGCGGTTGAAGAGGACGCTCTTCCCCACGTTGGGAGGCCCGATGAGGAGGATCTCCTGGCCCATGGATCAGACCAGCAGAATAGATGACGCCACCTGGGCGTCTATGGCCACCTTGCGGCCGTCCACCGAGGCCAGCAACGGGCCGCCGAAGGGCTGCCTCGATATGCTGACCACGGTCTTGCCGGGCCTCAGGCCGAGGGCGTTCAGCACCGGGTCCTCGGGGCACTCCGCTATCACCCCTTGCAGGCCGCATTGCAGGCATGCCAGGGTGATCCTCCGCTGCGAGCCCCCCACCGAGAAGGGCCCGTCGCAGGCGCCTTTGGCCAGCATCACCGACTCCTTGCCGAGGAGATGGCGGGAGCGCTTCGCGCTGGGCCCGAGGCATTCCTCGTCCACGGGCTCGTAGAACCTTGTCACAACGCCCCGCGGGTTGCGGAAGACCGCCTTCGCCCCTTCGGACATGGTGTCCAGAGCGCGCTGGAGCACCTTCTGCTTGGGGGAGGCGCTGAAGGTTATCCAGACCGCATCATAGCCATCGGCGTCCGCGTCCACGCCGTCGCCGGTCTCGAAGCGTACATTGAGACCGGCGGCGGAGCGCTGCGAGAATCTCCGCGCCGCCGATGTGGCGGCTGCGTCGTTGTCCACCGCGGTGACATCATGGCCATGCCGGGCGAGGTGGACGGCGGTCATCGGAAGACGGCCGCTGCCGACCACCAGGACCTTGGACCCGGCGGCGAGCTCCGCCATGTCCATCTCGCGGTGCAGCGTGGGGCTGTAGAACAGCTCCTCGTAGACACGGGCGAGGACCGTGGAGCGGCAGGCGAGCGCCTCCAAGGTCTTGAAGACGCCTCCGAGCACCGATCCAGCTCTGTGCCTGGGCCCGAGGGGCGCCGGCGAACGGCCTTTTGACGACGCCTCGACGGGCGGCGCATCGATGCTGCCTGCGGGCATGATGGGGCTGCCGCACTGCGTCCTTTCACCTTCCATGGATAAGGGGAACATTTAGGAGATATAAAATGTTTTAGGATTCCCTAAACTATTTATCGTTCCTCCATGTTGCGGTCTCGTGAACAAGAGCAGGATCATACAGAGATTCACCTGCGCCTTCGAGAAACGGCTGCAGAGCAGCCGCTGCCTCTTCGAGCTCTACATGCTGCCCTACGGCAGGGTGGTCAGGCGCGAGATCGCCCTGGCAGGGATAACAGAGGAAGATGTGGTGCTCAACGTGGGCTGCGGCTCCCTCCCCTTCACCGCCGTGCTCATCGCCCGCCTCAGCGGCGCCAGGGTGATCGCCGTGGACCGGGATCCCGCGGCGGCCGAGGGCGCGGAGGGCCTCCTCGGCCGGATGGGGATGGACGGCCTGGTCCAGGCGCTGCACTGCGACGGCCTGGACGAGCTGCCCTTCCATTATGACAAGGCGGTGCTGGCCCTGCATGTGGAGCCCAAAGGGGAGGTCTTGGAGAACATCCTCCGCGGCCGTCCCGGCGTCAGGGCGGTGGTCCGTGTGCCGCGGGGCGGCCTCAAGGAGTCCTACGGGTTCAAGGGCATGGCCATGCCCGCCGCCGGGAGGGCGGGGCACCTGATGCCCACCTTCGACCGCTCTCTGCTCTACAGCGCATGAGGTGGACGCGATGAACAGGAAGGCTTTGCTCTGGGTTACGGGTATAGGGGTGCTGGCGGCCGTCACCTTCCTCAGCGGCTGGGATTCGATAACGGAGGTCTGGTCGGGCGTGGCGGCGCCCACTCTGATAACATTCCTGGCCGCCCTCTTCGCCCTGCAGGTCGCCACCATGGCGATGACCGCCTACCAATGGCACGTCCTTCTGAGGAAGGAGGACCCCTCCCTCCGTTTCCGGGACGTGTTCCAGGTGCACCTGGCAGGCAACTTCGTGGAGAGCGTCACGCCCTCATCGAAATTGGGCGGCGAAGCGGCCAAGGTCTACCTCTTCCGCCGCCGCACCGGGGCCTGCTACCATACGCTCACCAGCTTCCTGCTGGTGCACAAGTACGTCTCCCTGCTCCCTTTCCTGGCCATATGCGCCGCCTTCCTCGTGGCCGCCCCCTTCCTCATCGCGCTCCCGGCGGCGGTGTACGCGGCATTCGTAATGCTGGCGATACCGTTGGGGCTGCTGGCGTGGTCGATCAACCGTGGCCCGCGCCCCGCCGGACATCGGCCCGAGGCGCCCGGCCTGAGGGGAAGGGCGGCGAAGGCCGTCGACTACCTGGCCACGGCGGCGTCCCGCTCCCGGGAGCTGTCCCCGCCGGCGGAGAGGAGGTCCCTCTTCCTGCTTTCCTTCGTTGTCTGGGGGCTCTATCCGGTCAAGATCTTCCTGGTGGCCTCGCTGCTGGGGATCGAGATCGGCCTGACATTGGCGATCGCCGCCACCTACGCCGCCTACCTGGTCAGCATGCTGCCGCTGACGCCCGGCGGGCTGGGGACCTTCGAGGGGACCCTGGCGCTGGTGCTGAGCATCAACGGCGTGCCCTTCGCCGCCGGGATGGCCCTGGCCCTGATGGCGAGGACGGTCACGTTCTGGTTCCCGTTGGCGATCTCCGCCGCGGCCACCGCCCTACTCGCTCGCGCCCGTCCATCAGGGGACGCTGACGCCTGCTAGGGTGCTGGAGCCCGGACAGGGCGCCGCCCCTCAGGCTCATGGAAGGCGGGACAGTCGGTGGCGCTTCGGCC